>SVPT01000046.1 GCA_015065695.1 Oscillospiraceae bacterium | reverse complement strand
GGTTGCGGGCAAGTCCAAGCAGCAGCGCGCCGAGGAAATCGCACGGCAGGCCGCCGGCTTTGCCCAGGAGGTACGCTCTGCGGACGAGCAGCCCATGGCAGAGTACCACTTCCCCAGCATCTCACTGCTTATCCCCCGTGACCCCTTTGTTGAAGAGGACATTCGCACCGAGCTGAAGAAAAATTCCGAGCGGCTGGTTGCCGTACTCAAGGAGTACGGTGTCACCGCGGATATTGTTGACATATGCCGAGGCCCCGCCGTCACACGCTATGAGCTGTGCCCCGCCCCCGGCGTGAAAATCAACCGCATCACAAGCCTCACCGATGACATCGCTCTGCGCCTTGCCGCAACGGCAATACGCATCGAGGCACCTATCCCCGGCAAATCGGCGGTGGGCGTTGAGATACCCAACGACACCGCAAGCATCGTGCGCATCAGCGAGCTTATCGACACCCCTGCATTCCGCGATGCCAAGAGCCCTGTCACCGTCACCGTGGGCAAGGACATTGACGGCAACGTCATTCTTGCCAATCTGGGCGATATGCCCCACCTGCTTGTTGCGGGCTCCACCGGCACAGGTAAATCAGTGTGCATCAACTCCATGCTCATCAGCCTTATCTTCAAGGCATCTCCCGAGGACGTGCGCCTTATCATGGTTGACCCCAAGAAGGTTGAGCTGGACGTTTACAACGGTATTCCCCACCTGCTTGTCCCCGTCGTCACCGACCCGAAGAAGGCTGCAGGCGCACTGCAGTGGGCTGTGGGCGAGATGGAAAAACGCTACTCCATGCTGCTGGAGCGCGGTGTGCGCAGCATCAAGAATTACAACAAGCGCGCCGAGGAAACCGGCGAATTTGCAAAGCTGCCCCGCATCATCATCATCATCGACGAGCTGGCTGACCTGATGTCCAACTCCCCCAAGGAAGTGGAAAACGCCATCGCCACCCTCGCTGCCAAGGCACGCGCCGCCGGCATACACATGGTGCTTGCCACCCAGCGTCCCTCGGTCGATGTCATCACCGGTACCATCAAGAACAACATTCCCAGTCGTATCGCCTTCAAGGTCACCTCTCAGGTGGACTCCCGCACCATTCTGGATGAGGGCGGTGCCAACGGACTTATCGGACGCGGCGATATGCTCTTCAAGCCCATCGGCGCAAAGCCCCTGCGTGTGCAGGGCAGCTTTGTTGACGACGATGAAGTCGAGGCGGTTGTCTCATTCATCAAGAGCAAGACCCCCGCAAACTACGACGAGGAAATCGCCCGCGAGATTGAGCGCCGCGCCGCCGCAGACGACGAAGGCGCACCCGGCGACAGCGACGACAGCTTCCTTGCCTCCGACGATGACCCGCTGTTCATGAAGGCAGCGGAGGTGGTCATCGAGGCGGGACAGGCTTCGGTTTCCCTGCTGCAGCGCCGCCTGACAGTGGGCTACGCACGGGCCGGACGCATTGTTGACCAGCTTGAAAAGGCGGGCGTGGTAGGTCCCTATGAGGGCTCCAAGCCCCGACAGGTTATTATGAGCCGCCAGCAGCTTATCGAGATGACCATGGCGCGCAACCTGCCCCCTGTGCGCACTGAGGCACCGCCTGCGCAGACCTCCTTCATGGCTTCGGACGCTTTCGCTGCGGAGCAATTCCCCGCAGAGCCATTCCCTGCGGAGGAAGAGGAAACCGACCTGCCTCCCTTTGACCTTGACCCGCCTGTTATGCAAACCACTTCCCCCGCACAGCGCGGCAGCGCAAGCCTTGACGAGCAGATGGCGCGGGCAGCGCAGGCGGCCGAGCAGATGCGCATGGAGATGCACCCCGACGACACCGACGTGCCTCTCCCCCCGCACATCGAGCAGCTTCAGCAGTCGGCTGTGAAGATTACCATTATGCAGCCGCCCAAGAAGAATAGCTGACTCGTAGTAAGATACGCAAAAGCCCGCCACACCTTACAAACAGGTGTGGCGGGCTGTGTTATTGTATGATATTTCAGCGTATGCTCATGCCGGTACACGCTCCGACAAACATACGAAAACGTCCACGGCAAAGCTGCATCTCCCGAGGGGTGTAGAGGAAGTGGTCAGATTCCTGCAGGCGGCACACCTGCGCCCCTGCCTTCTCCGCTATGCGGGCGGAGTCGAAAGCTACTATGCTGTCGTTTTTGGAAAGCACCGCCAGCATGGGGACAGTGACCTTGTCAAGCAGCTCGCGGGTGCGGGCAGATTTCCGAAACAGCTCTATGTAGCGAGGCGTTGTGGCGATATAGTGGAAGAGGTTGCTGTCGCTTACCCCTGCCGCCTCAATTGTGGCACTTACGTTTGCGCAGCCCTTTCGCCAGCCCATGGCCGCACACACTGCGTTGGCGGCGTAGCGGGGCTTCATGCTTATCTTCAGCGGCAGTGCCAGCATAAACAGCCCACGCACCTTCAGCGGGTAGGTCAGTGCCGACTGCACCGAAAGCAGCCCGCCCATGGAATGACCCACAAGGATAACGTGGTCGTACTGCCTCTGGGCGGCGGCAACATGATTATCCAGACACTCCTGCCACTTTGCCATAGAGCTTGCAGCAAAGTCCAGCGCATTGCCCCCATGCCCGGGCAGGGTGACACATTCACAGCTTATATCGCCCTGCCACCCACTCACCTCTTCAATAAGCGGGTCAAATATCCGATTGTTGCCCATTATGCCATGGGTGAAGATGATGCGTACAGACATATTTGCTCCCCTTATTTATATTTGTAAGATATTGTTAGCCCGGCTACTCTTACAACAGGCAGTCGAAGTCGCTGCCAATCTCCATTGTGGCGCAGGCATTCAGCTCCAGCGAAGCGCGGTGCCCCGCAAGGTACTCATAATAAGCCTGTGCGCCTATCATAGCCGCGTTATCTCCGCAGAGGGACAGCGGGGGAATGTACAGCTCATAGCCCTCCTTTTCACACAGCTCGGTCATGCGGCGGCGCAGCTCGCTGTTGGCGGAAACACCGCCGGCTATGGCAAGCCGCTTGTAGCCGGTGTCCTTTGCGGCAAGGAGGAATCGCTCGGTCAGCACGTCCACCACACTGCCGCGCACTGCGGCGGCAAGGTCGGCAACAGGGGGCTGCTGCCCCTTCTGCTCCATGTTGTGAATGGTGTTGATAACGGCGGTTTTCAGTCCTGAGAAGCTGAAATCATAGGGTGCGCCGTCAATGTGGGGCTTGGGGAAGCTGTAGCCGGAGCGGTCGCCCTCGTCTGCCAGCTTGTCCATATTCACGCCGCCCGGGTAGGGCAGCCCCAGAGCGCGGGCGGTCTTGTCAAAGGCTTCGCCGGCGGCATCGTCCCTTGTGCGTCCGATGACCCGCAGGTCGGTGTAGTCCTTTACCTCCACAATGTGGCTGTGTCCGCCCGACACCACAAGGCAGAGGAAGGGCGGCTTCAGCCCCTCATGGGCGATATAGTTGGCGGCAATATGCCCACGCAGATGGTGTACAGGTATCAGCGGCAGCCCTGTCGCCCAGCTAAGCCCCTTGGCAAAGCTGACGCCCACCAGCAGCGAGCCGATAAGACCGGGTGCCGCAGTGACGGCGACAGCGTCCATGCCGTCCACGGTGCAGCCCGCCTTGTCCAGCGTTTCCGCCACCACCTGAGATATACATTCGGCGTGCATACGGCTGGCGATTTCCGGCACTACGCCGCCGAAAACCTTGTGCCTTTCTATCTGTGTTGCAACCACCGAGGAAATGACCTTTCTGCCGTCCTCCACCACCGCTGCCGCAGTTTCGTCACAGGAGGATTCGATTGCCAGTATTCTCATGTTTTCTTTTCCTCTTTCCCTCTACTTCGTAAGGTATCTATATTTGTAATATCACATCACTAAGTCGTACGCGCAAATCAGTTATTCGGGAAACTGAAGCTGCTCTATGAAAAGCTCGTCAAACAGGGCATCGCCGCCCAATTCCACGACCTCGCAGCGGGCGCGGACTGCCTCTGCCAGCTTGCGCCCCTCTTCGTCAAGGCACAGCACCGCCCCCTCCAGCGCAAGGGAGGGAATGGCGCGTATATTCTCTGTCGGGCAGCAGGGCAGCAGACCGATAGCGGTCATTGAGGAGGGATTGACGCGGTAGCCCAGCCCGCCTGTCACCACTGCGGAAAGCTGTCCTTCGCTGCCGCCATAGGCGCGGTGCATAAGGCACAGTGCCGCCGCGGCTACAGCCCCCTTTGCAAGCTGAAGCTGCCGCACGTCGTTGCGCTGCAGCGACAAGCCCTCGCAAAGAGCGAAGCTGTCACATTCCATGCAGCCGCCGCTGTCAATGATGCCTCTGCCCAGCAGTATCGCCACAAGGTCGATGACCGCACAGCCTGTGAGTGTGCGTGGCGTGCCGCCGCCGATGACCTCTGCGGCTATGTCCTGCGAAAGCTGTATGCGTCTGGTGGGTGCGGCGGCGGTTTTGTCCTCGCCCTCAGCGGACTTATCTTCATGGATAATGCGGGTGTCATACAGCGCAGCCGCCGCATGGCTTACCGCGCCCGAGCCGCAGCTTATGCTGCCGCCCTCCAGCGCAGGTCCTGCCGCCGCTGACGTAACCAGCCAGCGGTCGCCGCAGCGCAGCGCAAGCTCTCCGTTTGTACCAAGGTCGCACAGCAGCAGCCCCTCTGTGGCGGCAAGCTGCGGGTGAAAATGCTCCAGCGCGGCAAGGCAGCCCACAAGGTCGCCGCCTGTAAAACCGCCTGCGCAGGGCAGAAGATAGATGCCTCTTCCCTCTGACCCGTCCTCTCTTTGAGGCAGCGCAAACTGCCTGCCCAATGTATCTGTGGTGCGGTAGGGCGCGACACCCAGCGGGGTGGGGTCGATGCCCGCGATTATGGACAGCATGGTGGTATTGCCCGCCGCTGTACACGCGGCATAGTCCTGCGTAAGCCCCAGAATGTGGGCGGCTTCGTCCATCATTCGCTCAAGCTGACGGCACACTGTACTGCGCAGCTTCTCCAAGCCGCCCTCGCTTCCGCAGCAGGCAATGCGGGTCATTACGTCCGCGCCCATGGTGCGCTGCGCGTTATGCTCGGTTTTCTGGTACACTGCCTTGCCATTGTCGTCCACCACGCGCAGGGCTATGGTGGTTGTGCCTACGTCAAAGGCGACACAGCAAGGCTCAGACAGGCTTGTAAGGTTTTCTTCTTTGTAAGACGCACGACTGTTCTTGCCCTCGAGGGAAAGAATACAGTCACCGCACATAACCGCGCGGCAGGCAAGGCGCATACCCTCTGCGCCTGCTTCCCCAAAGCGGCGCGCCAGACTGGCCTTTTCCTCTGCGTCAGGCGGAGCAAGCACCCCTGTGAGGCGCACAGCGCAGCCTCCGCAGATGCCTTTGCCGCCGCATGGCAGGGGCAGATTTATGCCTGTTTCCAGCTCATGCTCCCGCAGTACATCAATCAGCGTCTGCTCGCCCGCAAAGGCAAACCGACGCTGAATCCCGCTTTCGTCTATTGTAAGATAATGTAGCGACATTATGATTTATTACAATGCTAGATGGTTGTGACAATGAATATGGCACGTCCGCTGACGGTGACACGACCTGTGCCTGCGGTGATGAATGCGGAATCGCCCTTGCGCAGGTTGATATTCTCGTCGTCTGTGAAGAATTTGGCCTCGCCGTCCAGCACCACCACCGAGGCAAAGGAATCCTCGTCCACCTCAAAGTGGGTGGGCATGAAGGTGTCCATGATGACTGAGCGGAAATACTTGCACTCGCCCAGCACCATCTCGGTGCGGCTGTCCACGTCCACAGGAGGGCCCAGCGGTCCGGGCGGGAAGGTGGGCGGCACGGTTATCGCCACGTCAATGGCTCGGTCGATGTGCAGGGGGCGGGGATTGCCCTCCGCGTCCACCCTGCCGTAGTCGTAGATGCGGTATTCGGTAGTGGAATTCTGCTGCACCTCCGCAAGCAGCACGCCCTTGCCTATGGCATGGACGGTGCCCGCCTCGATGAAAAAGACATCGCCGGCACGCACCTTGAAATGCTCCAGCTCGTCCAGCAGGGTGTCATTTTCGATGGCATGGCGGAATTGCTCCTGTGTCAGCTCATTCTTGAAGCCGTAGATGATTTCCGCGTCGGGCTCAGCCTCTATGACGTACCACAGCTCGGTTTTTCCCTGAGCGTCATTGGTGTCCGCGGCATATTCATCGTCGGGGTGTACCTGTACGGAGAGATTCTCCGCAGCGTCAATGAGTTTGATAAGCAATGGGAAGCGGTTGAAACGCTTGGCGTGGCTGCCCATGAAATCGGGGCGGGAGGTCAGCACCTCCGGCAGGCTCATTCCGTCATACTGTCCGCCGATGACCTTTCCTCGGGAATCGGGGTGGCAGGAAAGCATCCACACCTCGCCCACCTTGGGCAGTGCGCTCTCTTCGGCATCATCGACCTGCCCGATGTCCTCTGCGGCAGCCGCCGTTTCCGGCGAGATGCTGCCCGCAGGCGGCTCGATGCCGAATTCCTCACATAGGCGTGTGCCGCCCCAGATATTCTCCTTTGCAACCGGCTTCAGGCGAAGTATCGGCATACTTTGAGCCCTCCTCTGTTTTTGTAATAAATGGTTATTGTAAGATTTATCGTTCCTCTGCCAGCAGTGAATAGTAGGCGGCATCGCACACGCCCTGATTATTCCAGTCAGACCGGCGCAGTGTGCCGTCGTACTTCATTCCGCAGCGGCGCATGACCGCACCGGAATAGGGATTGCGCGGGTCGTGGCGGGACTGAATGGATTTTACCCCTACATCGTCAAAGAGGAAGTCCATCACACCCTTGAGAGCCTCGGAGGTGATGCCCATGTGCCACCATTTTCTGCCGATACAGTAGCCTATGTGAGCCTTGCAGATGGGCTCTTCAAGGGGCTCGACCACGGCGATTGACCCGATGGGCTTATCGTCGTTGCCCTTGGGCACTATCGCCCACTGGTAGCAGTCGTCCTTTTGGTACTGAGATACCCAGCCATTCAGCACCATAGCCGTAACATAGGGGTCGGAGTGGGTGGGCCACATGAGGAATTTGGTTACCTCCGGGTCGGACGCCCAGCCGTTGTACATTGCGTCGGCGTCCTCTACAGTAAAGCGACGGAGTATGAGCCGCTCGGTTTCGATGGTCTGCGTACCCTTGTGCTGCACTTCAGTCACCTCCTGCTGTGGTTATTTTACTGATGCATAGCATCAAACTCGCTGCGTGTTACGGAATACACGCTGGTGCGGGTATTCTTGGGGTCGCTGTACTCGGCACGCAGACTGAGCCCCAGTCTTTCTGCCAGCCTGCGTGAGGGAGCATTGCTCCATTTCTGATAGCAGTAAATCTCGTCAAAGGCGGTGTTACGGAATATGTAGCGCAGGACAGCCTGCCCCGCCTGCAGCGCAAGACCACGATGCCAGAAATCCTTGCGGAGGTGATAGCCTATTTCCGGCAGCAGCACTCCATCGCCGTAAATATTCTGCAGGGTGATGCCGCAGTCGCCTATTACCTCGCCTGTTTGCTTATACACCACCGCCCACAGCCCGAAGCCATGGCGGGTGTAGTTATCCATATTCCACTCTATCCAGCCACGGGTCTTTTGCTCGTCAAAGGGGGCGGGATAGTACTGCATGGTTTCTGTATCGGAAAATATGCCGTGCAGTGCGGAAAAGTCCTCCGGGGTCATCTCCCGCAGCAGCAGATCGGGTGTTTCTATCCGCATATCTCTGTCACCTGCGCCTGCGTATTATCCACGCGGTGTCGGGCTCGGAGCGTTCCGCGACAAAGCCCAGAGGCATATTCGCAACCTCGGCAACCGAACGGTCGCAGGCAAACATTTCGTACAGTGACACCACACGGGCATCTTCCTCGGTGTGCAGCCCTCCGCAGAGAAACTGCCACATTCCGTCGTCCTCGTCGTGGGTTATATACATGATGGGGTTATCTTCCTCCAGCACATGTGCGCAGGTAATGACTGCGGTGTTGGGTGAGTCCCTGAAAGGAAATTTCATCATTACTTGCTCCTTGTGGGGGTATTACTTACTTGTTGAAGAAGCCCTTCTTGGCTGTCTGGCGGGGCATAGCGGCGTCCATATCACGGATAAGCTGCTGCTGCTGGGAATTAAGTCCCTTGGGCACAGATATGGTGAAGTGAATAAGCTGGTCGCCCTTGCCGCGTCCGTTGAGGCGGTGAATACCCTGCCCCTTCAGCGTGTGGACATCGCCGGGCTGTGTGCCTGCCGCAACCTTGACCTTCTGCACGCCGTCCAGCGTCATTACGTCAATCTCGCTGCCCAGCGCCGCCTGTGCAAAGGAGAGAGGCACCTCGCAGTGTACGTCGTAGCCGTCACGCTCGAAGAAGTGGTGGGGACGGACGGTGACGTCAACGTACAGGTCACCTGCGGGACCGTTGTTGACACCTGCGCTGCCCTCGCCGCGCACGTTCAGGGACTGTCCATCGTCGATGCCGGCGGGGAAGTCCACCTTGCGCTTGCGGGGCACCTTGACACGACCTACGCCGCCGCACTTCTGGCACTTCTGCTCAATGATGCGTCCTGTGCCCTTGCAGCTATCGCAGGGCTGCTGGGTCTGGATTACGCCGAACATGGTACGCTGCTGCATACGCACCGAACCGGAGCCGCCGCACACCGAACAGGTCTTTGCGGCGGTGCCCGCCTTTGCGCCTGTGCCGTGGCAGTCACTGCACTGCTCTATGCGGCGGTATTCCACTTCCTTGGAGCAGCCCTTTGCCGCCTCCTCAAAGGAGAGGAACACCGACTGGCGTATATCGCTGCCCCTTCTGGGAGCGTTTGCGCCGGAGGAACGACCGCTCTGCGCGCCGAAGCCGCCGCCGAAGAAGCTGCCGAAAAGGTCACCAAGGTCGCCAAGGTCACCGAAGTCAAAGCCGCCAAAGCCGCCCGCACCACCTGCGCCCGCACCGAAGTTGGGGTCTACGCCTGCGTGGCCGAACTGGTCATAGCGGGAACGCTTTTCCTTGTCGGAAAGCACCTCGTAGGCCTCGTTGACCTCCTTGAACTTTGCCTCCGCGCCTGCATCGCCGGGGTGCAGGTCGGGGTGGTATTTCTTTGCCGCCTGTCTGTAGGCGCGCTTTATATCATCTTCCGATGCGGACTTTTCGACGCCCAGCACCTCGTAAAAATCTCTTTTGGAGTCTGCCAATGTACTTTCCCCTTTTGCGCTATGCGCGTTTATTCACTTTGTGCATTTTCAGCCGCGTCCGCGGGCGGGACCCTTTTCCCGCCGCGAACGCGGCTGCATTATTTATCGTGTTTCACAGCCTGCGCCGGGCTGTGAGCCTGTTTGCAAATCAATTTATCAGTTCTCGTCTGCGTCGGGAACGAAGTCACCGTTGGGAATATCGTCGCCGCCGGCATAGCCGCCTGCATTGCCGCCGGTGGGGCCGCCCTGCTGGTTGTAGAGGATTTCGCTGAGGCGGTAGACCTCCTGCTGCAGCTCGTCGGTCTTTGCCTTGACATCTTCCACGCTGCCGGTGTCCTTGATGGCGCGCAGACCGTCAACCTTGCCCTGAATGCTGGCCTTCATGCCTGCGTCAACCTTGTCGCCCAGCTCGTCAAGCAGCTTCTCGGTCTGGTAGACCATCTGGTCGGCTGCGTTGCGGGTGTCAACCTCTTCGCGGCGCTTTGCGTCCTCTGCGGCATACTGCTCTGCGTCACGGACAGCACGCTCGATGTCGGCCTTATCCATGGATGTGGAGGCGGTGATAGTGATGTGCTGCTCACGACCGGTGCCCTTGTCGCGTGCGGAAACGCTGACTATACCGTTGGAGTCGATGTCGAAGGTAACCTCAATCTGGGGGATACCACGTCTTGCGGGCGCGATGCCGTCCAGATGGAAGAGACCGAGCTGCTTGTTGTCGCGGGCAAACTCACGCTCACCCTGCAGGACGTTGACCTCAACGGAGGTCTGGTTGTCAGCAGCGGTGGTGAATACCTGAGACTTCTTGGTGGGGATGGTGGTATTGCGCTCGATGATCTTGGTGCAGATACCGCCCTGAGTTTCGATGCCGAGAGAGAGAGGAGTGACGTCCAGAAGGACCATGCCGCCTACCTCGCCGCCAAGAACGCCGCCCTGAATGGCTGCGCCCAGTGCAACGCACTCGTCGGGGTTGATGCCCTTGAAGGGATCCTTGCCGATGAAGTTCTTGACCGCATCGACAACAGCGGGAATACGGGTGGAACCGCCAACCATCAGAACCTTGTCGATCTGACCGACGGAGAGACCGCTGTCGGAGAGAGCCTGACGGACGGGACCCATGGTGCGGTCAACCAGGTCAGAAGTCAGCTCGTTGAACTTGGCACGGGTGAGGGTCATGTCGAGGTGCTTGCTGCCGCTGGCATCTGCGGTGATGTAGGGCAGGTTGATCTGGGTGGAGGTCACGCCGGAAAGCTCGATCTTTGCCTTCTCTGCGGCTTCCTTCAGACGCTGGAGAGCCATGGGATCTCTTGCAAGGTCGATGCCGTTGCTGCGCTTGAACTCGGCAATGATCCAGTCGATGATGCGCTGGTCGAAGTCGTCGCCGCCCAGACGGTTGTTACCGGCAGTAGCCAGAACTTCCTGAACACCGTCGGACATCTCGATGATGGAAACGTCGAAGGTGCCGCCGCCCAGGTCGTATACCATGACACGCTGCTCGGCTTCCTTGTCGATGCCGTAGGAAAGAGCGGCTGCGGTGGGCTCGTTGATGATGCGCTTGACATCAAGACCGGCGATGCGGCCTGCGTCCTTGGTTGCCTGACGCTGTGCGTCGGTGAAGTATGCGGGTACGGTAATAACAGCACTGGTGACCGGCTCACCGAGGTATGCCTCAGCATCGGTCTTAAGCTTCTGGAGAATCATTGCGGAAATCTCCTGAGGAGTGTAGCTCTTGCCGTCGATGGTGACGCGGTAGCTGGAGCCCATCTCACGCTTGATGGAGGAGATGGTGCGGTCGGGGTTGGTGATGGCCTGACGCTTTGCAATCATACCTACCATGCGCTCGCCGTCCTTGGAGAAGCCTACGACGGAGGGGGTGGTGCGTGCGCCTTCGCTGTTGGGGATAACTACCGGCTCGCCGCCTTCAATAACAGCTACGCAGGAGTTGGTCGTTCCCAGATCGATACCTATTGTCTTTGCCATAATTGTTTTTTCTCCCTTCAGAATCAGTTGCCCTTTTGTGGGTCAACATTTTTGGTGTATTTTTGTTTATTGGTTTGTTATTTTATTCCCTCGGCTCTTCGTAGGTGATGCCGATGGCTATGTCGAATTTTCCTTCAAGCTCACGGGGCAGCTCATCTATGCCGCCCTCAAAGAACCGCACTTTGCCGCAGCCCGCCTGCATCATGCAGTCGTTATAGGCTGCCGTTTCCACCGTGGTCAGCTTCACCGACCTTGGGAAGCACAGCACCACCGACGGACGCCTGAACATATACAGCAGCTTCGGCACCTTGCGGTGCTTGTTGAGCAGGTACTTCAAAAGGGTCGCCGCAAGGTCAAAATCGGCAACAATGCCGCGCTTGAAAGGACATACCACCGCCACGCCCTCCTCGGGCAGGTCGATATACCGGCGGCAGTCGCTGCCGCAAGCCTCAACTATGTCGGTCGCTGTCCTTACTGCTATGAGCGATTCTTCCTCATACGTTCTGCCGGTTTTTCTGACACGCACCTGTATGGGAAAGGGGGCGAAGTCGCCCTCATACCGGTTCTCGATGGCAGGTGGCTTTCCTCTGTACATTATTCGGCAACCTGCACCATTGCGGGACGGATGACCCTGTCGCCCATCATGTAGCCCTTCTGCATGACGAAGGTGATGCAGCCCGAATCGTATTCCTCGGAGGCGGCGGTGCTTACGCACTGATGAAGCTGGGGGTCAAAGGCATCGCCCGCGGCACCGAAGGCCTTGACGTCCATGCCGCCGAAAATCTGCAATGTCTGACGAAGCACCATCTCCACGCCCTGCCGCATGGTCTCGGCATCGGCGTCCTGTGCCTCCAGCGCACGCTCCAGATTGTCCATCACGGGCAGCAGGGCAGCAACGCAGTCGGCGCGGCTCTCCGCTCCGATGAGGGTCTTTTCCCTCTGGGTGCGCTTGCGGTAGTTGTCATACTCGGCTGCCAGACGGAGATAACGCTCCTTCTGCTCTGCCAGCTCGGCGCGTATGGGGTCCTCTTCCTCATACTCCTCTTCAATTTCCTCCGGCTCCCCGGTCATGACCTCTTCCTCCATCTCCTCCTCGGGAGCGGTGGCCGCGGTTTCCTCCGCGTTGACTTCCGGCGCGTTAGCGTCCTTTTTCTTCTTTAACATTACATTCACCTCATATTATTTAATTTGACTATTTAATAATTAGTAATAGAATTGTCAGAAATTGTGATAGCACGCCGCCGAGGGATTATGCTATACTGCGGTTGACGATAGAGGTTATATTTCTTCTGCCTCCATCGCACTCAGCAGCCGCCCAACCGCATCGGAAAAATACTGCAGGCAGGGTATCAGCCGCGAGTAGCTCATGCGCTGCGGGCCGATGAGACCTATCCAGCCTGTCGCTCCCGCGCCTGTGCTGTACTGTGCGGTGATGATGCTGGCCTCGCGCAGCTCCTGCCGCCCCGACTCGCTGCCGATGAACACGTTTATCGTGCTGGGCGAGCCGCGCATGAGCGCGGAAAGCTGCTCCCTGTCCGAGAGGAAGGCAAGCATATCGCGCAGCGCACCGTCGCTGAAAGCCGAATGTTCAAGCAGATGCTCCTGCCCGCCCATGGCAACCTGTGCGCTTTCGCCGGAGCGGACAATGTCCCGCACTGCCAGCAGCAGCGGCTCAACCGCCTCTGCCGCGTCACCGAGCTGCTCCTTTACCCGAGCCACCAGACGGTGGTTAATCTCGGAAATATGCCGTCCGCACACCGCTGTGCGCAGTATGCGCCGCATGATGTCCAGCGCGTTGTCGGTCAGCTCCACGTCCAGCCTGCACAGCCTCGTGCGCAGCATCGAGGGTGAAATCATCACCATCAGCAGGCAGGTGTGCCGCCCTGTGGGCATCAGCTCCACGCCCAGCACCCTTGCGTCCTTGGACACGGGGTGGGTCAACGCGGCGGTCATGTGGGTCATGCCCGAAAGCATACGGGCCGTTTCCGCAAAAAATCGCTCCGGGTCCATGCTGCACGCCGTAAGCTGTATGTCTATGTGCCGCATAACGTCCTCGGGAAGTGTGCGGCAGGTCATCAGCCGGTCAACGTACATACGGTAGCCCCTCTCTGTGGGGATACGGCCGGAGGAAGTGTGGGGCTGGAACAAATATCCGCCCTGAGCAAGGGAAGCCATATCGTTGCGCAGTGTCGCGCTGGAAACGCTGCCGCCCAGCATACGCGCAACGGCACCGGAGGCAACCGGCTCACCGCTCTCCGCGTAGCTTTCGATTATCGCGGCGAGTATCGCCAGCCTGCGCTGTTTTGGGTCCAGCCTGATACCGTCCGTTGGAGCCACCTCCTTTGCCCTGTCGAATTAGCACTCTGTACTCTAGACTGCTAATCGCTATATATAATTTACCATCTTCCTTGTGAAATGTCAATATCCGAATGTAAATATTCTGTAAATGCACGATAACGAGCCCTCTGAATATTTACACACAGTTCACGACGCACAATTATAATCACACCGACACAACCAAAACAAAACGGAGGAAAAAAGTATGCTCAGTCGTTCTGATGTCCTCAACAACAAGCGCGGCGCACTGATGAGCCTTGCCATGTCCACCTTTGCCGCCAACATGATGCACACCCTTGTAAGCAATGTTGACCAGATAATGATAAGCCGCTATTCGCAGGCGGCAGTGGCGGCGGTGGGCAACGCCAACCAGATAACATGGGTCATCACCCTGCTGTTTTCGGTGTTTTCCACCGCAAGCGTTATCCTTATCACCCAGTACAAGGGCGCAAACAACAAGGAGCATGAGGACGAGGTATATGCCCTCTCCATAGCCGCCAACACCCTGCTGGGTCTGATAGTGGGCGCGGTGTGCATCATCTTCGGTCGGCAGATATTCGCGCTGATGAACGTCACCGACCCGGAGATTGCCGAGCTTGCCTATCAGTACATCGCCATAGTCGGCGGTGCGGTGGTTTTCCCCTCCCTGATGATAACCTACGGAGCGCTCTTCCGCTCCAACGCGATGATGCGTGAAAATATGATCATCACCATAGCGGTCAACCTGCTCAACGTGGTGGGCAACTGGCTGCTCATCTACGGCGTGGGCATCTTCCCCGAGCTGGGCGTGCGCGGCGTTGCCATCAGCACTGTATTCTCCCGCGTGCTGGGACTTATCGCAACCATCATTATCTTCCGCAGAAAGGTGGGCGGTATACGCTGGAGCGCACTGCGCAGATTCCCCGTAAGGCAGTTCTGGAAGCTTGTCAGGATAGGTGTACCCGCCGCGGGCGAGAGCTTCTCCTACGACACCGCACAGCTTGTCATAATGGGCTTTGTAAATACTATGGGTATTGTGGCGGTCAACACCAAGATATATGTCGGCATGATTTCCATGCTCACCTATATGTTCACCGCCTCGCTGGGCGATGCCACACAGGTCTTTGAGGGCTATCTGCTGGGCGCAAAGCGGCACGACGATGCCTACAAGCGTGTTATGAAAACGCTGCTGGTGGGCGTGATATGCTCGGTGGCGGCTACGGTGCTGGTCTATTTCTTCAGCGACCCTATCCTGCGGCTGTTTATCGGCAACGACGCGGAGGCACTGCTGCTCAGGGACGATATACTCAGGCTGGGCAAAACCATCTTCCTCATCGAAATCGGTCTGGAATTCGGCAGAGCCTTCAACCTGACGCTGGTAAAGGCACTGCAGACGGCGGGCGACATCAAATTCCCCACCTTTATGTGCATGGTTTCCTCCTGGACACTGTCGGTGCTGGGCGGTTACATCATGGGCGTACAGCTCGGCTGGGGTCTTGTGGGCATCTGGCTGGGCATCATGCTGGACGAATGTATCCGCGGCATCATTCTGCTGATACGCTGGAAGGCAGGCGGCTGGCGCAAGCGTGACGTTATATCTGAATAACAGCAGCTCAAAATATTGTACTTTGCATGATTTATTGCAGTAAATTTGCTTTGTGCTTTACTTTGAACGGGCGTATATGTATAGTATTGGGTATATTTCAATATTGCTGTGAGGTACAAGAAAAATGTCAAAATTTGAAACCGACCTGACGCAGGGCAGCGTCGTCAAACAGCTTATCCGCTTCAGCCTGCCGTTTCTTCTGTCCAACTTCATTCAGGCTTTGTACAGCGTCGCCGACCTGTACATCGTCAGCCTCTTCTGCCCGACGGGCAGCATGGTTGGCGTAAACATCGGCGGACAGCTTGCGCTGCTGATAACCAACCTTGCCGTAGGTCTCTCCCTCGGCGGTACCATCGTCATCGCTCAGTACGCGGGCGCGCAGAAGCAGGAGGACATGAAGCAGACCATCTCCACCATGCTTTCGGTGCTGACATTTGCCGCCGCTGTGCTTACTGTGGGCGCGATTGCGGCTTCGACCCCTCTGCTCAGGCTGCTCAACACCCCCGAAACCTCTCTCGTTGAGGCGCGGCGATATTTCAACATCTGTATGCTGGGCAACATCTTCGTCTTTGGCTACAATGCCATCAGCGGCATACTGCGCTCGGTGGGCGATTCCAAGCGACCGCTCTATTTTGTCGCTTTCTCCGCTTCCGTCAACGTGGGTCTTGACCTGCTGCTGGTCATGGTCTTTGGCATGGGTGCCGCAGGCGCGGCTCTCGCCACCATCGCTTCTCAGGCAATGGCAATGATTCTTGCCATCGTCTACCTTAACCGCTCCAAATTCATGTTCAGCTTCAGCCTTGGCAACCTGCGCATTCACAAGGACAAGCTGGGCAAGATACTGAAGATGGGACTTCCCGCCAGTGTACAGAGCGTGGTCATCAGCATCTCCTTCCTCATCATCACCGCAATGACCAACACCTTCGGCGAAAATGCCGCTGCTGGCGTTGCCGCCATCGGCAAGATAAACACCTTTGTCATTCTGCCCGCCATGGCAATATCCCAGTCGGTATCGCCCATGACAGCGCAGAATATCGGCGCGGGCCGCTACGACCGCGCTATGAAAACCATGTGGGCGGGCGTGGGCATCTCCGGTGTGGTTTGCGTCATCATGTTCTTCATCTTTCAGGCTTTCGCACCGCAGTTTGTCGGCATCTTTGCCAACGACCCCCTGACCCGCGACGAGGTCATACGCTTCGGCTCGGAATACGCCCGCGCCATGACGTGGGACTATCTCTTTATCCCCTTTGTTTTCAACATGACCAACTTCGCCGGCGGCGCGGGACACTCCATGGCATCGCTGAAGGCGAATATGCTCAGTGCCATCATACTGCGTGTCCCTGTGGCGTGGCTGTTTGGCATACACCTCGGCATGGGTCTGAGCGGTCTTGGCTTCGGCATACCTGCCTCCACCATCGGCACCATCATTTACATCGGCAGCTACATCGCCCGAGGCAAGTGCAAAGAGGGCAAGCTGGGCATTTCCAGAGACGCACAGTCTGCCGATTAACACAGCAAAACAGCATTCGCAATATTCATAAATCGGCAGCACAGCCGCTCGCTTTCCTCAAGGGATTGCGGGCGGCTGTTTCTTCACCCCAAAATGTTGACAATTCCATTGTCAAGCCGCTGATATTCACCGTCAAGTGTATCAAATAATTTACTTGTAAATGCCTGCCAAAACCGTGCCGCACACGGCAAAAAGCATTGTAAAAAGCCAAAAATGACCTCTCTGACCAACAGTATTTTTCGCGGCAGACATATTGCCAAACGATTAATAATACTGTATACTAATATGTTGTAGAAAACCCTCACCCCCACACACATGGCAAACAAAAAAATCAAGGGAGTATATAGCCTATGAGTCAGCACAATGCGGCGGGCACACAGAACGAGCTGTTCTTTCCTGAACGCCCCTTCCGCGGCTACGGCGGAGTAACCCTGCCCCACCTCAAGGGCACCGAAAATTACGAGAGTCAGTGTCTTCCGCTGCCTCCCCGTGTTATCATATCCATGCAGCAGCACGTCGGCGCACCCTGCGAGCCGGTTGTCAAGGTGGGCGACCACGTTGATGTCGGTCAGCTTATCGGCGACAGCAGTGCGTACATATCCGCTCCTATACATTCCAGCGTCTCCGGCACGGTTGCCGCCATCGGAGAGATGATGCTGACGTCCGGTCAGAAGACCAAGACCGTAGTCATTGACGCCGACGGAGAGCAGACCATGTACCACGGCATCAAGCCCCCTGTGGTAAAGACCCCCGCCGACCTCTGTGCCGCTGTCCGCGCCTCCGGTCTGGTAGGTCTTGGCGGTGCGGGCTTCCCTGCCCATGTCAAGTTCAACATTCCCGAGGGCAAGAAGGCCGACGCCATCATCATCAACGGCGCAGAGTGCGAGCCCTACCTCACCGCGGACTACCGTGAGATGGTGGAATCACCCGAGGACGTGCTTGAGAGCATTTATTTCATCAAGGAGATTATGGGCATCGAGAGAGTCA
>SVPT01000045.1 GCA_015065695.1 Oscillospiraceae bacterium | reverse complement strand
TAAAGCTGACGGATAAGCTCCTCATGGTAATATGCCTGATACTCTTCGGTATAGTCGCCCTGTACGGGGTTGGAGGTGTGCCAGTTGAGTGCCTCGCAGCCATACTCGGAACAGCCTATGGGAATGTTCGGGTGCTTTGCATGGAATTTATCAAACCACGGACCGTTCATGGAGGTATCGCCGCCGTACCAGCCGAAGTAGTGGTTGTAGGAAACGGTGTCGGGAACAGAGAGGTATGCGACCTCGTCAATGCCGCACATGGAAACGACCGCCATGGTGGTCAGACGGGTCTTGTCCATCTCGTGACAGAGATTATTGAGAATATGGTGATTCTCGATAAGGTCGGGGTCTTTTGCGCCCTTCATGGTGATTTCGTTGGAAAGTCCCCAGACCACGATAGAGGGATGGTTGTAGTTCTGAACAATCAGCTCGGTCATCTGGCTGATGGTGTTCTCTCTGCCGGTGGGCATATGCTGGGAGATGTAGGGAATCTCTGCCCAGATAACCAGACCGCGCTTGTCGCACAGGTCGTAGAAATACTGGTCATGCTGATAGTGAGCAAGGCGAATGGTGGTGCAGCCTACCTCGCAGATGAGGTCCATATCCTCATCGTGATGCTCGGGGAGCAGTGCGTTGCCTATGCCCCATCTGTCCTGATGGCGGGACACGCCGCGCAGGGGATATTCCTCGCCGTTGAGGATAAATCCACGCTCGGGGTCAATCTTATAGCTGCGGCAGCCAAAATGAGAGCTGACGGTGTCAATCTTCTCACCGCCGCGCACAATGGAAACCTCTGCGGTGTAGAGGTAGGGGTCACGGCGACCGTGCCAGAGATGCACATTCTCGATGACGAAGCTGTGTGCGGTTTCGGCACTCTCCGCCTCGCAGACCACATTGCCCTCAGCATCGGTGACAGTATAGGCGATGACATCGCCCTCAGCCAGACCGGTCACATAGGTCTTGAGTTCCACGTTGGCATTGCTGCCGTCGATTATGGGAGTAATCTGCAGACCGCTGCCGCCGAAATAATCGAGGTCGAAGTGGGTCTCGGGTACGGCGATGAGATTGACGTTTCTGTACAGACCGCCGTAGAAGGTAAAGTCTGCCATCTGGGGGTACACTCTGTCGTTGGCGGAATTATCGACAACGATTGCCATCTCGTTTTCTTCTGCAAGCTTGTCGGTCAGGTCTACTCTCCATGTGGAGTAGCCGCCGTCATGGTGTGCCAGATGCTCGCCGTTGAGATACACATCGGCGGAGGAGTTGGCACCGTTGATTTCCAGATAGTGTCTTGCGCCTTCGCAAAGGTCGGCAGCGGTGATGCTCTTTGTGTAGAGGCACGCGCCACGGTAGTAATCGTTGCCGCCGTCCTGACCGTCCACCGCATTCCAGCAATGGGGAAGCTCTACTGCCTCAAAGCTCTCGGGCTTGGTTGCGGGATAACCTGCTGCGTCCTTGGCAAACTGCCAACCGGCATTGAAATTGATTATCTTTCTCATTTTTTCTCCTGCTGTATTATTTGTTATTCTTCGTTTAACTCGTTATTCTTTTCCAAAACGTACGCGACAATGTACCATTGCCGCGTACGTCATTTGGTTTAACTATTTATTGGTTGTTTCAGCTTCAGCGGATTATTCTGCTGCGGGCTCTTCTGCGGCAGGGGCTTCCTCTGCGACTGCTTCTTCGGCAGCGGGAGCTTCCTCTGCGACTGCTTCTTCGGCAGCGGGAGCTTCCTCTGCGACTGCCTCTTCGGCAGCGGGAGCTTCCTCTGCGACTGCCTCTTCGGCAGCGGGGGCTTCCTCTGCGACTGCTTCTTCGGCAGCGGGAGCTTCCTCTGCGACTGCCTCTTCGGCAGCGGGGGCTTCCTCTGCGACTGCCTCTTCGGCAGCGGGGGCTTCCTCTGCGACTGCCTCTTCGGCAGCGGGAGCTTCCTCTGCGACTGCCTCTTCAACTACAACAGCCTCTTCGGCGGCTGCAGGAGCAGCGGCGGCACGACGAGCTTCCAGCTCATCGTTCATCTTCTTGAGGGTCTTCTTGTCGAGGTCATAAACCAGACCCAGACCGATCAACTGCATTATGCCTGCGACGAGATAGAGGATAGCGACCAGCATACGGATCTTGACCGCAACGTCCCAGGAGAAGAGAGCGGGGTTGATGGAAGTGAATGCGCCGGAAGGATCGGGATCTGCATTGTTGACATAGCCGAGGGGAACCATGATGGCGATTGCGACAGCGGGGCCAACGCCCTGTGCCAGCTTACGGAAGAAGGAATGCAGGGAGTAAACAGTGCCTTCCTCTCTGTTGCCGGTTTTCCACTCGTTGTAGTCGATGGCATCGCCCATCATTGCCCAGGAAACGGTGGAGTAGATGCCAAGACCCAGCGAGCAGACGAGCTGACCTATGACATATATCAGAAGGTCGAGGTTGGTGTTGCCTTCGCTTACAGGGATAATGCCCAGAGGTGCGAGGAAGAGTATGCCGGCACCGATGATGTAGAGGATAGAGCCGACAACGGAAAGTTCCTTTTTACCGAACTTGGTGACCATCCAGCGGGCAAGGGGAGTGAAGAGCAGAATGGGGATCATTGCAAACATGGAAACGATACCCGAAATCTGCGGATTCTTGAAGTAGGACTGGAAGGTAACAGCAACAGCGGTAGCTGCGCCCTGCATACCGATGAACATACCCATTGCGGCAAGGGTTGCGCCCACTGCGGGACGGTTCTGCATGAAGTTGCCCATTGCCTTGAATACGTTGAACTTGGGGCGGTCTTCATTGAGGGTGACTTCGGTATCCACACGAACTTCGGTGTTCTTTATCATGAAGCGGAAGCAGATGAAACCGATGAGACCCATGACCAGTGCGGCAACGAATACCATGTTGCCGTTGAGGGAGCCGTCCTCATTGTAGATGAGGAAGGGCAGAATAACCATGGGAACCATGTTGCCTATCATGCTGCCGACGGAACGCCATGCGGAAAGGGAGGCGCGGTCAGCGGGCTCCTTGGAGATGAGGGAAAGGAGGGAGCCATAGGGAACATTGGCGATGGTGTAGAATGCGTCCCAGATGACATAGCCTGCGATGAAGATGATTACCTTTGCCCACATAGGTGCGCTGGGGAAGGGCAGGAAGCAGCAGGCACCGCCGACGATAAGACCTATTGAGCCAAAGGAGATGTACTGCAGGAACTTGTTGCGCTTATACTTTCTTCTGTCAGCGTCGATGATGGAGCCGATGAGGGGGTCATTGATGGCGTCCCACACCTGAACAACGACCAGAAGCAGGGAGTACAGTGCGCTAAGACCCATGACCTGAGTCCAGAAGAGTGCCATTGTGCCCTTCAGCGCAAAGCTCATGTTGCAGCCTAGGTCACCTGCAGCATACGCAAAGCAGTCACGGATACTGAATCTTCTTACTCCGTCCACATATTTCGGAGCCTTTACTTTCGGGGTCTTTTCCTTTTTCACGGTTGAATCCTCCTTGTATGTCTTTTTTGTTGGATCATAGAAGGGAATGCCAAAGGGATTGCCGGGGGGTATCACTTACTCGCCGAATGCCGCACGTCGTGCTTCGGCGCACAAAGCCGTAATCTTATCGAAATTGCCCGCGGAAATATCCGCCTTGGGGCAGACCCACGAGCCGCCCACCGCATGAATGAAGGGAGCGTCGATATACTCGCGGATATTGGCGGTGTTCACTCCGCCTGTGGGGAGGAACTTTATGCCAACGAAGGGAGCTGCCAGATTCTTCATTGCATTGAGCCCGCCATAAACATTGGCGGGGAAGAATTTTACCACGCGCAGACCCAGCTTGATGGCTGCCATGATCTCTGTGGGGGTGACGCAGCCGGGGGTGACAGCGATGTTATTCTCTACGCACCATGCAACAACCTCTGCATCAAAGCCGGGAGAAACGATGAACTTCGCGCCCATCTCCACCGCCAGCTTACACTGGTCGAGGTTAAGCACTGTGCCTGCACCGACCAGCATATCGGGGCAGCTTTCTGCCACGTTCTTTATGCTCTGGGCGGCGGCGGCTGTGCGGAAGGTAATTTCCATTACGTCAACACCGCCTGCAAGCAGTGCATTGGCTGTGGGCACTGCGTCCTTTGCGTCCTCAATGACGACTACAGGGACAACACCTGCACGCGCCAGTCTTTCCAATACTTCCATTTTCCTTTTCACCTCCCTGTTTTTATTACACACCCGAATATGCGGCGAAGCCCGCATCTACGGGAAGAACTACACCTGTGATAGCCGATGCCGCTCTTTCATCGCAAAGGAAGAGCGTTGCACCAATCAGCTCGGAAGCGTCCACAAAGCGTCCGGTGGGTGTGCCGCCGAGAATCTTTGCCGAGCGCGCAGTGGGCGTGCCGTCCTCGTTAAAGAGCAGCGCCTTGTTCTGCGCCGACACCAGGAAGCCCGGTGCTATGGCGTTGCAGCGGATATTTGTGCCGGCAAAGTGGGTGGCAAGCCACTGGGTAAAGTTGGATATACCTGCCTTTGCCGCGGAGTATGCGGGAATCTTGGTCAGCGGGGTATATGCATTCATGGAGGAGATGTTCAGTATGCAGCCGCTCTTCCGCTCTGCCATATCCTTTGCAAAGACCTGTGTGGGAAGCAGAGTGCCCTGGAAATTCAGCTTGAATACGAAGTCCACACCCGACTGGTCAAGGTCGAAGAAGCTCTTGCCGCCCTCAATTGCCTCGTGGTGGTATTCGTTGTCGGTGGTGGCTCTGGGGTTATTGCCGCCTGCGCCGTTGACAAGCACATCGCAGGGACCAAGGTCGGCAAGCACTGCCTTGTGAACCTCTTCCAGAGAGTCAGGCTCAAGCACATTTGCCTTGTAGCCCTTGCAGATGAAGCCCTCGGCGGTCAGCTCATCAGCCAGTGCCTTGACTGCCTCCTCGTTGAGGTCAAGGGCGGCAACCTTTGCGCCGCTGCGGGCAAAGGCAGCAGCCATCGCGCCGCAGATGAGTCCGCCTGCACCGGTGACTACAACTACTTTTCCCGAATAATCTATATTTAAGGGAAGTTTACTCATTTTCTGCCTCCTCAAAAATTATCCATTGAGCTTATCGAGCATATCCCACACGCCCAGCATATACATGATGCCGAGTGCGCGGTCGTAGAGGCCGTAGCCCGGGCGGACAGTGCCGGGGCCTTCGCCCCAGAGGTGTCTGCCGTGGTCGGGTCGGATATATCCCTCGTAGCCGCAGTCGTGATACGCCTTGAGAATATCGAGGATTCCGGTGTCGCCATCACAGTCGCGGTGGCTTGCCTCGGAGAAATCGCCGTTTTCAAAATGCTTGACATTGCGCACATGGGCAAAGGCGATACGGTCGCAGTGCTTTCGCACGATTTTGGCAACATTGTTATTCGGGTCGGCATTGAGGCTGCCCGAGCAGAGTGTCAGGCAGTTGTAGGGGTTATCGACCATTCTCAGGAAGCGGTCGATGTTTTCTTCGTTGATAAGAAGCCTCGGCAGACCGAAGATGTCCCATGGCGGGTCGTCCATGTGAATTGCCATCTTCACGTCACATTCCTCGCAGGTGGGCATTATAGCTTCGAGGAAATATTTCAGGTTTGCCCATAGCTGCTCGTGGTCAACGTCCGCATAGGCACGGAAGAGCTCGTCCAGCTTTGCCATGCGCTCCGGCTCCCAGCCGGGGAAGGACATATTGTACTTTTCGGTGAAATCCAGAATATACTGCGCCATGGCGTTGTAGTCATCCTGAATCATATTCTTCTCATAGAAAAGCGCGGTAGAGCCATCGCCTACCTCGTGGAAAAGATTGCTGCGCGTCCAGTCGAAGATGGGCATGAAGTTGTAGCAGATGACCTTTACTCCAAATGCGCTGAGGTTTCTGATGGTTTGCTTGTAGTTTTCTATGTACTTATCGCGGGTGGGCAGACCTATCTTTATATCGTCGTGGACGTTGACCGATTCGACAACATCTATTCCGAAGCCGTATTCGTCAAGCTGACGCTTTACCTCCGCAATTTCCTCCGGCTCCCAGACCTCGCCCGGCAGCTTGTGGTGCAGTGCCCACACTATACATTCAACGCCCGGTATCTGCTTTATGTGCGAGAGCGTTATTGAATCGTTGCCCTCGCCATACCAGCGAAAGCCCATTTTCATCGGCATATGATTCTCCTTTTGCTTGTATTCTTTCCTTGCACAGTCTTACTGCTTGCGTGATACAGCCAAATTCTTAACAAACATTAATCTCAATAAATTCCATGAATATACTGATTCAGATTTATTTGTTATGACCATTATACCAGAATGTTTCTGCAACATCTATTACATATATTGCTTGACACCTTACAATTCTTGCTGTACAATCTTTGCGGAGAGGTTGATGATATGGTAAAGAAAACACAAAAGTTTGATTTGCGGCAGCAAATGAACAGGAATAAGTTCGAGGTATTCCATTACAGAGATGAAAGACCGAAGCCTGTCAAGATTCATCATCATGATTTTTACGAAATATACTTCTTCCTTGGCGGCGATGTTTCATATCTTGTTGACGGCAAGAATTACAAGCTCAACCGCGGCGACCTGCTGCTGATAAGCCCACAGGAGCTTCATCGCCCGATAGTCAAGGCGGGCAGTGTATATGAGCGCATTGTACTGTGGATAGACCGCACCTATCTTGCCTCTCTCAGCACACCGGAGTGTGACCTTACACTCTGCTTTCAGTCCGACAAGCACAACCACACAAACGTCATTCACACCAACGCAATGATGAGAGGACGCATCGCGGAGCTTTTTGAGCTGCTTTGCCGCGAGGCGTACAGCACCGATTTTGCCGCTGAAGCCTATGCGCAGGGATTGCTGTTGCAGCTTCTGGCGGAGGTCAACCGCCTTGTGCAGCAGAGGGACGAGCCTGTCTTCTCCAGCGAAGCTCCCAGCCTTGTAAACCGCATTACCTCGTATATCAACACCCACTACGGCGAGGATATTTCCCTTGACACGCTGTCCGCCCATTTTTTCGTCAGCAAATACTATCTTTCCCACGAATTCAGCCAGAAAATCGGCATCAGCGTTGTCAGGTATCTGACCCTCAAGCGGCTGAGCATCGCAAAGGAGCTGCTGTCTGAGGGACTGAGCGCAAGCGAGGTGTGCGCCCACTGCGGCTTCCACAACTACACCACCTTCTACAGGACGTTCAGGGAGGAATACGGCATCAGCCCGGGCAGGGCTATTGAGAGGGCGAAGTAGGTGCGGTGGAAAGTGATGGGTAAGGGGATTCTGTTTTCAGCAGACAATAAACAAATATATAAGGCGCACCCGCTGACCTCCCGAAGGTGGTTTGTGGGTGCGCCTTTTGTGGTGTCCTGATTTCTATTGTGGAGTCTGTTCCGTCTTTCCGGGCGGAATCTTCCTGATTACAGGCTCATTACAGGAAACAACATCAACGATATGATACTGCGTGATTATGCCGTAGTGCTTCCATTCGCCGGGATATGCAGAGCCATCTGCGCAGATCTGGCAGTCGGTAATCTGCGGGAGAATATCAAGCAGCGTGGATTTTTCAAAAACAGTGAAGTATCTGCCTTTCCTGATTTCGCGGGCATCAATGGACGTGTACGATTCGTTGCGTGTCAGGTAGAGGATATAGTCCTCAAAGACGATTTCGTATATATCCTCCTCCGACGGACAAATGGGTCTTGCGCCCGAAAGAATGTCCGTCAGCAGATGGTCAGAGGGGTCGATGGGTATCTCCTCTTCCTCACCGACATAAGAGAGCGATACGGTAATATGCAGGCAGTTGTCTTGCTCCTCTTGCAGCTTAAGCAAAAAAGGCGCATGGTCTGAATTGAGCGAAGCATCATTTCCGAACGAGAACATTTTGATTTCCTTTCTGAGACTTGTCATACCCCCATTAACAGCAAACACCTTTTGTAGTTCCCCTGATTTCTATAAGTGAGGGTGTGCAGCCAGGATTTGTCAGCAGGTATGAAGATGGTCATGGGACATTGCATTATGCTTATGATCGTGATTACTGCTGTCATTGCCATGAACATGGATATGGGTGTGGGTGTGCGTATGCTCATGGGTGTGGACGATATCTCCATGGCTATGAGCATGGGTATGGGTATGGCTATGCTCATGGGTGTGCTGCAATTCGACGGTGTCCTTGATCATAAAATACGTGCTGACAATCATTACTATCAAGGCAGCATAGAACTGTATTGCAGGTCTTTCGCCCAGAATCAGCATACCGAATGCAACACCTAAAAACGGGGCAATAGAGTAATATGCGCTTGTTTTGGCTGCCCCAAGATCCTTTTGTGCCATGATGTAGAAATTGACGCTCAACCCATAAGATACAAAACCCAACAGCAAGGCACTCAGCCCCCAGAGAGCTGGGGGGATACTTTCGCCAACCGTCAGGGCAACAATCAGACTGCCAAGACCGGAAAAGATGCCATTTAGAACAACGATTTCAACAGAGCTCTTGTTGCTGATCATCTTTGTACAGTTGTTCTCCAAGCCCCAGCACAGACACGCACCGAAAACGAACAGGGAGCCTGTATTGAACTGCAATGCACCTGCTCCCTCAAAGGAAAGGATAATGCTTGCGACTGTTACCAAGGCTATCGCAATCCACAGTCTTCTGGAAATAACCTCCTTGAAAATGAACAGGGCAATGAGAGAGGTTGCGACAATTTCAAAGTTGTTTATGAGAGAGACATTTGCAGCGTGCGAGGATTTGATTCCAAGCATAAGGAGAATCGGCGCAAAAATATCCAATACTATCATTGCGACAGTATATGGCAATTCTTTTTTTGTCAGCCGCTCGGCAGGTGCTGCTTTCCCTGCCGCCTTTGAGACAGTGCTGTAAAGAAGCATTCCCAATCCGGCACCCAGATACAGAAACGCTGCCATCATGGTTGGTTCTACATAACGCAGCAGTATTTTTGAAAACGGGACGTTTATTGCGTACAGTGCGGCAGCAGCAATGGCATAAATTGTTGCAAGATTCTTTGTTTTCATGGTTGCCCCCAGATTCAGGTTTGTCAATCCAATCTCTTCACGAAAAAGAATTCCGCGTACCCATCGGTTTCGTTTTCGTAGCTACCAACCACTTCATAGGATAACGCTTCGTAAAACTCTCTTCCCTGCCAGCTGAAGGTATCAAGGCGGATAGTGTTTACGCCCATAACCTTCGCGCGCCTTTCCATCTCTCCAATAAGCAGCTTTCCGTAGCCCTTTCTGCGGTATTCCTCTTTGACGAATACGGTGGACACATACAGAATTTTGAATGCTGTAATGCAGGCGTCCAGACCCGCCACTATTTCTCCGTCCTCCTCAATACCTATCTGAATACTGCCGTCCAGCTTGTATGTGATGAAGCTTTCGTCAAAAGCCTCAAGCATTTCTTCTACGCGGTTCACTTGCGTTTCGGTCAAATCTACAATCTTCATAATTACTCTATCTCCGCAAATTCATGTATATCTTGTTCATTCTATCACAGCCAGAATATCAAAGCAAGCCGGACAAAGCTGTCCGACTTGCTGATAGTACCTTTTGCGCTGAGGGATAGTAAACAGGTGCGCTTTATTGTATTTTAGAGTTCTGTTACGGGTGTACAGATTTGGATTGTTATTGTACCCCATTGAAATCCGTCCTGCTTTCAAAGGGACGGTTAAAGGAAGCAATTTCAATTAAATTCCCTTCAGGGTCCGCGATATAGCAGGTGCGTTGTCCCCAAGGCTCTGTTGTTGGTTCCAATATGGAACGGGCACCTTTCTCAATCGCCTTGGCATATTCCAAGTCAACTTCATCAAATGTATCAACATACAAGGCGATTTCAAAATGTCCGTTGAATCCCTTGAGGTATTCATACTTTCTGCTCGTCATTTTCTCAAAGTTCTTCCGTTCATAAAGCATAAAAAGCGTTCCATCTTTGACGAGATACACATTCACGGCATTTTCTCCCTCGGTAATTTCAAAACCGAGAACATCTCTGTAAAAACGCACCATTGTGGGCATATCATTAACAAACAAGCCAAAGCCGTCAAGTTTCATTTCCATTTCCTCCGTCAAAATCCGGTTTGTTATTTATCAGATTTATTATATCACAGCCAAATATAAAAGCAAGCCGGACAAAGCTGTCCGGCTTGCCGTGAGTTGCTTGTATATTGCGAGCAGAAAAATTATGCTTCCGCGGCTTCCTCCGCAGAGGCGGCTTCCTGCTTTGCCAGCATTTCGGCTCGCTCGATGGCGGCATCAATGTTGGGGCAGAGGTTTTCCGCACCGATGCGCTCGGTCAGTCCGGCTTTCCCCATAACGTGCATGGGCTGCTCGTTGACGTGGGAAAGGATAAGGGTAATGCCTTTCTTGCTGCACTTTTCGTAGAGGGCATTGAGCGCATTGAGGGCGGTGATGTCGAGGGAGTTGACGCTTCTCATGCGAATGATGAGTATGCGTGTCATCTTCTTTATCACAATTCTGCCGATGAGGTCGGACACGCCGAAGAACAGCGGGCCGGTGATTTCGTAGACACGGATACACTCGGAAATCTCGCGCAGGCGGGCACGCTCGGCTTCCTCCAGATTCTTTTCGCCGGTATAGTGCCAGCTCTTCAGCTCGGTCTCGCCGCTCATGCGCTTGATGAACAGCAGGCAGGCGAGCAGCATACCTATCTCGATTGCAACGACAAGATCGAATACCACCGTCAGCACGAAGGTGAGCACAAGAACGAGAATATCGCTCTTGGGTGCGGTCTTGATGAGGTTGACAAAGGTGCGCCACTGGCACATATTGTATGCCACCATGAAGAGGATTGCGGCGATGGTAGGCATGGGAATCCAGCCGGCGTAGGGCATGAGCACCACGAGGATAAGCAGCAGGGTGACTGCGTGTACCATACCGGAGATGGGGCTGCGGCCGCCGTTCTTGACGTTGGCGGCGGTGCGGGCAATAGCACCTGTTGCGGGGATACCGCCGAAGAGTGCCGATGCTATGTTACCTGCGCCCTGTGCGATAAGCTCGGTGTTGGAGCGGTGCTTCTCCCCCACCATTCCGTCTGCGACAACACAGGACAGCAGCGATTCGATGGCAGCGAGAATGGCGATGGTGAAGGCGTTGGGCAGTGCGTTGCGAATCATGCCGAAATCGACGCCGGGGATATTGAACGAGGGCAACTTGCTGCTGATGGTGTAGAGGTCACCGATGGTGTTGACCTCCAGCGGCAGGAATTTGACCATGAGTATGCCCACGATGACCGCAACGAGCGAGCCGGGGATTTTCTCGGTGATTTTCGGCATGATGATAAGCACCGCAAGGCACACCGCACCCACGATGAGGGCATGGGGGTTGAATGTGCCTATGCCTGCCGCGAATGCCTCAATCTTCTCCACCGTTTCGATGGTGGGCATTCCCTCGGGATATGTAACGCCGAAGAAGTCCTTGAGCTGACCGATGACGATGGTTACGGCGATGCCTGCGGTGAAGCCTGTGGTGATGGTGAAGGGGATAAACTTAATCAGACCGCCGAAACGGAAAAGACCCATGACCACGAGAATCACACCGGCGAGGACGGTGGACACGATGAGCCCCTCCATGCCGTCGCGGGCGACAATGCCTGCAACGATGGTGGCAAAGGCGGCGGTGGGTCCTGCTATCTGCACATGGCTGCCGCCCAGCGCGGAGATGACGAAACCGGCAACGATGGCGGTGTAGATGCCCTGCTCAGGTCCTACGCCTGAGGCAAGCGCCAGTGCGATGGACAGGGGCAGCGCAATAATGGCGACGATGATGCCTGCCACGAAGTCCTTGGCAAACTGCTTGCCGCTGTACCCTTTGAAGGTGTCAAGGAGCATGGGTTTGATTTTCTCTTTCATTCTGCTAACCTCTTCTGCACACTTATTTTGTACACTTGATTAATTGAGCCGTATTTATTATACTCAAAGGAAGAGAAATGTCTATTTTTATTCTCGACATAGTTGACAATTATTTACCGAATGTATTGTGCATAGTGCTGTGCAGTCAGCGACATTCGCGCTGACAGGCATACTTTGCACTGCCCCTGAAAGGTTGGGTTGCATTATGGAGATTTCCGAGATAGTAAAAACGGCGCGCAATGTGCCTTGGGAGGAAGTACGGCAGGTGTGCTGCGAAAGCTGCAGCGGCATTGCCGACTATCTGGCGGATTTGTGCAGCGACGACCCGCAGGTAAGACACAGAGCCTACTGGCGGTTTGACAACCATGTTGTGGTGCAGTCGGGGCTGTTCAGCGGGGCGTTTTACATCGTTCCCTTTATCATCGAGCTGCTGCGGGAAAACATCAGGAGCAACCGGCACAACAGGGAATTATACAACCTGCTGATTGAACTGGGCATCGGGTGCGGCACCGGTGACGTTTGGTTTTCCATCGCCACGGAGCCTTTTATATACTATCTTCCCGATCGAAGCGGCACTCGCTGGAGCCTGACCGAAGCCTGTCACAACGCGGTGTTTGCCGGCTGGAATGTGTATTACGAGGACCTGATGAACCCCGCCTCTCCCAACAGGGTGTACGCCCTTGACCTGATTTCCGCGCTGTACAGGAATAACCTTGTTGTGCGGAACACCGTCATGCAGCAGCTTGTTGACAGAGAGCCCCATTCGGAGGTTGGCAGACTTGCCGCGGAATATCTGGCAGAGGAGCTGTATCCGTAAAAGCACAGCGGGGAGCATTACATATCTACAGAGGGAAAGCAAAGGAGCAAGAAACACCATGAGCGCGGTTGTCAGAAGAGGGCACGCCCCCAATGACCACAGGGAATTTTTCGGTGAGGCTGCGGAGGTGCTGTTCAGGGCAGGGCGGGATTTGCACTACCTGCTCAATCAGGGCTACGCAATAAAGGGCGCCTCCACCTTTGTGAGCAACCACTACCTGCTGTCGGAGCGTCAGCGGCTGGCACTGGCAAGGGCTATCTCGTCAGACGCAAGCATCGGCGCGAGAAGAGAAAAGGAAATAACTGACATTACTGCAGGCTGCGTTGTAAACATTGACGGCTTCAACACCATAATCACGCTGGAGGTGGCTTTGTCCGGGTCGGTGCTGCTGCGGTGCATGGACGGCACTGTCCGTGACCTTGCTGAGCTAAGGGGCACATATCGCCTGATAGACAAGACCGATGCAGCTATCATGCTGATTGGAAAAGCGCTGGAAAGCAGCGGCGTGAGCAAGGCGGTCTTTTATCTGGACGCACCTGTATCCAACGTATGGCGGCTGAAGCAGAGGATAATCGACCTCTGGAAGCCGCTGAACATTGAAGTGCAGGTGGAGGTAACAGACGGCGTTGACCGGATACTGGAAAAGCTGGGCAACGTGATAACCGGCGATGCTATTATTCTGGACAACTGCATAAGCTGGATTAATCTGAACAGGCGGATTATTGAGGGCTTTGATGAGGGGTATCCGTTTGTGGATTTTTTGCGAGAGCTGTGAGCGTGTGCTGCTGTCTTTTTGTTTGTTCATCTTTATTTACGATATTGCCTCGCACCGCAGAGTGCGTGGTGATGCTTTGCACAGTACACAAATTTGCGTGTATGCAATTGGCTGATTCCCATAAATACGGCTGAATTAAGGCGAAAGGGCTTGACAACCCGGTTGAAAAGCCGTAATATTGACTTATTGTAGTATGTCTGTTCCTGAAACAATAGAATAACAACCGGGTAGAGGCGCGGTCTTTATCAGTAACAGGGCGTATCAATGGGCACTTGGCTCTGCGAAAGGAAACACCGCCGAAATGTATATGCCTGCCCCGGCATATATGTTGGGATATAGCAGAATATGCTATGTACTGTCACTTATGTGGAGAGCTATCGCGTTTTTATGTTGTGCATGATTTTCTGTCATTGTATGGAATACAGCCGCGAATGTTCTTTGCGTTACATTCGCGGTTGTTTTTTTGTTGTCCGGGAACACTCATACAAATAAAGAAAGGAAGAACTTAAAATGAAAAGAATTCTCGCTGCAATCCTCGTAGTACTTATGGTCGTTTCTCTGGCTGCCTGCACAGGCGCAAACAACGCTGCAGATGACGATGCCGCGAACGTACTGAAGGTCGGTATGGAGTGCAACTACGCTCCCTACAACTGGTCCCAGACCGAAAACACCGACGGCTCCCTCCCCATTGCAAACGTCGACGATATGTACACCAACGGTTACGATGTTCAGGTTGCCAAGAACATTGCCGATTCCCTCGGCATGGAGCTTGAAATCTACGCATACGAGTGGGACAGCCTTGTTCCTGCTGTTCAGTCCGGCAAGCTGGATATGATCATCGCCGGCATGAGCCCCACCGACGAGAGAAAGGAAGTCATCGACTTCTCCGACCTCTACTATGTTTCCAACCTGGTCGTCATCACCAAGGGTGACGCTCTGAAGGACGTTCAGTCCATCGCTGACCTGGACGGCAAGAAGATTGCCGCACAGTCCGGCACTTCCCATCTGGAGGCTCTCTCCGCACAGACCAAGGCTGAGGTCAACGAGCTGGCTGACTTCTCCACCATGCTCATCGCTCTGAACGCAGGCACCATCGACGGTTACATCGCCGAGGAGCCCACCGCTATGGCTATCTGCACCGAAGGCTCTGATTATTCCTATGTCGCTCTGGTCAACGGCGAAACCGGCTTTGACATTCCTGTTGAGGATTCCAGCATCGCTGTCGGTGTCAAGAAGGATTCCGAGCTGAAGGACAAGATCAACGCCTATCTCGCAGGTTTTGACAGCAACGCACAGAAGGAACTGATGGCTGAGATGGTTGCTATCGCTCCTGTGGAATAATTCCGTCCGTTTATTTTTCACTTTGCTCGACATCTCGTTGAAAGGGACACAAAATGATTACTTTCTTTCAGGACGTATGGAGCATACTGGTTGAATACAAAAGCTACCTGCTGCAGGGCGTTGGCTACACAATGCTTATCGCCCTGACGGGTACACTTATCGGTCTGCTTATCGGATTGATAACCGGTATCATCCGTACCATTCCCAAGCCCAAGAATCTGCTTATACGCAGTATCCTCAAGGTAGTCAATGCCCTCATCGGCATCTATGTTGAGGTATTCCGCGGAACACCTATGATGGTTCAGTCAATGGTCATCTTCTGGGGATATGCCTTTATGAACGGCGGCAAGACCCTGCCCCTTATCCCCGCCGGTATCTTCATCGTTTCCATCAACACCGGTGCCTACATGGCAGAAATCGTGCGCGGTGGTATCATCTCCATCGACAAGGGTCAGTTTGAGGGCGCATACTCCATCGGTATGACCCACTACCAGACCATGCTGCACGTTATCATTCCGCAGACCATCAGAAATATCCTGCCGGCTATCAGCAACGAGTTTGTCATCAACATCAAGGACACCTCGGTGCTGAATGTCATCGGCGTTACCGAGCTGTTCTTCTTCACCGCTAAGATCTCCAAGATGAACTGGAAGATCTTTGAAACCTATGTTGTCGCCTGTGTGATCTACTTCATACTGACCTTTACCATTACCCGGATACTGAGATTTATCGAACAGAAGCTTGACGGTCCGTCCAGCTACACTATTCATCAGTCATCCACTATGCCCAATGAAAAATACATGGTGCAAATGGAGGATCAGAAATGAGCAAGATCATATCCATAACCGGACTGAAAAAGTCCTTTGGCGAGAATGAAGTTCTCAAGAACATCAACTTCTCCGTAAACACCGGCGATGTTACCTGCATAATCGGCGCATCCGGCTCGGGCAAGTCCACCATGCTTCGCTGCATCAACCTGCTGGAAGAGCCCACCGGCGGCGAAATCATCTACAACGGCGAGAACATCCTTGAGACCAAGGACATTCCCGCCTACAGAGCCAAGGTCAGCATGGTTTTCCAGAGCTTCAACCTCTTTGAGAACATGACGGTGCTGAAAAACTGCACCATCGGTCTTATCCGCGTACTTGGCATGGACAAGGACACCGCCAGAGCGGAAGCGGAAAAGTATCTCGAAAAGGTTGGTATGCTGCCCTTTATCAACGCAAAGCCCCGTCAGCTTTCCGGCGGACAGAAGCAGCGCGTTGCCATTGCAAGGGCTCTGGCTATGCAGCCTGACGTTATCCTCTTTGACGAGCCCACCTCTGCCCTTGACCCGCAGATGGTCGGCGAGGTACTGGAGGTTATGCGCCGCCTTGCCAAGGAAGGTCTGACGATGATAGTGGTCACCCACGAGATGGCATTCGCAAGGGACGTTGCCAACCACGTCGTGTTCATGAACGACGGCATTATCTGCGAAGAAGGCACACCCGAGGAAATCTTTGGAAATCCCCAGAAGCCCGAGACCAAGGAATTCCTTTCCAGATTCCTCAACGGCTGATTGGGTCGTTTGAAAGATTGCAGAAGCACTCAAGCCTATGGCTTGGGTGCTTTTTCTTCTTATTTATTTCTTTCAGGCATAGAATTGGCTGAATGGTATGCTATAATATATATAGATTTATTCATGTGTGTTGACGCAGTCTCTGCACAAACAAGAGGTACAGCGATGAAATACAAGGTAGAGAAGAGATATATCCCCTCTGCGGGGCGCGACATAAAGATACTGATATTCTCTCCCACGCAGGCGAGAAAGCCTGCTGAGGACACACCGGGCATACTGTGGATACACGGCGGTGGTTACGCCACAGGCATGGCAGAGATGGCTTACATCTCCCGACCGCTGGCACTGGTGAAGAAGTACGGCGCGGTGGTGGTGGCGTTGTCCTATCGTCTTTCGGGGGAAGCACCATACCCTGCTGCGCTGGAGGACTGCAGTGCGGCACTGCACTGGCTGCGGGATAACGCAGATGCACTGGGCGTAAACAGCAGCAAGCTGATGGTAGGCGGCGAGAGCGCGGGCGGCGGGCTGACTGCCGCACTGTGTATGTACGAGCGTGACACGCAGGGAGTGAACATCGCCTTTCAGATGCCCATTTATCCCATGATAGACGACCGCGACACCGATACCTCCCGCGACAACCACGCGCCTGTCTGGAACACGCGGCGCAACCACGCTGCATGGCGAATGTACCTGCGAGGGTTGGAGGAAGTGCCCTACTGGGCGGCACCTGCCCGCTGCAGTGACTACAGCGGTCTGCCGCCTGCCTACACCTTTGTGGGGGACATTGAGCCTTTCTACTGCGAAACGCTGACCTACATCGACAACCTGCGCAGTGCGGGCGTGGAGGCGACCGTTGACGTTTACAGCGGGTGGTTTCATGCATATGATATGTTCATGTTTTTCAAAAAGGACGTAAAAGAAGCCATTGCCAGATTCGAGAAGCAGTACGTTTATGCGGCAGAGCATTACTCTGCACCGCAGCGGGATTGCGCTGACGAATAATTCCGAATGTGAGAAAACACCAGTGACGATTGGGGCAGATGTGGCTTTGATTAAGGTCAGCGGCGGGAGCAAGCCCCCGCCCTACGGCACGGGACAACAGACCAGTCTGCAAAAACAGCAAGAAAAAGCACCCTTTAACACCGTGATATGCACCCCAAAAGCTAGACACTTTTGGAGGTGCATATTTTTATGGGCAAAACAGGAAAAGAAAACAGGCGATATAGTGCAGAGTTCAAAATATCTGTTATAATGGATA
>SVPT01000044.1 GCA_015065695.1 Oscillospiraceae bacterium | reverse complement strand
TTGTACTTATGAGCATACTCAACAACACGGCGGGTCTGCTCGATGTTCTCCTCGAAGGGCAGGTGGCTGCCGTCGATCATAACGGAGGTGAAGCCGCCGTCGATGCAGCTCTTGCAGGTCTCGAAGTCGGGACCATGGTCCAGATGCAGAACGATGGGAATCTCGGGAGCATCGATAACAGCAGCCTCAACCAGCTTTACCAGATAGGCGTGCTTTGCATACTTGCGGGCGCCAGCGCTGCACTGCAGAATAACGGGAGCAGACTGCTCCTGGCAGGCATCAACGATACCCTGAACGATTTCCATGTTGTTGACGTTGAACGCACCGATTGCGTAACCGCCCTCATATGCCTGCTTGAACATCTTTGCGCTGTTTACCAGTGGCATAATTAACACACTCCAATTCAAAAATTTTTACATTGGTTCCGCTCGCGTGTCCGGGCGGCCTAAAATTTAGTATAACACAATCCAAGCCCTAAATCAATAGTTTTTTGCTATATATTGTTATTGTTGTAAGATGCTTCCTTTTGCTGTCTTTTTTGCACCGGTGGGGGTGCAGTATTGGCAGTATTGTATATAGCAGCCCTGCATAATGCCCTGTCTGACAGAGAAAGCCCCGCCGACACGCTGCCGGTCGGCGGGGCTTTTGGGCGATTGATTGTTGAAAGATTATGCGGGCATATCTGCCTGTTAAAGAATACCCATGGAGGCAACGATGGAGAAGAGGCAGTAGCCGATGAACAGAATGATAAGACCGCAGGTTGCAAAGTGGAAGCCCTTTGCCTTGACTTCGCCGCCCTCATAGGGAAGTGCGGTGGCGCAGGTCTCGGGATTCTCCGGCGACCAGACAATCTGCTTGCGGCAGGCAATCAGAGTGATGATGCCGGCGATGATAAATATGACCTCAAACACAAGATATATTCCGTTGATAAGGTCGCCCTGCTCCGGGAAGATGTAGCTGTACAGCACATTTACAAGGGTGCTGAAGAAGTTGACGCCGAAGTGCAGCAGTATGGGCAGACGAATGCTGCCGGTGCGCAGTGCCGCATAGGAGAACACAATGCCGATAAGTGCGGCAAAGGGAGCCTGCTGCAGGTTGCCGTGGAGCAGACCGAAGAGCAGGGAGTTGGTGATGGCGGCAAAGACCACGCCGTAGCGGGAAAGGGATTTGAAAATCATGCCACGGAAGATGAACTCTTCAAGAATGGGGGCGCAGATGCACACATAGAAACAGTACAGGATTATGCTTGCCAGGTCCTGCGGCACATCCATTCCGGAACCGCTGTTCTGCATTGCGGGAATAAGCGATGTGAGGAATGCGTAAATAAAAATCCATGCGCCGGTGATGCCCATTGCAGCAAAGTAGCACTTGATGTTGAGCCCCTTTACCCGGGTGGGCTTTGCAAAGACCGAGCCTGCCTTGAAGCCCGACTTCTTTGCTATGCGGAACATGGGCAGGGTGCTTGCCAGAAGGGCACCGATGATGGTGGCAACCCAGACACCGGTCTGGAGCAAACGTGCCTCGGGCAGCTCTTCCATCAGCAGCATACCCAGAGAGGTCTGGTCGGCACCGCTCTGCACAGCCTCCATGACCATCTCTCTTACCGAGGGGTCGCTGACTACGGCAACGATCATCGGAATGGCAAAAAGACCGATAACCACAAGTGCGGCAGCGGTGGAAATGAGGACATAGAGCAGCAGCGAGCCGCCGACACGCTCACAGTCACGGCGGAAACGACTTACCGGCTTCTCCTGCTCGGCAGGCACGCTGGCAGCGGGAGCGGCGTAGACACCGGCTGCTGTTTCGGCTGCTGCGGCAGTGGCAGGAGCCTCGTATGTGGGTGCCTGATAGGCGGGAGCCTCGCAGACAGGCTGCGCAGGCGCAGCAGCTACTGCCACGGGAACAAGCATGACCCTGTCGGCAGGGGCGGCGGTGGGCAGACCGTTTGCGTCGGTATATACATACTGGACGCTGACCGGCACTCTGCTCTGGTTGTACTCGAAGTAGTACGATGTCCCTTCGGAGCGCACACTCTCTGCGGGAGCGGGATAATAATTTCCGTCCGCACCCAGATATACCCATGTCTGCTTTACAGGTACGCTGCGGCCGTCCGGCATATTGAATACATAATTATTCTCCACTTATTCGGTCCTCCTGTTTTTCTTTTCTGATTTTTCCTCTTTGGTTGCCAATTATGAAGAATCCGCAGATTCTCTTATGTTAAACGATACCGTAAAAATAACCACTTGTCAATATTTTAACAGCAAAATTTTCTTCTCAGAGCATATTTATTCACGCAGACAAATCCTGTGCAAAGGGCCAGTCATATCCTCCCCCCTCCCTGCCATATATTCCTGATGGACAACTATAGGACAACGGACGTTATCAGGGAGGATTGCAATGTTCATGCCATTAAGAAGAAAACCCACCCGCTTTGTGCGCAATGCGGCAATACTGACTGCCACCTCGCTGCTGCTGCGGGCGGCGGGAATGTTTTTCCGCGTGTACATCACTGCCCGCATCGGCGCGGAGGGTGTGGGGCTTTATCAGCTTATCACCTCGGTCTATATGCTTTCGGCGGGCTTTGCCGCCTCGGGCATCTCGGTTGCCACAACACGAATGACCGCCGACCGTCTGGCTGTAGGCGACGAAAGCGGCGCACGGCGGGTGCTGCGTATGTGCATCTCGGCAAGCCTTGCCATGGGCATGATTTCCGCAATTGCCCTTGTGTGCCTTGCCCACCCCATTGCCGCAGTGTGGATTTCCGATATCCGTGCGGAAATGAGCGTGCGTGTGATGGCACTGTCACTGCCGTTTATGGCCATTTCCTGCTGTCTGCGTGGCTACTTCACCGCAAGACGGCGGGTGGAAACCGCTTCTGCGGCGCAGATAACCGAGCAGGTCACCCGCATTGCAACTGCCATTGTGCTTCTGCGGTGGCTGATGCCGCTGGGCGTAAGCTACGCCTGCATGGCCATCATGGCGGCCGATGTCATCTCCGAGGGGCTGGGCTGTCTGCACGTTACGGCAGGCTACTTCATGGACAGACGCAGACTGCGGAAGCAATCGGGCGGTATGTCCTCCCTCTCTGCCCCGCTCTCTCCCGAGGAGCAAAAGAAGGAGCAAAAGACCATGTGGGACATCACCCTGCCCATCACTGCCAGCCACTACCTGACCTCCCTGCTGCGGACAGTGGAAAGCATTCTCGTACCCGACTGCCTGACCATCTTTGTGCTGTCCCGCACACGGGCGCTGGAGCTTTTCGGCATGGTCAAGGGCATGGCACTGCCCCTGCTGCTCTTCCCCTCGGCACTGCTCGGCTCGCTCTCTCTGCTGCTTGTGCCGGAAATCTCCGAGGCTGCCTCACTGGGCAAGATGGACAAGGTGCGCCGCTCCATACGCAAAACCCTCAGGCTGACCTTCGGGCTTTCGGCAGTGGTTGCGGTGATATTCTTTCTCTTCCCCGGCGAGATTGGTATGCTGGTCTACAAAGAGCCGGGGTTGGAGCGCATACTGCGCACTCTTGCGCCGCTTATCCCGCTGATGTACGCCGAGAGCGTGTCGGTGGGCATACTGCGCGGGCTGGGTGAGCAAAAGGCCTCTCTGCTCTACGGAATAATCGACTCTGCCGTCAGAATTACCCTGATTGCCATTCTTGTGCCGCGAATGGGCATGACCGGCTTCCTCCTTGTCATGGTGGTAAGCAACGTGCTGACACCCATGCTGAATATACGCAAAGCCCTGAAAGCGTGACCCCTTGTAACTGCATTGTCGATGTGCTATTATTTCATTGCATCATCGGGGAAAGGGAGCAGATTCACGCTATGGAATATGTCGATGCCAAAACAATACTGTCCGGCTGGCGGGACAGCGACGGCGACACCGGCGGCTGGTTTGGGTGCAACTACAACATGAACCTCTACCGTGGCTGCTGCCATGGCTGCATCTACTGCGACAGCCGCAGTCAGTGCTACGGCATAGATCGCTTTGACACTGTGCGGGCAAAGAAAGACGCGCTGGCCATTCTTGAGCGTGAGCTGAAATCCCGCCGCCGCAGGGGTATGGTGGGCATCGGCGCAATGAGCGACAGCTACAACCCCTTTGAGAAAGATGAGCGACTGACTCAGGGCGCGCTGGAGCTGCTGGAAAAGTACGGCTTCGGCGTGATGATAGACACCAAATCCGACCTGATAACCCGTGACATCGGGCTGCTTTCCGCCATTGCGGAGAAATATGCCGCCGTGGTCAACTTTACAATAACCACCGCCGACGATGCCCTCTGCCGCCGCATTGAGCAGCGTGTATGCCCCACCTCCGCACGGCTGGAAGCCATGCGGAAAATGAGCGGCACAGGCATCTCTGTCGGCGTAATACTCACCCCCGTGCTGCCTTTCATCAACGACACCGAGGAAAATCTGCTGGCAGTGGCACACCTTGCGGCAGAGGCAGGGGCGCGCTGGGTATTCCCATGGCAGAGCTTCGGCGTAACGCTGCGCCAGAATCAGCGGCTGTGGTACTACGACCGGCTGGACGAGCAGTTTCCCGGTCTGCGCCGCCGCTACACAGCAACCTACGGTGAGCGTTACGAATGTACCGTGCCCGACAACCGCCGCCTTATGGCAGTCTTTGCCGAGCAGTGCCGCAAGCTCGGACTGCTGTGGCGCATTGAGGACATAAACGCGTATATCCGCTCCACACTGCCGCCCTCACCTGTGCAGCTTTCCCTGTTTGATTAGTAATATTTTCTTTTTCGTAAGATTCCTGATATAATGAAAAGAGGTGCCCACTATGGCTGACGGAAAAATCATAACCCCCAGAAACAATAAAAGTGCAGCCGCCGCACTGTGCGCGCTGCTGACTGCCGTACTGCTGTTTTCGTTTTTCCCCCGCACTGCTGCGGCACTTACCCCTACATACGACCCTTCCGCATCTTACAAAGAAAGCGTTTATTACAACAACCTGTGTGCGGTATCCCTGACAGGCGACCGCCGCACCGACATTGTCGCGGTAGCACAGTCGCAGGTGGGCTACCACGAGGGAGCAAACGAAAGTGCCCTTTCCGGCAGCGGCAGCAGCTCGGGCAACTGCACCGAATATGGCTACGCCTTCGGTCAGACCAAGGACGCATGGTGCGCCATGTTTGTCTGGTGGTGCGCCAATCAGGCGGGTATCCCCGAGAGCATCGTTGCCCGCACCGAGTGGGCGCGTGTGCAGACCTTCGGCTGCCCCTATCTTCCCTACGCCCAAAGCGCACCGCAGATGGGCGACATCGCTTTCATCGACACCAACGGTGACGGCGAGGAAAACCACGTCGGTCTGATAGCCGCCGTTGACGACCGGCACGTCACCGTCATTGAGGGCAACTGCTCCGACATGGTGCAGACCATACGCTACCGCCGAGGAGACGGCACAGGCTACGGCAGCAGCACCATTCTCTATGTGGGCGCGCCTGAGTACGACACCGCAGGCAGCGATTACCGCACTGTCACCTATGCGCGTATTCTTTCCGACAACACCAAGGCTTACAAGTCCTCCTCCACCGTTTCCAAGGTGATGGCAACCGTCAACAGCGGAGATGAGCGGCTTCTGCTGCGCGCCCGTGACCTGCTGGGTCAGCAGTGGCATCAGGTGGAGTTTGGGTTGAATGCCTACTGGATAAAGGCGGAAAACTGCGCCCTTTTCACTGCCACAGAAAGCGGCGGCACCACTGCCCCCACAACTGCCTCAACCACCACCCACACAACCACCTCTGCCGCAACCGAGGCTGCACCCGCCCATAACACAGCCCCCTCTGCCGCGCCCACCACAACCACAACCGCCTCAACCCTGCACACCGTCGCGCAGGGCGACACAGCCGTTACCGAATACGGCGGCACTTCGCCCGATGCGGCACTGCCTGCGGAGGAAAATACCACTGAGGATATGCCTGCCAATACCTCTTCCTCCGATGAAGCCGCACAGTCCCACACCACCGATGCCTCAGGCATTGCCTATCCCGACCTTTACACAGAGCGGGTGGGCGAAGATTATATGCGCACAGTGGCTTTTGCGCTGGTGGGCATAAGCGGCGCGGTGCTGCTTGGCGTAATAATCGCCATACTGCGCAGAAACCGCACCGTAAGATAAGGCGCGGCACACTTTTCATCGGCAATACCAATAACCGCTACTGCTCCTTCTTCCACGTCTTTGAAGGGTTGTTGGTCAGCCCCGCGATGTAATCCAGCGAAACGTCGTAAAACTGCGCCAGCTTTATCGCAACGCTCAGCGGCAAATCCCGCTTCCCCTGCTCGTAGTTGGTATAGGTGGTTTTGTGCATATTCAGCAGCGCGACAAGCTGCACCTGTGTCAGGTCCCTGTCCTCGCGCAGGTCGCGCAGACGTCTGTAATACGGCATAGAACGCTCCATGTTTCTGATTTAGATAGTTGTTTGTCATTGACATATTATACCCTCTCTTGTATAATATGTTCAAAATTACAACGTATGACGTACTCAGCCCTGACCATTATTGGTAAATGTTTCCAATGCGCCTGTTCGCGGTGCGGAAAAGCCCCTTGTGCTTTTGTGGAGCGAGGCTTTTGCCCACGAGGAATAACAAATGAAGAGCGTTTGCGCCCGGCGGAATCAGCCGAAGGAGGCAAACGCTCTTTGTTTAATTTTTTCTACTTTTCCCCTCTTTCAGATTTTCTCGCCGCAAAAAGTAAAGCAGCCCATGTATAATCTGGCAGCAATGCTCCCACACTATTGGCAGAACCGGCTGCGCGGCATACGATATGCGCGGCTGTTCGCAATACGAAGGGAGGGTTTTGTGTGTGCCGCACCTTGCGCGGCATATGCGTATTCTATGGGATTTGATTTTAACGGCAGAGAGCGGCGAAAGAGTAAAAACGCCAGCTTCTACATCGCAGTGGGTCTGTGCTGCGCGGCGGTCTGTCTGGTGGCGGTGTCCGCCTACCTCAACCGCGACAGCGTCCGCGCACCGGAGAACTATATCTCCCTGACCGAAAACGACAGCTATACCCCGGAAAACAACGAGATCATGCTCCCGCCGGAGCCGCCCGAGCAGACCTCCGAAAGCGCAGCCCCTATGATAGAGGGACTGAGCGAGGACACCCCCGAGGCTGAATACCCCGAGCCTCAGGACGCGGGCGCAATGGGCGGAAACGAGGCCGAGTGGAGCGAAACCGTACAGGAAAAAAACCCGCCGCCTGTTCAGGAGGAAACACTTGAAGTAATGGCAGAGCCTGCTGTCTTTAAGCTGACCTTCGCCCCGCCCCTGAACGGCAAGCAGATCAAGCCCTTCTCGGGCAGTGAGCTGATATTCTGCTCCACCATGGGCGATTGGCGGGTACACGAGGGTTTGGACATTGCAGGCGAGGCAGGTGCTGAGGTGCGCGCCGCGGCAGACGGCATCGCGGTGGATTTCATTGAGGATATGCTCTATGGTCACACCGCAGTCATTCAGCACGCCGACGGCTCCATGCTGTACTACTGCGGACTTAACAGCACCCGACTGATAAGCAAGGGTCTGGAGGTCAAGGCAGGCGATGTCATCGGCTTCCTCGGTGAAGTACCCTGCGAGGCAAAGGACGGACCGCATCTCCACCTTGCGCTGATGCGTGACGGCGGCTTCTCCGACCCGGCAGAATTCTTCCAGAAATAGCTGACAGCAAAAAGACGCACAGCGTTGGGGCTTTCGCTCCCGCGCTGTGCGTCTTTGTTTATGCTTTCTATTATATAATAGGTATCACGCTGTCCGCCTACAGCCTTACCTCGGCTGTGGCAACATTCTCGCAGAAGGCTCGGTCATGCTCCACAAACAGCATGGTGAAGCCTCCCTGCCTCAGCATTTCTTCTATCTGCATACGCGAGAATATGTCGATGTAATTAAGCGGCTCGTCCCACAGGTACAGATGCGCCCGCTCGCACAGGCTTCTGGCAATCAGCACCTTTTTCTTCTGCCCTGCGCTGTAGGTTTTCATGTCCCGCTCAAACACCGGACGGGGAAATTCCAGCTTGCGCAGTATCGCCTTGAAGAGGCTTTCGTCCACGCCGCAGCTCTGCGCATAGTCGCTCAGGCTGCCCGAGAGAAAGGAGGTGTCCTGCGACACTACCGAAAGTATCAGCCCGCTTGCCGTCTGCAGCCGCCCGCCGCAGCGCATATTCCCGGGCATCTCACCGCCCGCACTTCCCTCAATGGCACGGAATATGCTGGATTTGCCGCTGCCGTTGCGCCCACACAGTGCCACCCGCTGCCCCTGCTCGATGCAGAGATTCACTCCGGAGAATATCTCTCCCTCGCCGTAGGATATGGACAGATCCTCTGCCCACACCAGCCGCTTTGCGTGGTGGGCAAGGGGCGAGATGTGCAGGTCATCTATCTTCTCTATGTTGTGCAGCAAACCTGCCTTTTCCTCTGCCGCCGCCTCTCTGTGTGCCTCGATATTCTTGGAGCGTTTCATCATTCGTGCCGCCTGTGCGCCGATAGCACCTCTGTCCGGGCGCAAGCCTGCGATTCTGGTGGACTTCTTCGTGCCCTCCAGCCGCTCCGACCACTGCGCCGCCTGCCGCGCAGACTGCTCCAGCGCGGCAATCTCCTTTTTCAGCCGCTTGTTTTCCTCCAGCTCCCGTCGGTCGGTAGCCATGCGGTCGGCGTACCACGCTGAGAAATCCCCCTTGCGCACCTCGATGTCCGCACGGTTGATGCTCATGATGTGGTCAACACAGCCGTCAAGGAAGGAGCGGTCGTGGGAAACGAGGATAAATCCCTTCTTTGTCTGCAGATAATCGGCGGTCAGTTTTCTTCCTCTGGCGTCGAGATTGTTGGTGGGCTCGTCAATGAGCAGAAAGCTGTTTTCACGCAGAAACATGGCGGCAAGCATCAGCTTGGTGCGCTCACCAAAGCTGAGGGTGTTGTATGGGCGGAAGAGCCGGTCATCGGGCAGCTCCAGCCGCGAGATTTCCCTGCACAGCTCCCAGTATTCCAGCGTGGGGCATATGCTGTACGCCACGTCCACTGCCTGCGCGGACATATCCTCCACCGCATAGGGGAAGTATTCAAAATCCACCGAAGCACTTATTGAGCCGGAATATTCGTACTTGCCCATCAGCAGGGAAAGCAGGGTGGTTTTTCCCCTGCCGTTGCGCCCCACAAGACCCAGCCGCCAGTCGGTGTCCAGCGTCAGGCTGACCCCCTCGAAGATGTTGTCGTAGCTGCCGTCGTAGGCAAAGGTAAGATTGGATATACTTATCTGAGACATATTACATCCCTCCCGAAAAAACAGGGGCGTGCAGAAAGCTCTGCACGCCCTTTTTCTTTTCGCAAGGATAATAAGCCTCTGTGCCCGAAGCAAACGGGCACATGGCACACCTATTCCGTATTGCATAAAGAGAAAGAGAAAAAGCGCATAGCTTCCCGCAGGGCATACCGCACCAAGGAATTATCCAAGGCAAAGCCGTCTGCCCCTGTCGATATTTTGAAATATTGACAAGTTCGGGAACTATTTGCGCATCCTCTCACTCCGTTTCATTGCGATTTGCTGTGATTATAGCAGACAGTGTCTGTCCTGTCAACCGTTATTTTGCACATCAGCCTGCCTTGACCGCCAGCTTGCCCTCTTCCACAACGACCAAAGCACTGTCCGGAGGACATTCTGCGTTGTCAATGAGAAGCTGTGCCAGCCTGTCCTCCACCTCACGGCGAATAAGACTGCGCAGGTCACGGGCGGCACTCTTGCCACCACGGGCGTGCTCTGCCAGCCAGCCGACAGCCTCGTCGGAAACGGTCAGCTCCATGCCCTTTTCACGCAGTGCGGGGACATACTCGCCGCACATCAGGCGGGCAATCTCACGGAATGCCTCGTCGTCCAGCGGGTTGAAGCACACAATCTCGTCCACACGGGCGAGGAATTCCGGACGGAGGAATTCTCCAAGTGCCTTGAGTGCCTTTTCCTTTGCCAGCTCACCCTCGGTCTTGGCAAAGCCAAGGGAGGTGGAGTTGATGTTGCTGCCTGCGTTGGAGGTCATGATGATGACGGTATTCTCAAAGCTCACTGCGCGTCCCTGTGCATCGTTTATTTTGCCCTCGTCCAGAATCTGGAGGAGGATATTAAGCACATCGGGGTGCGCCTTTTCAATCTCATCAAAGAGCAGCACCGAATAGGGCTTGCGGCGCACCTTTTCGGTAAGCTGACCTGCCTCGTCGTAGCCCACATAGCCGGGAGGCGAGCCGATGATGCGGGAAACCGAATGTTTCTCCATAAACTCGCTCATGTCAAGGCGAATGAGGGTCTCCGGTGTATCGAAAAGCTCCGAAGCCAGCACCTTGACCAGCTCGGTCTTTCCCACACCGGTAGGACCGACAAAGATAAAGGAAGCCGGTCTGCGGCGGGGGCTTATCTGCACCCTTGTGCGTCGTATCGCGGCGGCAACAAGGTCAATCGCCTCGTCCTGACCCTTGATGCGCTCCCTGAGGCGGTCGGCAAGGCGGGAAAGGCGGGCGTACTCCGACTGCTCTATGCGGGTCGCCTGAATACCCGTCCACAGCTCGATTACCTTGGCAAGGTCAGCCTCGGTTACTTCGGTTATGTCGGCATCGGGGGCAAGCTCCGCGATGCGCTCCTCCATACGAAGCTGCTCACTCTTGAGCTGGGCAATGCGCTCGTAGTCAGGCTCGCCGTCAGCACCTATATTCTTGTCCATCAGCTTTGCAAGCCGACCCTTGCTGCGGGTAAGCTCCGCCTGCAGCCGCTGGGATTCCTCACGGGCGGCATTGCGCAGGGCTGCGCAGGCGCACGCCTCGTCAAGCAGGTCGATGGCCTTGTCGGGCAGGAAGCGGTCGGTGATATATCTCTCAGCGAGGTTTACGGCACGCACCAGCAGCCTGTCGCTGCAGGAAACATCGTGATGCTGCTCATAGTAATCCTTGATGCCGCGAAGCACCTCGATGGCTTCCTCTATAGAGGGCTCCTCTATCTTGACCGGCTGGAAGCGGCGCTCCAGCGCGGTGTCCTTTTCAATATGCTTGCGGTATTCGGTAAAGGTGGTTGCACCTATAACCTGCAGCTCCCCACGGGACAGCGCAGGCTTAAGTATATTGGCGGCGTTCATGGAGCCTTCTGCGTCACCTGTGCCGACGAGATTATGCACCTCGTCAATGAACAGAATGACGTTGCCCACCGACTTGACCTCGTCGATAAGCCCCTTGATGCGGCTCTCAAACTGTCCGCGGAACTGAGTGCCTGCCACCAGCGCGGTCAGGTCAAGCAGGTACACTGCCTTGGAGGCAAGGCGGGCGGGCACATTACCCTGCGCAATTCTCAGGGCAAGCCCCTCCGCGATGGCGGTCTTACCCACACCGGGCTCACCAATCAGGCAGGGGTTGTTCTTCTGGCGGCGGGAGAGTATCTGGATTATGCGCTCTATCTCCCTGTCTCTGCCGATGATGCGGTCAATCTTGCCGCCCTTTGCGCGGGCGGTCAGGTCGCTGCAGTAGGTATCGAGATACTTGTGCTTCTGGCGGCGCTTGCGCTTGCTGCGGGAAGAGCCGCTCCCCTTTTCTCCCTCGCCGGAATCCCCGTCGGGAGCAGAGCCATCGGAGCATACCGCTCCTCCCGGCTGAAACTGAGGGCCAAACAGCTCCTCTATGGGCAGCGAGAAGTGGGATTTTCTCTTTCTGGGCTGATCCGATTGTTCAGAATCGCCCTCACCAACATTGTCGTCGGAAGCCTCATCGGCTTCTCCGTCCTCATCGCCGTCGGCTTCGGAATCCGTCAGCTGCATAGGTGCGGCAAAGCCGGGGAACAGGTCCTCGTCCTCCTCGTCCTCATCGTCATACTCATCGTCGTAGTCCATTTCGTCATCGGTATCCATATTGAGAAGCTGTGCCAGCTCCTCGGGGACACCACCGTCCGAAAACATCATGCCAAAGGGCATCTCAGAGGACTCCGCTCCATCGCTCATGTCCGCCATGCGGTCCTCAAAGGCGATGAGCTGATCCAATATTCTGTCGTTGAGGCCAAAATTCTTCAGAACCTCATCAATCTGCGGGATTTTCAGTTCTCTTGCGCAGGTAAAGCAAAGCCCGGTGCCCTTGCCGTTCTCGCCGCCGTAGGCACCGCTGATGAACATGACAGCCTGTCTTTTCCCGCATCTGGAGCAAAGTATTGTTGCCATTCTTGTATACACCTTCCGGCAGCCATATTGCCCCGCCGGATATACCTCCTAGTAATATTCGCTTTAATCAATCATTCAGTCGTTGCCGGCTGTTCCCCATTTTCGGCAATCTTCTTCTGGCGCAGTATGCTCAGGGCGAAAATAAAGTAGCGCACAAAGGCGAAAACCATAACTGCCGCAGGCAGCGCGACCAGACTGATAATGATGGGCTGCTGATACTGTCCGCCTATATCGTACAGGGAAAGGACAACTATCGCCAGCATACAGGTATAGAATACCGCTGTGCCAACCTTTCCCCACCACTGAGCCTGAATCATCTCGTCCTGTCCGCGGACGACAATCATGCCGCCGATTGCCATAAGCAGCTCCTTGATAACAAGTATTGCGAAAAGAGGAGTCAGCTCGGGATAGTCACCATGGAAGCGCAGCCACATACAAAGCACTACCGCGCCAAGGGTCAGCTTGTCCGCAATGGGGTCAAGCCACTTGCCAAGCTCGGTAATCTGGTTGAACTTTCGGGCAAACCAACCGTCAAGAAGGTCGGAGAGGGCAGAAAGAGCCAGTGCGGCACCCGCCCAGACATAATAATCCTCACCCTTCATAAAGGTGATGCAGAACACCGGAATGAGCAGTATTCTCAAAAAAGACAATGTGTTAGGAACATTCATGCTGTACAACCTAGCCTTTTTGATATTTGTTTTCTCCTGCTGATGCCGCCACCATTATTGTGCGGAGCGGCACAGGAAGCATCAAAGTTACAGTGTTACGGGATAAATATCCTGTCCGAGGAACAGCATCAGAATATTCTGATGGTAGAAAAGCTGGAAGATGAACGACCGGCTGAAGGTCTCGGTGTTGAGGAAGGGCAGCGTGGGCAGAGCGGGCAGAATAAACTGTATTACTGCCACACCGACCGAAACGGTAACCAGTGCCTTGAAGCAGCCATACGCGCCGCACAGCACCGCATTCTGGGAGGCGCGGTCGGGATTGTAGAGCGCATTCTCTATGATGGCGGCGAAGGACTTGAAGAGATACAGCAGTCCGCAGAAGAATATGGCGCAGAACACCGCACGGAATACGCCCTCGATGACCGGCTGGGCAACGATGTCCACAATCTGCACACCCGCAACGGTGGTGTTGCCGGTAACCAGACGCTCCACCTCTGCGATGTTTGCGTCGGTATTTATCTGGTAGCTTTCCGAGGCAAAGCGCACCACGGAGGGCATCTTTTCCATTACACGGTCGTAGTTGGAGAAGTTTCCGCTGAGCTTGGCGGTATCGCTGAGTACAGGCTCCAGATTATGCGCCAGTGCGCCGCGGAACATCTTGCTGTAGCACAGATCGGAAAGCATGGTTGCAATGGGCACCGAAAAGCCCGCCGCCAGCACAAAGGAGATGGTCTCCAGCGCGCAGCGTAGCTGCTGCTTGCGATAGTTCTTCAGAACAAACAGCAGAAAAATGAACAGAATAAGTATATCCAGAATAACTCCCATGATGCACCTACAAAATGAAATGAATGTGAAATGAATTGTTTCGGCTCTCGAGCCGTCAGAATTTATTACTCAGAAATTGTACTTTGCGTCCTTTATTTTGGAATGAAGCTTCCTTACCGGATGGGGATAATAGCCGGTTATGAACTGTATGGAACGCTCGATGGCATCGCGGGAATGTTCGTCCATGGGCTTGCCTGCGTTGCGGTGGTCGAAGGAATCCTCAAAGCCCTTCAGCTCGCCGTAAAGACGCTCGTAATGGGCATAAGCCAGCTTGCGTGCAGTCTCGGCAAAATCACGGTAGCTACCGCCCAGACGCTTCTTGCCCTCGGTGAGCATACGGCGGTAGTGGTGCAGACAGATATACTCCTGCTTTGCAAAGAGGGCACGGAATTCCTCCTCCGAGCGGTAGGAGCGATAGACAGTGTCCAGCCCACGGGCAAGATTGCTTTCTATAAAATCGCACACAAAGCAGGTGCTTTCCAGACGTTCAGCTCTCTTGAGCGAGCCGGCATCGGCAGCGGACAGAATCTTCTTGCCGATTTCCTCGAGGTGTGTTTCAATGGTCAGGCATATGGGCAGACGGTTGCGGCCCAGCTCCAGCATACCGGTGAAGTGACGCTCACAGAAGCCAATCTCGTTGGTCATCTCACGAATGTCCGGCTCCATCATAGCCGCGCCCGTGATGTAATCAAGAGCCCTGAATTCAAGCTCGTCACGCATACGGCAGATGGGGCAGCCGCCCACCTCTTCAAATACCTCGTTGACGGGTATGGTATATATAGTTTCCCTCATATTTGATTCAGCAGCCGCAGACAAAGCGGCGGCACTCCTTTCAGCGAGCTGTGCGAGCATATACCTGCTCGAATATACATTATATCATATATCTTTTGTCATTACAATGATATTAGCCGCAGAAAAAGGATTTTTTCTGCAAATTTTCTTGCTTCTTCCACCACCTTATCTTTGCTCTTTCACCACTCTGCCACCCCGCTGCTCCACTCTCCTGCCCGTCCACTTTTGCCCGGCATATATTGCATATAAATACCCGCAGCGCATTTTTCTCGCAGCCGCACCCGGGCAGCACACGCCGCGTTTGCCCGCCGTTTTGCACCGGTTGAATCAAAACGTCCGCGAGGCACCATATATTGTGGTATATGTCCATATTTGCCTATGCAATGCGGCAGCAACGCAATTCACCTCTGCACGAAGCTGCCGTCAAAAGCACGAAAAAGGGTTAATTTGAACAAAAATATTAATTATTATTTTATTGATAAATCCCTTTCATTTCCGAAAAACATATGCTATAATACCCCAGTAAAATATCCGTTTGTTTAGTTTCAGTCTATTCCGACTGATGCGGGTATTCGCATAGAACAGTTGCCGCACCTCTGCGGCAAGGGAGGAGTAATTAATGAGAAAACCCCAGACCCCCGAAAAGAAAGAAGAAATGGCGCGTGTCGGTGCCCGCCTTAACGCAATCCGCAAGGAAGCCGGTCTTTCCCTCAGCGATGTTGCCGAGCGTCTTAACCGCGAGTTCGGCGCAAACACCAACAAGGGCATGATCTCCAAGTACGAAAACGGCATTCACGAGCCCTCTGCCAGCACCATCTATTGCATGAGCCGCATCTTCGGCGTTTCCGTTGACTATATTGTCGGCCGTACCGATGTCAAGTGTGAGCCCACCCCTCCTCAGGGCGTTGAGGTTGAGGGCTACAGCGTCAAGCTGTACAACTCCCTCAAGAGCCGCGACAACGGCGAGCAGGACACCAGCAAGACCATTCTTATCCCCAAGAGCTGGCTGGTAGGCGGTCGTGAGTTCTTCGCCTTCCGCGTTTCCGGCGGTCGTTTCGCCCCCCGCTACTTCGACGGTGACATCGTCATCTTCGAGCGCAAGATCAAGTCCAAGAACGATCAGGTCTCTCTGGTCAGCATCAAGGACGAGGACGCTTTCCTCTGCATCATCACCAAGAAGCGCGACGGTAAGATTATCCGTCCCCTCGACCCCGCAATGGACAGCCACTTCTACTCCACCGAAGAGCTTGCCAATCTGCCTGTCCGTATCCTCGGCGTTGCAGTGGAGCTGCGCCGCATGGAGTTCGAGCTGTAAGAGCGCGGGCGGCTGAGTTGTTTGCATAATTCCGGCGGCAGTGAATGTGTTCATTCACTGCTGCCTTTTTGTTGGGCTGACCCTCGGGCAGTTACCCGAAAAAAGCTCCGACCTATGGCTGCAAGCATAGGTCGGAGCTTTGTATATATGTTTTTTATCAGGCTCCCTCTGACGAGGGAGAGATACCTTACAACCAACGCATTTGCACGAACCTGCGAAATCTTCGCACTCTTTCTCTCCCTTCATTCTCTCATCGGAGGGAGGGTTGAGGGCGGTGTAAAGCCACACGCACGATACTACGGAAAGGGTGTAAAGCTGTGTTCCCACAACCAGATAAACCGGGATTTGATACTAATTGGCATCTATAATATCCCCTTCACATATATCTTCCCATTCCCCGTTTAGCATTTTAATAACTGCACTGAACTTAATTGCTTTTGGTACTATTTTGTAGCTAAAAGGACTATTGTCAGATAAAGCCTCGACAATAGCTGTCTGTTTGAACCCCAAAAAAGAAATTCTATGCATATCTGTACATACCACTGTGTTTTCTTGACTTGCAAGAGCATTATGAATTGCCTCCATAAGCTTGGAATCCCTTTGTGCCATAAATATAAAATCAAATGTTGTTATCATATTTTCTGTTACCTGCCAACTTCTGATTTATCGCTCTGTCTGTTACCATATTATCATGCAACGCAGAAAAAAACAAGAACAGGGCACAGCGGATTGTCTATGCTGTGCCTGTTGAATGTTTTGTGAGTAAACCGCTATTCGGTCAGCTTTTTCTTTTATTTCTTCCCGCTGTGTGCTATACTAAAACCAACACAAAACAACCCGCTTCTGCGGAACAAATACACCCCAAAGGAGACCCACCTATGGAGCTTCTCGCAATAGACGGCAACAGCATCGTCAACCGCGCCTTCTACGGCGTCCGTCCGCTGACCACCCGCGACGGACGTCCCACCCATGCCATATACGGTTTTCTTACCATGCTCGGCAAAATTATCGACGACACCAAACCCGATGCGGTAGCTGTCGCCTTTGATATGCGCGCCCCTACCTTCCGCCACAAGAAATACTCCGGCTACAAGGCAAAGCGCAAGGGTATGCCCGATGAGCTGGCATCACAGCTTCAGCCCCTGAAGGATATTCTCACCGCCCTCGGATATGTCATTGTCACCGCAGAGGGCTGGGAGGCAGACGACATTCTCGGCACACTCGCCCGCGCCTGCGGCGAGCAGGGCAGTCACTGCACCATCGCCACCGGCGACAGGGACACCCTGCAGCTTATCAGTGCCAACACCGCAGTGCGCCTGCTTTCCACCAAGGAGGGCAAGCCCACCGCCACCATCTGCGACGAGCAGTACGTTATGGACAACTACGGTGTCACTCCCCCACAGATGCGTGACATCAAGGCCATTCAGGGGGACACCAGCGACAGCATTCCCGGTGTACCCGGCATAGGCGAAAAGGGCGCGCGGGAGCTTATCACCCGCTTTGGCTCGCTTGACGGAGTTTATGCCTCACTGGACGACCCATCCATCAAGGCGGGTATGCGCAAAAAGCTTGAGGAAGGGCGCGACAGTGCCTACCTCAGCTACTGGCTGGGCACTGTGCAGACCGATGCCCCCGTTGACACCGACCCTGCCCACTACGCCCTGCGCCCTGTGGACAGCCGCACGGTGCGCAGGCTGATGACCGACCTTGAGCTTTTCTCCATCTTAAAGCGGCTCAACCTGCCTGAGGACAGCGGCGCGCCTGTTGCGGTGAGCGATGAGCAGCCGCAGGAAGAGGAAACGGCTGTGGAATTTGCCACCCTTGAGCAATGCCTGAGCATTGTAAGAGAGAATAGTAGCGCAATTTTTTCTTACGATATAAACGACAGTGAATCAACTGCCCTTGAGCAGCGGATAAGCAGTGCTGTGCTGTGCGAGGAGGGCAAGGTGTACCTCCTGCGCGGCGAGGAAAGCGGACGCTTCCTAGCGGAAATCTGCGCGGACGGCACCATCGCCAAAAGCACCCACGACCTCAAGCGGCTTACCCGCCTGATGCTTGAGTGCGGACAGCCTGTGCCGCAGGGCTTTGTGATGGACACCATGCTGGCGGCATATC
>SVPT01000043.1 GCA_015065695.1 Oscillospiraceae bacterium | reverse complement strand
AAGAACGGATACAAACCCGCTTCCGGTATGACCGCCAAGATCAACGGTACTGCAGCGGAAATCTCCAAGAACAGCGACACTCAATATGTAATCAGCAAAAGTTTCAAAGCTACCGACAAGGTCATCATCGACATGCTGAATATTGAGGTTGATGCTCCTGTAAACGGTGCTGCACCGAACGCAGACCTTATGTTCTCAGTCATGGGCTGCACCCTCGTTTCCGACCAGTCTGCATTCTGGTATGACGAGCAGAAGATGGCTCCCATGACTGCCAGCAACACCTTCGTTGCCGGCAATAGGTATACTTTTACCGCTTCCATAAAGCCCTCAAACGCTGCTGTATTCGAATTTGCTCCTGTAGCTGGTTTTTCCGCAACCGTCAACAACACCCCTGCCACTGTCACTGTAGGTAATGCCACCACATCCGAATACATTATCAAGTGTACCTTTACCGCTGTCAAGAATGTCATTGACAAGGTTGTTATCACTGACGTTGTTGTTCCCGCAGCAGGCAACACCTACTCCGACAAGATGACCATTTCCCCTGACACCTGTTTTGTTCAGATGCTCCAGTGGCGCGACCAGGCAAAGAACAAGGTCATGGGTGCAAATGAAACCTTTACCAGGGGCAACAAGTATGAGCTTACAGCCTACCTCGTCCCTGCAAGCGGTTGCGAATTTGATGCAGCCGACAAGATGAGCATCACCGTCAACGGTACTGCCGTTGCTGCAAATAACATTCTCACCAGTGCTCTCCTGCCTGCAGCGCGCGGCTTCAAGGTAGAGTTTACTGCCACCGATGCAAACATTTCTGCAATCGACGTTACCGAGGCTGTAGCCCCTGTTGAGGGCGAAAAGCCTGTTTCCACCGTTAAGCTGCCCGAAAACTGCACCCTGCTCAAGACCGAGTGGATTGATGAAGAGACCAACCAGCCCCTCGGTGCTGACTCCGTATTCGTTGTTGGCAAGAAGTACAAGCTGGTTGTCACCGCAGCACCCAAGAACAGCACTGACGCATTTGCTGCCAATGATAAGATCAAGGCTACTGTCAACGGCGAAACTGCCGTTGTCGGCACTGTTGAGAACAACGCTGCTGCACGCACTGTTAGCTACAGCTTCACCGCCGCCCCCGCCATCGTTGTCAGCTACTATCCCAACGGCGGCACTGGCGCACCCGAGGCACAGGCCAAGGTAAAGGGCACCGCACTTACCCTCTCCACCGTTGTTCCCACCCGCGAGGGCTACACCTTCAACGGCTGGAACGACAAGGCTGACGGCACCGGCGTTGCATACACCCCCGGCGGCACCTACACCGCTGACGTAAGCGTCACCCTGTACGCACAGTGGAAGGAAAACGTCACCGCTCCTGTTGCTCCCACCGTCAACCGCCTCTACGGCGCTGACAGAGTTGTCACCGCAACCAAGATTTCCTCTGCTGCGTTCACCTCCGCCAACAGCGTTGTTATCGCAAGCGGCAAGGTTTACGCAGACGCACTGGCCGCTGCACCTCTTGCTTATTCCATCAACGCACCTATCCTGCTTGTTTACGGCGACACCATGGGCGCTGAGCTGAAGGCTGAACTGACCCGCCTTGCCCCCAAGTATATCTACATTGTCGGCGGCACTGCCGCAGTCAGCGACACTGTCAAGACCCAGCTTGAGTCCTATGTTTCCGACAAGAAGAACGTCTATCGCATTGCCGGACAGGACCGCTTCAAGACCTCTGTTGATGTTGCTATCAACCTGAAGGTACTCGGTGGCACTCCCAGCGAGATTTTCCTCGCCTACGCAGCCGACTATCCCGATGCTCTTGCCATCAGCCCTGTTGCTGCAATGAACAAGAGCCCCATCCTCTACGCTGACAAGAGCGGCAAGCTTGACCCCGCTGTTGAGAGCTTCATTAAGACCAGCGGCTGCACCAAGGTCACCATTCTCGGCGGCACTGCAAACATTCCCGACAGCGTAAAGACCGCTCTGACCAATGCAGGTGTTGCACAGATCAACCGCATCGGCGGCGCTGACCGTTTCGACACCATGCTCAAGATCAACACTGCATATGCCTCCAAGTTCACCGGCAAGGGCGTATGCGTTGCAACCGGTCTTGACTTCCCCGATGCACTGGCAGGCAGCGTATTTGCTGCAAAGAACGCCATGCCCATCGTGCTTGTTCCCAAGACCATCACTTCCGGCGACAGCATCGACAAGTATGTTGCCGAAAAGAAGCCTGAGGTCATCAACATCTTCGGCGGCGATAACGCTGTTTCCAAGGCTATTGCCGACGAACTGGTCAAGTAAAATCCATCAGTGAAGCCCTTTACGGGCGGCACACAGCTAACACAGGAGGAAGCAAACCGCGCAGGCGGTCTGCTTCCTCTTTTTTTGCTGCGTTGACACGATGGCTGCTGCCTTGACAGCAACGTGCGACAAAATATATAATACTTGTATACCTATACCGATATTTACGGAGGATATTGCGGCACATGATCAAACGACTTTCGATTGAGGATAAGGAAGCCATCAAGCAGCTTTTCTGTAGTGTATTCACCCGCGAGCCTTGGAATGACGACTGGAGCGACGAGCAGCAGCTTGACAGCTACATCATCGACCTTATCGGCTGCCACAACTCCCTGACCTACGGAATGTACGAGGACGGTCAGCTTGTGGGGCTGTCCATGGGACTTATCAAGCACTGGTACATGGGTACGGAGTACTATATCAACGAACTGTGCATACTGACCGAAAAGCAAGGCATGGGTCTTGGCGCAAGGTTTATTGATGAAATCAGCGCGGAACTGATTGCCGATGGAATAAATCACATATTCCTGCTGACGGACAGAAGCGTCCCTGCCTATAACTTCTATAAAAAGCTGGGTTTCCGTGAGCTGACGGACACCGTTGCATTTGTGCGTAATCTGGAGCCGGCAGAATAACAGCAAGCGAGGAATAATTCCATGGTATTACTGGTAGTTGACGTACAGGCGGGCATTGTCACCCCTGCGCTGTACAGCTTTGAGGCGGTGCGGGGCAACATACAGAAGCTTATCGGGTTGGCGAGGCGCAGCAGCGTTGAGGTGGTATACGTCAGGCACGACGACGGCGCGGGTGCGGTGCTTTCCGCCGGCAATGACGCCTTTGAGATTGCCGCTGATTTCGCCCCGCAGGCTGGCGAGCGCATTTTCGATAAGACGGTCAACACGGCTTTCCGAGGCGTTTGCGGCGACACAGGTCTGACTGAATATCTGCACGCAAAGGGTGTGCGGCGGGTCATGGTAGTGGGTCTGCAGACCGAATACTGCATAGATGCCACCATAAAGAGCGGCTTTGAGCATGGCTTTGAGATGATTGTGCCTGAGTTTGCCAACTCCACCGTTGACAACAGCTTTATGAGCGGTGAATTGAGCTATCACTACTACAACAGCTTCATCTGGCCGAACAGATATGCCCTCTGCGTAACCATGCGCGAGGCAGAAGAGATACTCAGTGCGGAGGGAGAACTCGATGGCATTTGACTTCAAGAAGGAATACAAGGAACTTTATATGCCTAAGGCAGTGCCGTCAATCGTGACTGTGCCCGCCGCAAACTTTGTCGCGGTGCGCGGCGAGGGTGACCCCAATCAGGAGGGCGGCGCATACAAGCAGGCTATCGGTGTGCTGTATGCCGTTGCCTACACCCTTCGCATGAGCGGCAAATCGGGGCACCACATGGACGGCTTCTTTGAGTATGTGGTGCCACCCCTTGAGGGCTTCTGGCGGCAGGTGGGCGTTGAGGGCATCGACTATGCGCAGAAGAGTGCTTTCCGATGGACGTCGGTAATACGTTTGCCCGACTTCGTAACACCGCAGGATTTTGCATGGGCGGTGGAGACCGCCTCCGCAAAGAAGAAGCTGGACTGCTCTGCGGCGGAATTTCTGACGGTGGACGAGGGGCTGTGCGTACAGATTATGCACACAGGCTCCTTTGATGATGAGCCCGCAACGGTTGCCCTGATGGACGAATATGTGCGGGCAAACGGATATGAGAATGATTTTTCAGAACAGCGGCAGCACCACGAAATATATCTTTCTGATGTGCGGAAGGTGGCACAGGACAAGTGGCGCACAGTAATCCGTCACCCCATTCGTCCTGTGGTATAGGCGTGGACATCGTTTTGCTGACAGAGATAATGACAGGGGGACAGACAGATGATACGAAAGCACATACTGTTTTTCGGAGAGGTACAGGGCGTGGGCTTCCGTTACCACTCCTATTACAAGGCACGCAGCCTCGGTCTGACCGGCTGGGTGCTGAATCGCTATGACGGCTCGGTGGAGATGGAGGTGCAGGGCAGCAGAGAGGATATTGACGCACTTATCCTCCACCTGAAGGCGCAGAATTACATATACATCGAGTCCATGCAGATGAAGACTATCCCGGTCATCGAGGAGCGGAGCTTTGAGAGAATTGATTGATAAGGCGCAGTGCTTATGCACTGGCTGATGCACTGAATAAAAAATATATTTACATTGATGACACAAAATGTTCGATTTTCCTTGACATGGGGTATCGGTTTGAGTTACACTTATTATGCGCGTGTTTCATCGGCACGCAGGCGGGCGTAACGCACCTGCCAGGCATTATTTCTCTATTTTTCCCATATTTATATTAATTTTTGCAGTTGTGCAGACTGTGTTGTTGGGTTTTCATTCTTTATATATTTATATTTATTTTCATATTGATACACATTAAGATACCCGTTACTGTTCATTTCTATTGTCCCGATATGATTTATATATGATTTATTTGAGATTAAACGGCTTTTTTATGCGCCTTGGGGGCGTATTTTAACGTCTGAAAGCCGCTCAACATTGTTCTGCCCCGCTGCCAAGGAGGTTGGCACAGAAACTTGCATTGGGCATTTGGATTGCTGATCGGTCTGGTTGTCGGCGGTGCCGTTCTGGGCTATCTCGGCTATATGTACGGCATGAAGCGCCGTCAGCAGATAGCTGAGGCTGCCATCGGCTCGGCTGAAGATGAGGCTAAGCGTATTATTACCGAGGCCTACAAGACCGCAGAGGCTAAGAAGAAGGAAGCTATTCTCGAAGGCAAGGACGAGATTCACCGTCTGCGCAGCGAGAGCGACAAGGAGCTGCGTGAGCGCCGCTCCGAGGTGCAGCGTCAGGAACGCCGCATCCAGCAGAAGGAAGAACAGCTTGACAAAAAGCTGGAAGCACACGAGAAGAAGGAAGAACAGCTTGCAGGCAAGCTGAAGCAGGCTGACGACAAGCTGGCTGAGGCCGAAGAGCTGAAGCGCCGTCAGATGGAGCTTATGGAACGCCTTTCCGGCTTTACCATGGAGCAGGCAAAGGAACACCTGTTGCAGCTTCTTGACGCAGAGCTTACCCACGAGAAGGCCTCCCGCATACTTGCCATGGAGCAGGAGGTCAAGGACGAGGCTAACGAGCGCGCCCGCCAGATTATCGGTCTGGCTATCCAGCGCTGCGCAGCCGACCATGTGGCAGAGGCTACCGTTTCGGTTGTCGTGCTGCCCAACGACGAGATGAAGGGACGCATTATCGGTCGTGAGGGACGCAATATCCGCGCCCTTGAGTCTGCCACCGGCGTTGACCTCATCATCGACGACACCCCCGAGGCTATTACCCTCTCCTCCTTTGACCCGATCAGACGCGAGGTTGCCCGAGTTGCCCTCGAGCGTCTTATCACCGACGGTCGTATCCACCCCGCACGCATCGAAGAGACCGTTGAGAAGGCAAAGAGAGATGTTGATGCTATCATCAAGAGCGAAGGTGAAAAGGCTGTGCTCGAATCGGGCGTTATCGGCCTGCACCCCGAGCTTGTTCGCCTGCTTGGACGGCTGCGTTACCGCACAAGCTACGGCCAGAACGTGCTTAAGCATTCCCTTGAGGTTTCCTACATTGCAGGTCTTATCGCTTCGGAGCTGGGCATTGACCCCATTCACGCCCGCCGCGCAGGTCTGCTGCACGATATAGGCAAGGCTCTTGACCATGAGTTTGAGGGCAGCCATGTTTCTCTGGGCGTTGAAGCCGCCCGCAAGCACAAGGAACCCGAATACATTATCCACGCTATCCACGCCCACCACAACGACGTTGAGGCTCAGTCGGTGCTTGACTGCCTGATTCAGGCAGCCGATGCCATCTCTGCCGCACGTCCCGGCGCACGCCGCGAGGACGTTGAGAACTACATCAAGCGTCTGCTCAAGCTGGAAGACATCGCCCGCTCCTTCAACGGCGTTGAGGACTGCTACGCGATACAGGCAGGACGTGAGGTTCGCGTCATGGTCAAGCCCGAGGTCATCGGTGACGATGAGATGGTGCTTGTCGCCCGCGAGATTTGCCAGAAGATCGAAAACGAACTGGATTATCCCGGTCAGATCAAGGTCAACATCATCCGCGAGAGCCGCGCTGTGGAATACGCCAAATAAGCGTAAACAATCTATACATCTGTCTGCGCCCCGCTTGCTTTGCATCGGGGCGCATTATTCTGAGGAGGTACACCTTATGTCCAAGCAAATTCTGGGAATAATAGGAGCATTGTCCTTTGAGGTTGAACTGCTGGTTGCACAGCTTGAGGACGGAAACAGTACCGTCATCAGCGGTATCACCTTCCACACCGGCACTCTGCGCGGCTGCCCTGTTGTTGTGGCGGTCAGCGGTGTGGGCAAGGTCAACGCAGCCGTATGCGCCCAGCTTCTGATAACTGTGTTCAAGGCAGAGCGCATCATCAACACCGGTGTTGCGGGAGGTCTTGCACCCTACCTGCGGCAGGGCGATGTGGTTATTTCCTCCGACCTTGTACAGCACGACATGGATACCTACTGCACCGGAGACCCTTATGGCTTCATCTCCGGACTGAATACCGTAAAGCTGACTGCTGACAGCGCCCTTTGCGCACGGCTGAAAGCCCTCGCCGAAAACGGTGATGACAGCCACAAGGTGTACAGCGGCATCATTGCCACCGGCGACCAGTTTATTGCAGACCACAAGCAGTCCGCCGTCATAATAGAGCGTTTTGATGCCATCGCCTGCGAGATGGAGGGCGGCGCCATTGCACAGGTGTGCTGCATGGCCAAGGTGCCCTTCTGCGTTGTGCGCTGCATTTCCGACAACGCCGACGATTCTGCCGCCATGTCCTATGCCGACTTTGCTTCCGCTGCGGCAAAGCGCGGCGCGGACCTTATTCTCAGCTTCTGCGAGGGTGAAACCGTATGAACGTACTGTGCGTAGGCGATGTGGTGGGCACTGTCGGCTGTGACTTTCTCCGCCGCCATCTGCCCTCCCTCAAGAAACTTAAAAACATTGATGCCGTCATTGTCAACGGCGAAAACTCTGCCGATTCAAACGGCATCACGCGGCAGTGCGCCGACCATATCCTCACCAGCGGCGCAGACTGCATTACCACCGGCAACCACAGCTTTCAGCGGCAGGACAGCTTTGATATGTACGACGACGAGACCCTGCCCATCGTGCGTCCCGCCAACTACCCCGAGGGTGTGCCCGGACGGGGAATGGAGATTCTGGACTTCGGGCGCAGGCAGCTTGCCGTTATCAACCTGATGGGCATTGTTACCATGCGTGAGCCGCTGTGCTGCCCCTTTAAAACCGCTGACGCGCTTATCGCTCAGTGCCGCACCCCCTTTATCATTGTGGACTTCCACGCGGAGGCAACCTCCGAGAAGCGGGCACTTGCCGAATACCTTGACGGACGTGTTTCTGCCGTATTCGGCACGCACACCCATGTGCAGACCGCCGACGAGCAGATTCTTGCGGGCGGCACCGGCTTTATCACCGATGTAGGCATGACCGGACCGGTCAACTCGGTCATCGGCATGAAGCCTGAGGTAGCTATACACCGCTTTACCACCCATCTTCCCTTCCGCAATGTTTACGCGGACGGCCCCTGCATGATAAATGCGGTGCTGTTTGAGCTGGACGACACCACCGGCAAAACCCTTTCTGTTGAGCGCATCATTATCAAATAGCCATCACCTTCTCGCGCTGATTATTCATAAATTGTCTATATCTATCCAACCTGTGGTGTGCTATAATATTCATTGAAAAATATCATCTGTTCCGGAGATGTATATAAATTGAATTTACGATTTTTTATCCGCTTTGCGGCGTGCCTGCTGACTGCGGCGATGCTGCTTTGCATATGCGGCTGCTCCGCCACTGACAGCACGCTGGAGGAAAGGGAACAGCTAATTGAAGAGCTGTATGGCTCTGTTGAGCTGGCGGGTGCTGTGGACGACACCACCGAAAACAACGCTACCACCAGCAACTTTGTCCTGCCCTACTCCCGCTCCGACAACATCAACCCCTATTCCTGCGAATCCACCCTTAACGCCACGCTCAGTGACCTGCTGTATGACCAGCTTATCGCCGTCAACTCCGAATTTGAGGCGGAGATGGTCATGGCTATACAGATCGAGCGCACCAGCAGCCGCCTTATCACCGTTACCATGCGCGATGGTCTGGTATTCTCCGATGGCACCGAGGTTACCGGCGCGGACGTCAAGTATTCCTTTAACGCTGCCCGCGCTGAGGGCTCGCGCTATGCGGCACAGCTTGCCAACTTCACCAACTGCTCCTCTGCGGGCAACCTTGTATACTTCCGCATGGCAGAACCCGACCCGAGGGCATATATGCTGCTGGACTTCCCCATTATAAAAGCCAACACCGACTACGGCACCAGCGTGCCCATCGGCAGCGGACGCTATGTCTACACTGCCGACATTGAGAAGGGTACCTTCCTTGTGCGCAACAAGCTGTGGTACAGCACCAACACCTCCAACGTGGAGCGCATATCCCTTGTATCCATGCCCACCAACGAGAGTATCTTCCACAGCGTTGAGATAGGCACTGTCAGCTACTACTACACCGACCTGCGTGACGGCGAGCCCAGCCGCCTTAACGCAAAGTACGGCACAGTGGACATCAACAACCTTATCTACATCGGTGTTAATACCACCGACCCGCGGCTGACACAATTCCCTGTGCGGGAGGCTATATCCCTGACACTCGACCGCGAGGAGATAATCACCAACGCATACGCAGGACGTGCCTACGCAGCGACAGGCCCGCTGACCACCTCATGGCCCATCGCAGCTTCGGCACAGAGCGGCTTTACGCTGGCTGAAACACAGATGGCTGTAAGCGCACTCAACGAGGCGGGGTATGTCAACCTTGACAGCAGCTATATCCGCAGCGACAGCAACTCCAACCGACTGCACTTTACCATGCTGGTCAACGAGAGCAATGCACAGCACATTGTTGTCGCGGAGCGTGTGGCTGCCCATCTCAAGAATGCGGGCATTCAGCTTGACATTGTGCGGCTGCCCTATGTTGACCTGCGCACCCGCATCGCCGCCGGCGACTATCAGCTTTATCTTGCCGAATACGCCCTCTACAACAACATGGACTTCTCCGACCTCTTCACCCCCGACAGAGGACTGTATTACGGTCTTAGCCCGGCAACAACCATTGACGCGTGGAATCGCTACCTCTCGGGAGACGCTGAAATCGCAGACGTTATCGAGGGCTTTGAGAGCGAGCTGCCCTTTATCCCTGTGTGCTACCGCCTTGGAATGGTATGTTTCTCCCGCTCCCTTTCGGCAAATATGGACGTTACAGAGAGCGATTTCTTCCTGCACATGAGCCTTTGGGACGTGGCTCTTGCTGATGCAGACAGCACGACAGAGGAATAAATTTACAATCGGTTAACACTGTTAATCAATTTCCTGTTGTATTTTTGAGCTACCTGTGATATAATAGTCAAAGTTTTGATTTTCGGCATACAGGCTGCAGCCTCTGCCGACATTCATGGAGGTTAACTATGATTACCGGAACTATGCTACGCGACGCCATCATCTCCGGCGCAAATGCTATCGAGGCTCAGAAGAGGGCTGTTGACCAGCTTAACATATTCCCTGTACCCGATGGCGATACCGGCACCAATATGTCCATGACCATGTCCGCAGCCCGCAAGGAGCTGCAGGCACTTTCTGCCGATTCCGCAAGCGTTGTCGCCGACAAGGCAGCCTCCGCGCTGCTTCGTGGTGCCCGCGGCAACTCCGGCGTTATCCTTTCCCTGCTTTTCCGTGGTTTCTCCAAGGGTCTGAAGGATGTCGCCACCGCCAGCGGTGCTGACCTTGCCAACGCACTTACCCTCGGTGTAGAGGCAGCCTACAAGGCTGTCATGAAGCCCACCGAAGGCACCATTCTCACCGTTGCCAGAGTGGCCGCTGAGAAGGCACGCGCAAGCGCCGCCCTCAACAACTCCGCACTGGTCGTGTGGGAGGATATATGCAGCTCTGCCGAAGCTGCCCTTGCAACCACCCCCGAGCTGCTGCCCGTCCTCAAGCGTGCAGGAGTTGTGGACGCAGGCGGACAGGGTCTGTGCCTTATCTTCCGTGGTATGCAGTCTGTATTTATGGGCAACGGCATTGTTGAGCAGGTTGCCGCAGCAGCGGACGTAACCACCGACACCTTCATGAGCGTTGTCGCTGAGTTTGACGAGGTTATCAACTTCACCTACTGCACCGAGTTCATCGTGCAGAAGGAGAATGATACCGACCCCATGCAGCTTCGCGCTTACCTTGAGACCATCGGCGACTGCGTAGTTGTAGTAGACGATGACGAAATTATCAAGGTTCATGTTCACACCGACAACCCCGGCAACGCACTCACCTGCGCACTGACCTTCGGTCAGCTCATCACCACCAAGATTGAGAATATGCGTGAGCAGCACAAGAATGCCGGCAACAAGGAAGCCGCCAAGCCCACCCGCGTTGAGCCTGTTGCAGGCGCTCTGGGCTTTGTTGCCGTTGCCGCAGGCGACGGTGTCTGCTCCCTCTTCAAGGACCTCGGCTGCGACAACGTCGTAACCGGCGGCCAGACCATGAACCCCAGCACCGAGGACATTCTCGAGGCTGTTCATGCAACCGCGGCAGAGACGGTATTCGTCCTGCCCAACAATAAGAATATCATCATGGCTGCTGAGCAGTGCGTGCCTATTGCAGACCGCCGCGTTGTGGTTCTGCCCACTCGCACCATTCCTCAGGGTATTGCAGCTATGCTTGCATACAACGCTGATGCCGGCGTAGACATCAACGCTGTTGATATGTTCAAGGCCGCAGAGAAGGTCAGCACAGGTCACATCACCTACGCCGCCCGCAACTCCGACTTTGACAACAAGCGCATCAAGGAAGGCGACATTCTTGCACTGCAGAACGGCAAGCTGGTCTTCCTCGACAAGGATCCTACCAAGGCACTTGTCAAGCTGGTCAAGCAGATGACCACCCGCGACACCTCCTTTATCACCATTATCTACGGCGACAGCATCTCCGACGAGAAGGCAGAAGAGGCTCGCGCTCTTGTTGAGCGCAAGGTCGGCAGCAATGTCGAGGTCATGCTTGTAAACGGCGGTCAGCCTGTCTATCACTTTATTCTCTCTGTAGAGTAATTTAATGAATACTATTCTTGATGAGAATATAAGAATAATAAAGGGTGTCGGCGATGTTCGCGCTAAGCTTTTTGAAAAGCTGGGCGCTGACACCGTCGGCACCCTTTTGCGCTGTTTTCCCCGGGGCTACGATGACTGGTCAAAGCACACCGCCCTGGACGATGTGCCCGTTGACTGCACCGACGCGGTGTTCATCAAGGCGCGGCTGACAGCGGAATTCTCCTGCCGCCGCACCCGCACAGGCATGATGCTCTACTCCACCTGCGCGGAGGACGACAACGGCAAGATACTGAAGCTGATTTTCTTCAATAATCAATATGTTTCCCAAATGCTGCGGCGGGGCGCAGACTATGTCTTCTATGGCAAGCTGACCAGTGACGGCAGCTATATGCAGATGACCTCTCCCACATTCATGCCCCTTGCCCAGTGCGACCACATGGCACCACGCTATCCCCTTACAGAGGGGCTTACCTCCCGCATATTCACCCAGACGGTGCGGGAGGCTCTAAAGCTGCTGCCCGACAGTCTTGAGGACCCACTGCCCGCCGGTATGCGGGAGAAGAATCAGCTTTGTCATTTGCGTTACGCATATGAGCATATCCATATACCAGAGTGCGCAGAGACGCTGGCCATTGCACGGCGCAGACTGGTTTTTGAGGAGCTGCTGCAGCTTCAGCTCGGTTTGCTGCTGCTGAAGGGGCGTTCACGCGGAGAGAATATAATGCGGCTGGAGCGGGACTGCACAGAGCAGTTTTACTCAACGCTGCCCTTTGAGCCGACAGGCGCACAGCGGCGCGCTGTTGCCCGCTGCATTGAGGACATGATGCACGGCTCTCACCCCATGTCGCGCCTGCTTCAGGGTGATGTGGGCTCGGGCAAGACCATGGTTGCCGCCGCGCTGTGCCATAGCTGCGCCCGCTGCGGGCTGCAATCTGCGCTGATGGCACCTACGGAAATACTCGCCGAGCAGCACTACAACACCCTGCGGAAGCTGCTTGAGCCTGCGGGAGTGGAGGTTGCTCTGCTAACAGGCTCTCTCCCCCTCTCCGCAAAGAAGAGAATATACGCCGGTCTGGCTGACGGCAGCATAGCTGTGGCTGTGGGCACCCACGCACTGCTTTCCGAAGGCGTGGTGTTTGACTGCCTTGCCCTTGCCATAACCGACGAGCAGCACCGCTTTGGCGTTGCACAGCGGGCGGGCTTTTCCGCAAAGGGCACCGACCCCCATCTGCTTGTCATGTCGGCAACACCTATCCCCCGCACCCTTGCGCTGATGATATTCGGCGACCTTGATGTTTCGGTACTGGACGAGATGCCCAAGGGGCGGCAGCCGGTGGATACGCTGTGGATTGACAGCTCCAAGCGCAGCCGCGCCTACGGATTTATAAAAAAACACCTTGACGAAGGACGTCAGGCATTTATTGTCTGCCCGCTGGTCAGCAGCTCGGAAAACTCGGGAGACCTTGCGGCGGCGGACAGCTATGCGGAGCAGCTTATCAGCGGGGAGTTTTCCAACTACCGCGTAGGGCTGCTGCACGGACGCATGAAGCCCGCCGAAAAGGAAGAGGTCATGCGTGCCTTTTCCTCAGGGGAAACGCAGCTTCTTGTATCCACAACGGTTGTGGAGGTGGGCGTGGACGTACCCAACGCCGTTATTATGCTCATCGAGAATGCTGAGCGCTTCGGTCTTTCCCAGCTTCATCAGCTTCGTGGGCGAGTGGGGCGCGGCTCTGAAAAATCCTACTGCATACTGGTAAGCGATATGCGCAGTGAAACCGTTGCCAGACGGCTTGGCACGATGGTGCGCACCTGTGACGGCTTTGAGATAGCCAACGAGGACCTGCGCCTGCGTGGGCCGGGCGACTTCTTCGGCTCTCGGCAGCATGGTCTTCCCGCCCTGCGCATTGCCGACCTTTCCGAGGACATGGAGCTGTTTTCCCTCGCTCAGACCGAGGCACAGCGGCTGCTTGCCTCCGACCCTGACCTTTCCCGGGACGAGCATCGCCTGCTGCGCAAGGCAGTTGCGGCAATGTTCTCTGATTCTGTAATATTCAACTGACAATCAGTTATCCGACCAACTTACGGAAAACGCGGGGGCTATTTCTGCCCCTGCGTCTGTATCAGGAGGTTTCTGTGAAGCTACTCTTTACTTCCGACTGGCATCTGGGCAAGTATATATACAGCCGCTCGATGCTGGAGGACCAGCAATGGTTTATTGACAACTGCTTCTTTCCGGCAATCGAGGAATATTCTCCCGACTGCATAGTCATTGCCGGTGATATATTCGACCGCGCCATTGCTCCCACCGCGGCACTGGCACTGTTTGACGACGTACTGACCCGCATTGCCAGAATGGGTATACCCCTTGTCGCCATAACAGGCAACCACGACGGCGCTGAGCGCATGGCACTGGGCACACGCATCATGCGGGCAAGCGGCATACACATCTTCACCGAGGTAGGTGACTGCCTTGACAAGGTGGAGCTGACCGATGCAGATGGGCTGCGGGTTATTCTGCACCCCCTGCCCTACTTTGACCCCTCTGTTGCCCGTGCCTTTGCGGGTGACGAGGAAACCCGCGGCTATGCCGAGCTGTACGCACACGCTCTCTCCCGCATTGACCTTTCCGACGGCGGGACACGTCATGTGCTTATCTCCCACTGTACCGTGCTTGGCTCCCTCTTCTCTGACAGCGAGAGCGGCGTGATGGTGGGCGGCAGCAGCGAGATACCTGCCGAATACTTTGCGCCCTACGACCTGGTGCTGCTGGGACATCTTCACTCCCACCAGAAGCCCGCTGACAACGTGATATACAGCGGCTCCCCCCTGCGTTACTCTTTCAGCACCACAGAGAGGGACAAGCGGCTTATCATGGTTGACATAACTTCAGATAATATTGAATTTACCCCGCTGCCTGTGCGCCCGCTGCGTGAACTGCGGGTGATACAGGGCAGCTTTGACTGGCTGCTGAGCGATGCCGTTGCCCCCAGTGAGGATTACATCCACGCAGAACTGACTGATGGGCAATACATCTACGAGCCCATGATGCGCCTGAGGGAGAAGTTCCCCAATATCCTCGGAATACGCTACAGCGAGAACGTGGCTCTGGGCGAGGATCAGGGCGACCGCGCCATGCTGCGCAGCCGTCTGCGCACCCGCTCCATTGGCGACAGGGAGATTTTCGATGCGTTCCTGCGGCAGATGTGCGGAATCGAGCCGACCGACGATGACCTTGACCGCTTTGACAGCCTCATTTCCGAGGTCACTTCACAGGAGGTGAATGACTGTGCGCCCTGAATCGCTGATCTTTGAAGCCTTTGGCTCTTATCTTGAACGCACCGTCATCGATTTTTCCAAGGTGGGGCGTGACGGTATATTCCTTATCTGCGGAAGCACCGGCGGCGGCAAGACTACCCTGCTGGACGCTATATCCATTGCGCTGTACGGACGGGCAACCGGCTCGCTGAGGGGCGACAAGTGGCGGCTTCTGCGCTGCAAGCTGGCCGACCGAGCTGTGGACACCTATGTGGAGTTTATCTTCTCACTTGGAGAGGAGCGTTACCGCTTTGTGCGCCGCTGGCGCATGAGCAAGTCGCAGGGAGAGGACCTGCTGAAGGCGCAAGAGAATGCCTGCTACCGCTGGCAGGGAAACGACTGGGGAGAGCCGCTGGCTTCCCGCTCCGCAAGTGCGGTTGATGCCGAAGCAGAGCGTATTCTAGGTCTTTCCCACGACCAGTTTATCAAGGTTATCTGCCTGCCGCAGGGCGAATTCCGCGAGCTGCTGACCACCAGCAGCGACGAACGCACCAAGATATTTGAACGGCTTTTCGGCACGGCACGCTGGAAGCTGATTATTGACGCCTCTGCGCGGCGATGCACCGCCCTTGACAATCAGCTCAAGGAGCTGCGTGCAGGCATGGAGGGCGTACTGCGTGCCAACGAGCAGGAAAACCCCACCCTGCTGCGCATGGCTGCCGACGAGGCGGTCAAGGAGCGTGACGCGCTCCGTCAGCAGACCGAGGATTTGTCTGTGCAGCTTGAGGCAGCCAACAAAAACCTGAACGACGCACTTGCCATTGACGGAAAGTTTGTCATGCTCGACCGCGCACGCGGTGAACTTGCCGAACTGGAAAAGCACAGGCTGGAGATTGAGGAAATCTCCGCTGCGCTGAGCAGGCACGAGCAGCTTTCCAGCCTTTACGAACGCTTCTGCGTGCTTAAGACCGCCCGTGAGGAGCAGGCGGCTGTATGCGAGCGTTACGAAAAATGCGAAAGCCACGCCGCAGAAACCGCCCGTGAACTGGAATCGGCACGGCTGGCCGGAGAGCAGCTTGACGACCTGCGCAGTAAGCTGGATTCCGTCCGTGATGAACTGGTGCTGCTTCGTTCCCTGAAAGAAAAATCCGACCAGCTCTCCGCCGCCAACAGCGAGATTGTACGCTGTGAGGGCGAGATAGCCCGATGCGATGCTCAGCTTGCCGCTCTCTCCGAAAAGACCGACCAGCTTCAGCAGCGCATAGCCAAGGGCAGACAGCTTATTGATGAATGCGACAGTGCAATTGCGCAGACGCAGGAGGTTACCGCAAAGGCCGCCGCCGCCCAGAAAAATGTGGAGCTTTTCGCCGGACTCAGCCAGCTTGATGACAGCAGAAATGCCGCTCTCAGGCAGCTTGAAAAGGCAGAGCAGGAACACGCTGCTATTGAAAGGCAGCTTAACGAGGCTAAGGTGCAGCTTGCCGGTCTTGAGGCACTTGTCAGCGCGGATGCCGCCTATGCCCTTTCCCTCACCCTGCAGGAGGGGCAGCCCTGCCCTGTGTGCGGCTCTGCGGCGCACCCTATGCTACCATGTCCGCCCGAAAACATACCCGACAAGGCACAGCTTGATGCCGCCCGCAGCGCACTTGCTGATGCGCAGGCACAGACAGAGCGTTCCACCGAGATACTGAGCCGTCACCGTGCGGCATATACACTTGCCGCAGAGCAATACGATCAGGCACAGCGGCAATGCAATGACCTGAGCATCACTGCTGCACAGGCGGCAGAGCAGCTTAATGCAGCAGAGAGCGAGCTTGAGGCAATAAACCATCAGCACAAGGCAAAGGACCAGTACCAGAAGCTGCTGGCACAGCTTGAGAGCGAGCAGAGCGAGGCGCGGGAGAGCATTGAGCAGCTTACCCATCAGCGGGCAGAGCATCAGTCTGCCCTGTCCTCCGCAGAGGGAAAGCGAGATGCCATTATCGGCGAGCTTTCCGGCTGCGCTGTTACGGCAGATGTGCTTGGGCAGCGCATTGCGGAATCGGAGCAACAGGCAGTTCAGCTTGACCGACAGATTAAGGAAATCACCGAGCGCATTGGCAGCGCAGGTGTTGCAGATGCGGCGGCTCAGGCTGATTTCAAAGCAGCAGCCGAAAGCCTCAACGCCATAACCACCCGCACCGCAGCCCTTGAGGCTGATTATCTTTCCCAATGCCGCATCAAGGACGTTGACCCAGGCTGTGAAATAAGCGCACAGCTTCTTGGCGATGAAACCGCCGAAGATTACCGCACACGAATTGAGCAGTATAAGCTGGATTACGCGGCGGCACAGAAATCTGTCCGTGACCTTGAAGCTGAAACAGCGCAGCAGCAGCGTCCTAAGACCGATGAGCTTCGCAGCATTTACGAGGCTCTCCTCGAGAGCAGTCAGCAGCTTACCCACCGGCACGGCGAGGCTACAGCACGGGCACAGCAGCTTGTCAGCGCGGCCGAATCGGTGGAAAGCTCGGCACGGGAGTACGAACGGCTTACCGAAATGTATGCAGCAGAGAAGCGCATCAGCGAGTGTCTGCGCGGCACAAATGACAGAAAGACACCCATCGACCAGTTTGTAGCGGGTCTGCTGCTGGACGAGGTCATCGGCTCTGCAAACAACTACTGGCAGCGGCTTTCCCGCGGGCAGTATTCCCTGCGCAGAAGCGTGGAAACCAGCGGAAGAGAGCGTCATCAGGGCGTAAACTTCGAGGTCATTGACACCAACATCGGCGGTGTACGCGCCATAGCAACGCTTTCCGGCGGCGAGCTTTTCCTTGCCTCGCTGTCGCTGGCATTCGGACTTTCCGACGTGGTGCAGGGCTTTTCAGGAGGTCTGCGGCTGGAATCCATCTTCATTGACGAGGGCTTCGGCAGCCTTGACCGCGACACACTTGATGTGGCACTGAAGTCCATATCGGAGATACGCGAGGGGCGCATTATCGGCATCATCTCCCATGTGGATGAGCTGCGCGCCCGCATCACCTCCCGCATTGAGGTTTCCAAAGGCGAAACCGGCTCCCGCGCAACGATAATATGCTAGGAGAATACCATGACAAAGACGATTTTTGATCCCTCTGTACAGCCCAGATGCGAATACTGCTTCCACTGCGCGGATAAGGGCGGCACTCTTATCTGCGGAAAGACAGGACGTGCCGCAGAAGCCCCCTGCAGGCGCTATCTGTATGACCCCACCCTGCGCAAACCGCTGCAGCACAGACGCCTGCCGTCATATTCTCCGGACAGTTTTCGCATTGATTGACCCCTTGGGCTAAATAATCGCAAAAAATATTTTATTATTTCGTAACATTTAGGCTTTTAATGCTGTACAAATGAGCGTAAATAGTATAAAATGTATTATATATAGGTGATTGTGGACACCTATACATTTCTCTTCCCAAGGGGGTCATCATTTGAGAGAACATTTCGACGATCATATCGATGACGATATTGAATACGACCAGCCTCTCTTCATTTTTGACGATGACGAGGACGACATATCTTCTTCATACAGCAGCGATTCCGAGCCGGAGCCTGCGCTCTTCCATTTTGACGATATGGACGAGCAGCCCGCTCCCGAAAGGAAGTCAGCCCCCGCGCCTCATTTCGACTTTGTAGATGACGCGCCTCCCGCTGCCTCTCCCCGCTCCGCTGCGCCCAAGGCTCAGTCCTTTTCCCAGACCGATCAGCCTGTCATGTTTGGCGGCGACGATTATACCCCGCCCGCTGCACAGAGCAGCACTGCTGCCTCACGCTATGACGATGATCCTGACGCGACACCCACATACGTTCCCCACTTCGATGACGACGATCCCATCGAGGACGAGGGCGACAGCATCTCCTTCTCCTTCGGCAGAGTTGATACTCCAAGCGAGCCTCAGGAAAAGGAATTCATTTTCATGCCCTTCCTCAATATACCTGATGAGCCCGACGACGATGACGGCGACAGGATTTCGCTCTCATTCAGCAGGGTAAAGGCAGAGCGGCGTGAGAAGGAATTCATCTTCATGCCCTTCCTCAATGACCCTGCCGAGAATG
>SVPT01000042.1 GCA_015065695.1 Oscillospiraceae bacterium | reverse complement strand
TCTTGGTGTAGGTGGTGTGCAGCAGCTCATGTGCCTTGTGACCGTTGGGCTCACCGAGGAACTCGCTGTAGATGAGCTTGATGGCGGGGTTCTCATGAGACTTACGGACGGGCTTGCCGGCGTCCTCACGATAGAGGGCATCAGCACGCAGACCGCACAGGTCGGTGGTGTTGCGGACAACAGCGGGCTGATAAGGCTGACCGCCGCCGTTGATGCAGCCGCCGGGGCAGCACATGATTTCGATGAAGTGGTAGCTGCGCTTGCCGGCCTTGATGTCGTCCAACAGAGCTGCGACGTTCTGCAGACCGGAGGAGATAGCAACCTTTACATCGATGCCTGCAACGTGGACGGTAGCTTCCTTGATGCCCTCAAGGCCGCGGACTGCGGTGAAGTTGACATCAGCAAGCTCCTTGCCCTCGAGCTTCTCGGCAACGGTGCGCAGAGCAGCTTCCATAACGCCGCCGGTAACACCGAAGATGGGAGCAGCACCGGAGGATTCGCCCAGAATGGGATCGAAGTCCTCATCGGGGAGCAGCTTCCAGTTGATGCCCATGCGCTCGATGAGCTTTGCCAGCTCACGGGTGGTGAGAACTACGTCTACATCATGGAAGCCGGAGTCGGACAGCTCTTCGCGGCCGCACTCAAACTTCTTGGCGGTGCAGGGCATGATGGATACGTTGTAGATGGTGGAAGGATCGATGTTGTTGCGCTGTGCGTACCAGGTCTTGGTGACAACACCCTGCATCTGCTGCGGGCTCTTGCAGGTGGACAGGTTGGGGATAAACTCGGGATAGTAATGCTCAACAAAGTTGATCCAGCCGGGAGAGCAGGAGGTGATCATCGGGAGAACGCCGCCGTTCTGGACGCGGCTGATGAACTCGGTGCCTTCCTCGATGATGGTCAGGTCTGCGCCGAAGTCGGTATCGAAGATAGCGTCGAAGCCGATGCGACGGAGAGCAGCAGCCAGCTTGCCGGTAACCAGAGTGCCGGGAGCATCGCCGAAGCACTCGCCGAGGGTAGCACGGACAGCGGGAGCAACCTGAACAACAACGTGCTTGCTGGGATCTGCAAGTGCGTCGATGACCTTATCGGTCTCGTCGCGCTCACGCAGAGCGCCGGTGGGGCAGGCAACGATGCACTGACCGCAGGATACGCAGGCCACATCGTTGAGCTTTGCCTCGAAGGCGCTGCCGATGCTGGTGTCAAAGCCACGAGCATTGGCACCGATGACGGAAACGTACTGATTCTTGCAGGCACCTACGCAGCGGCGGCACAGAACGCACTTGGCGTTGTCGCGGATGAGATGGGGTGCGCTGTCATCAACCTCAGTTTCGGGCTTGCTGCCATCGAAACGGGCTTCGTCCGAAACGCCGAGGTCGTTGGAAAGCTTCTGCAGCTCGCAGTTGCCGGAGCGGTCGCAGGAGAGGCACTTTCTCTCGTGGTTGGAGAGGAGCAGTTCAAGGGTCATGCGGCGGCTCTCGATAACCTTCTTGGAGTTGGTGGTGATTTCAATGCCCTCGTTGACGGGATATACGCAGGCAGCTACGAGAGAGCGTGCGCCCTTGACCTCGACAACGCACATACGGCACGCACCGATTTCATTGATACCCTTGAGATAGCAAAGGGTGGGAATATCTATTCCAGCATAGCGAGCGGCCTCGAGGATGGTGGAGCCTTCGGGAACGGCATAGCTCACTCCGTTAATCTTGACATTTACCATTGTTGGCACACTCCTTTCTTAGCGTTTTTCAATTGCACCGAACTTACAGGTGCTTACACAGGCACCGCACTTGATGCACTTGGTGGTGTCGATAACGTGCGGATTTCTGACAGTACCGGTGATAGCACCGACGGGGCACTGTCTTGCGCAGGCAGTACAGCCCTTGCACTTGTCAGCGATGATGACGTAGTTGAGCAGAGCCTTGCAGACGCCGGCGGGGCAGCGCTTCTCAAGGATATGTGCCTCATACTCATCACGGAAATAACGCAGGGTGGAGAGAATGGGGTTGGGAGCAGTCTGACCAAGGCCGCAAAGAGCGTTTGCCTTGATGTATGCAGCCAGCTCTTCCAGCTTATCCAGATCTTCCATAGTACCCTGACCGTTGGTGATACGCTCAAGGATTTCATACATTCTGCGGGTACCTACACGGCAGGGGGTGCACTTACCGCAGGACTCGTCAACGGTGAACTCGAGGAAGAACTTTGCAATGTCAACCATGCAGTTGTCCTCGTCCATGACGATGAGACCGCCGGAACCGATCATGGTGCCGATTTCAGCAAGATGGTCGTAGTCCAGGGGGACGTCGAAATGCTCTGCGGGGATACAGCCGCCGGAAGGACCGCCGGTCTGTGCAGCCTTGAACTTCTTGCCGTCTGCAACGCCGCCGCCGATTTCATTGACAACGGTGCTGAGGGGAGTACCCATGGGAATCTCGACCAGACCGGTGTGCTTGATCTTGCCGCCCAGAGCGAAGACCTTGGTGCCCTTTGCGCTCTCGTTGCCCATGCCGGCAAACCACTCGGGACCTCTGAGGATGATCTGGGGGATATTGGCGTAGGTTTCTACGTTGTTAAGTACGGTGGGCTTGTCGAACAGACCCTTGACAGCGGGGAAAGGAGGACGGGGCTTGGGCTCGCCGCGCTTGCCCTCGATGGAGGTCATAAGTGCGGTTTCCTCGCCGCAGACGAATGCGCCTGCGCCAAGACGCAGCTCGATGTCGAAATCGAAGCCGGTGCCGAAGATGTCCTTACCCAGCAGACCGTATTCACGAGCCTGCTTGATAGCAATCTCCAGACGGGCGATTGCGATGGGATACTCAGCTCTTACATATATAAAGCCCTGATTTGCGCCGATAGCGTATGCAGCGATTGCCATAGCCTCGAGGACGGCATGGGGGTCACCTTCAAGGACGGAACGGTCCATGAATGCGCCGGGGTCGCCTTCGTCAGCGTTGCAGGCAACATACTTCTGGTCTGCATCGGGAACCAGAACGCGGGCAAGATGCCACTTTCTGCCGGTGGGGAAGCCTGCGCCGCCGCGTCCGCGGAGGCCGGAATCCAGAACCACCTGAATGACCTGCTCGGGGGTCATCTCGGTCAGTACCTTACCAAGAGCGGCATAACCGTCCATGGCGATGTACTCGTCGATGTTTTCGGGATTGATAACACCGCAGTTGCGCAGGGCAACACGGCGCTGTGCCTTGTAGAAGGCGGTATCGCTGAGGGAAGCGGTCTTGCCGCTTGCAGCTGCCTTCTCCTTGATGTCCTCGGGAACATCGTCATAAACCAGACGCTGGACAATACGGCCCTTGTAGAGATGCTCGCTGACGATTTCAGTAACATCTTCAGCAGTGACCTGCTTGTAGAAAACGCCTTCGGGATAGACAACTACCACGGGGCCCAGTGCGCACAGACCGAAGCAGCCGGTCTGGATAATTTTTACCTCATCTTCGAGACCCTTGGCCTTGAGCTGCTCTTCAAAGGCAGCCTGAATGGCCTTGCTTCCGGAAGAGGTGCAGCCGGTGCCGCCGCAGATGAGTACCTGGGAACGAATCATTTTGCTTAACCTCCTATAAAGCCCTTACTGCAGGCTGTTTATCGTAAATTCTTCAACGACGCGACCGCCCTTGAGATGCTCTTCGACAACGCGCTTTGCCTTCTCAGCAGTCATCTTGACATAGGTGACCTTCTCCTTGCCGGCCTCGAAAATCTCAACAACCGGTTCAAACTGGCATACACCGATGCAGCCGGTCTGGGTGACGGCTACCTTATCGGACAGTCCTTCACTTGCTACTGCCTCAACAAAGGCGGCGAGGACGGGACGTGCGCCTGCTGCGATACCGCAGGTGGCCATACCGACAACAACGCGGGTGTCGCCGGAGTCTGCACGCAGAGCAACCTTATCCTTCATCGCGTCTCTGATTGCAGCGAGCTCAGCTAATGATTTCATAATGCGTATTTCCTTTCTTGGCTTAGTTTTCTGCTTGGACTATGTCAAATTATTGATCAGTGATTTCATCTGCGCCCCTGAGGGCAGCATACTGCTCACGCAGATTTCCCTCTATCCACTGCAGCACCTCAAACTCGGCAAGAGAAATATCACTGCCAAGCACCTCGCGCAGTTGCGCCGTTTCCAGCTCCGCGCTGCCGGTGGGTGTGCTGTGTCTGTAGGAAAAGTCGATGTCCGGCGAGCCTTGTATCAGGGTTATCAGCGTGGCAACCACATCACCTACAGGCGCAAAGTCGATGTGCTGTGTATGGAACATAGCCTCCACCTTGGTGCCGTGGTTGTGCGGGTCATCCTTCTCGCTGACCGACTGCACACGCAGCCAGCCCCCTGTCTGTTCTGCCGCAAGACCCAGCAGGGAAAGTCCCATACCCACAGGACGTGTGGTGCGGGTGGTAAAGAAGGGGTCGGTGACCTTAGCCAGCGTCTCCCTGTCCATTCCGCAGCCGTTGTCTGTGATGGTCAGCAGCAGCGTGCTTTCGGTTTCCTCCAGCGTGATTCCTATAAGCTTTGCCCGTGCCTTCACGGAGTTCTCCGCGATGTCCAGTATGTTCAGCGAAAGCTCTTTCATTATTATTACTCAGCCTCCCTCAACAACATAAACATATTGTGCCGGACCAGGTCTCCGCTGTAGGGCTGATCCTCAAGCTCGAAGTATGCCTGCTTGTCGCGCATCTGTGTCAGGTAATGGGCATCGGAGCTGCACACCACTTTCTTCCCCGCAAGCAACGGGAATTGCTGCGTCAGTTCGGCAAGCTTCTCCGCCTCACGTAGCTCAACGCAGCCAAAGACGGGAAACTCGGGGAAAAATCCGAGCTGATTGATAATGCTGTTGCTTTTGCGGTCGATGTGTGCGGGATAGCATATCCCTCCGAGACCCTCCACCAGTTCGGGCACCTCGTCGATACCGATGTCCGTCGCGCTGATGAGCAGGGTGTCCACTGTGCCGATGGGCTCATCATTTTCGTCGAGTATTAGCTGCTCTCCGAAAATTTCCGGCTCGTTCATGATGGGCATCAGCCTTGCGGCTACCAGCTCATCAAACGCCATCGCGTCCTCCAGCCGTTCAAAGAGACACACAACGTGTACCTCTTCCGCTGTGGTAAGCTCCATGCCCGCCACAGGAATTATGCCGTTTTTCTTTGCCGCGCGGTAAAACGCAGGGCAGTTGCGGCAGGTGTTGTGGTCGGTCAGGGCAACGATGTTAAGCCCGCACAGTGTCGCCATTCCGGCGATGTTGTTTGGTGTCATGTCTGCATCTCCGCAGGGCGAAAGGCAGGAGTGGAGATGCAGGTCATAGTAATATCTGGTCATTGAGCGTTAAGCTCTCCGTACAGCAGACCCGCAAGCTCAAAAGCATTGCGCTCCGAGGCAAGCAGGTTTATGCCCTTATCCTTCGCCACGGCAACCACCTTCTCGTCGGGCTGCACGTCCTCCGCGAGGACAATGCAGGCAACGTCGGTCAGGGCTGCGACCGCAGCAATGTTGATGTTGGACATAATGGTAATCCACACGTCACCGGAGGAGGCACGACCCATAACCCAACTGAGCAGGTCGCCCACATATCCGCCGGTAATCTCGCGGTCACCGCTTTCGACGGCAATTGCTTTGATGCCGTATTTTTCCGCAAACTGTGTTACTGTCATTTTAGGTTCTCATCCTCCGTTATTTCCGGCTCGCTCTCCCCCGCCGCGCTTCCGCTCGCGCAGCCGCACAGGCGGTCACGCATGAGTATCACGCAGTCCTCGGGCGAAAGACCGCTGCCCCTTACTATATCCTCGGCAAAGGCACGGCAGGTGGGCGCGCCGCAGGCTCCGCAGTCAATGCCGGGGAGCATTTCGCGTATGCGCTGTATGTCTGCCATAAGCCTTATGGATTCACCAATGCTGGAGCCCAGCCTGCTTATGGGCTGGTATACCGGCATTTCGTTCTCGATAAAGCTGTCGGGAATGTAGGGTCCATCGACGATGTTGTTCTGTGTAACCGGAAGATAGCGGCGCAGCGTCAGCAGACGCGCCTGCGCTATGTAGGGGTTTTCCACTGTCATTACACCGCCGACGCAGCCTGCGGGGCAGGCGCACAGCTCGATGAACTCAAGCTGAGGCATGTTGCCGGTTTCAATAAGGTCAAGCACGCGAATGACATTCTCAATGCCGTCCGCAGCAAGGTACTTGTCGTTGAAAATCGCGGACGCCTCGCCGCCGGTTGATGCCCAGCCCACGCCAATCTTTCCCGAATGGGAGAGGGGCTCGGGGCTGTTCTCGCGCTTCATTACGTTGATGAGCATGAAATAGATGTCGCTGATGGCTATTATCTCGTCCACGTTGCTCCTGCGGCTGCCGTATTCGTTGTGAACATAGCTGACCTTTGCAGGGCAGGGAGAGATGAAGAAGATGCCGATGTCGCTGTCCGACAGCTCCGGATGCTGTTCCTTTGCCTGCTTTCTCGCCTGCATGGCCGCAATCTCCATCGGAGGGAGAATGGGCATGATATTGTCCTTCAGGGAAGGGAACCTCATTCCGATAAGCCTTACGACAGCGGGGCACGCCGAGCTGATGACCGGCTTGCTCACCATGTCATTCTTCAGGTAGAGGCGTGTGTAGCCGGAGACCTGCTCCGCTGCCTGCGCCACCTCAAAGACATCATCGAATCCAATTGCCTTCAGTCCGCTGAGGACATAGTCCACGTCCTCCAGCTCCTCAAACTGACCGTACAGAGCCGGCGCAGGAAGGGCGATGTTCCACTTGAAGTCCTTCATGCGTTCGATGGAGCCGCTTACGGGCTTTTTGGCGTTGTGGGGACAGTGGCGTATGCACTGACCGCAATCAATGCAGCGCTGTGCGTTTATCACCGCGTGTCCGTTCTTGATACGTATCGCCTCTGTGGGACAGTGCTTAAGGCATGAAGTACAGCCGCTGCACTTGGACTGATCCAGGGCGACAGAATGCTTGTAAATATCCATCAGAAGTTTACCCGCATAGTGATTTTTGTACCTTTACCCAGCTCAGTCTCGATAACCATGGAATCGGTGTAGCGTTTCATGTTGGGCAGACCCATGCCTGCACCGAAGCCCAGCGAACGGATATTGTCGGGGGCTGTGGAATAGCCCTCCTTCATGGCCAGATCCACATCGGGGATTCCGGGACCGCGGTCCTCCAGAATGATCTCGATGCCGTCCTCGTGTACGAGTACATCGGCATCGCCGCCGTTGGCGTGAATGACCATGTTTATCTCGCCCTCATACATGGCTATGGACACCTTACGGATTATCTCCGGGGCAACGCCAAGCTGGCGAAGATTCTTCTTGATCTGCACCGAAGCCTGACCGGCAGAGGTAAAGTTGTCTCCGTCCACGTTAAAGTGGAATCTGATTGCCTCACCCATCTGCCTCACCCACCTTTCCAAGACCGTTGGAGTAGAGCAGACCGCACGCTTCATACATACGCATATTGGTGGTCAGGAGAACGATGCCGCTGTCCTGAGCCAGTTCGATCATCTCCGGTGTCGGTTCCTTTGAACGCACAAAGACGATGCAGATCATGTCCATCATTTCAGCAGTGCGGATGACCTGAGCGTTTACCAGACCGGTCAGCAGCAGTGCCTGATTTTTGACGTATGCCAGAACATCGCTCATCATGTCGCTGCCGCAGGCTGCCTTGACATCGTGGTCAAGCATCTCCTCGCAGCAGACGGCCTGTGCGCCCAGCAGTTCTTTAATGGTGCTGATCTTCATAGGCTTTAAACCTCACTTGCAGATCTTTGGATTATTCGTACTTTGCAAGGATACCGGGGATTTCGTCAACGGTCAGACGGCCGTAGACGTCATCATTGATGGTGATAACAGGAGCCAGACCGCAGGCGCCGATGCAGCGGCAGGCGGTCAGGGAGAACTTGCCGTCCTCGGTGCAGCCCTCTGCCTCGATGCCGAGCAGTTCCTTGAGCTTGTCGAGAATGTCGCCGGAGCCCTTGACATAGCAGGCGGTTCCGAGGCAGACAGATACATGATACTTGCCCTTGGGGGACAGTGCGAACTGGGAGTAGAAGGTGGATACACCGTAGACCTCCTCCAGCGGCACATTGAGACCCTCAGCTATCATAAGCTGCACCTCGTAGGGCAGATAGCCGTAAATCTCCTGAGCAGCCTGCAGAACAGGCATAACGGCACCCTGGACATCTTTGTTAGCCTCGATGACCGCCATGAGCTTTGCCTTCTGCTCATCGGTTCCCTTAAAGGGGATATTGCTGATGACTTTGCGCATTGTGCTTCCTCCTTGAAGATTGATTCCCACAATATATTGGGGAACTGTTTTTCAACCTTTCGGTCAAACATAATCATTATATCAGACGGTTTTGAAAAATGCTATAGTATTTGATAATTTTTTGTCATATCCAAGATTTTTTTGCTTATTTTAAGTATTGCCACACCGCGTTCCACGCTGTCCGCTAGCCCTGCCCTCAGGATTGTGGCAAAGAAAAACGCAGCTTCATCATTTTTTCTCACAAATTGCCAAAAAAGTCGGCAACGCAAAAAGCGCACACCGGAGCATCTTACTCCGATGTGCGCTGTTATTTGCATCCCCCGCCCAGCCGTAATACACTTGAGATAACCTGCCTACTGAAAAGCAGGTGGGTGTCCGCCCAACATTCTCGCGCTCCCTTCGTCCAACACAGCTCAAGACTGTGCCGGGAGGTCTGCAATCCCTCTGCCGGAGCTAAACTCCCAATAATAAAGTTGTAGGGTTATATAAGCGCAGTCCGCGCACTGGGCAGGATAAGGTACACAGTTTTCCCTTTTTCCTGATTTACGCAGGTATGTATGCACAGCCTTGCTGCTACGCCCCTGCCTGCATATCTATTTTATCACATTACGGAAGCAATATGCCAAGGCAACTGCTTCCTTTACAGATTCTTAACAACAAACGGCTGTGCGGCAGCTTATTCGGCGCCGTACATCTCCTCGAAGCGACCCTCAAAGATCTCTGCCAGAGTGTCCAGCATCTCCTCGTCCTCTACCTCGGTCAGTTCCTCTTCGCCGTCAACCTCGACCACCTGAAGGATATAGTATTCGCTCTCCTCTGCGGCACCGTCCACGCCGTCACCCAGATAGGGCAGCAGGGCGCAGTAGCGTCCGTCGTCGGTCTCTATTGCGTCAAGTATCTCAAACTCGTGCTGTACGCCCTCATCATCTATAAGGGTAATAAGATCTGCGCTGTACTCGCCGTCAGCCATGTCAGTTTACCTCCGAAATTACATTGTAACCAAGGCCCGGCAGCGTTCTCTGCGCTTGCCTTCCGCCTCGCTGTTTTGATTTTAACCGCTGGAGGCGGTCCTGTCAATAGTAATTTTTGTATGGTCATTATTTTTATTTTCTTTTGCAAATTTTGAAAATTTATATTGACATTTACTACATGATATGGTATATTATAGGCGAAGAGAGGTAAACAAGTGAAATCCACTTGAATGTAAATCTTCAGAAAAAAAGTCAATTTTACAGAATTGGGGTGAGGCCAATGAACTATTGTGAAGATACGCAGATAGAATGCTTTGTGCCTGCCCTTTGCCGCCGTTTCTGATTGTTCACCGACATATAATTTCAGCGTCACGCGCCATCAGATGATTGCATTTCCCGGCATTCATAGTGCGCAGCATACGCTCCATTCAGTTTTAACTGGTAATGCGGTGCAGTCTTCGGTTTATGGCAAAGCAGCACAGTCTCATCAGTGGAAAACCACTATACCAGCGCGGGCAGGAAACCCACGCATAAGCACTCTGCGGGAATAGCTCCTGCGGTGCGAATTTTACATAAAGAGACGACAAGGAAACAACACCTGTCAGGCATTCACCGGGTGAGCTATCACCCGTCAATAAAACATCTGCATAGGATTGACCGCGCAGCGGCTCATGGAGCAGGCAGTCACCACACCGCTCCGCAATGAGCCTGTCATAAGGAAAACCGACCGCAATTCGGTAATCCTTTAATCTTACGAAAAGGTGAGTCCGATGAAATAGTAAACCTGACGTAGTCTTGTCCATGTGTCAGGCAGCCCAAGCCTTAACTTGACATTTCGGTATATATAAGCAGCTTCCCTTCAGGGTTTATGTGATGGTTCAGATATAAATTATACAGTATTCTATTGGATTTGATATTTCTTGAATTTCAAACTTAGCTGCATTGTCAGAGATTTGCAGACGCGCTTCTCCGACCTGACCGAAAACAGCAAACTCAAACATAAGGCGCCCCCGCTGCAAAACAACAAACAAGGCAACCGAAAGTATACAAAAACAAGTACGAGGATCTGATTCCAATGTACAGCTTTTATTGAACAAAACCCTACAATTGAATAATAGATATGCACCCGACAGTTGATGGACTGTCGGGTGTTTTTTGTATGCGCAGGTTTCTTTTCCGGGATAAATCATAAGGATTATCACGAATTTTGCGTGAAGCTTTTGCTTTATTACGATAAATGTACAGGTTATTGTATTGACAGGCAGGCTTTTTACATCTATAATTAATCAATATGCAATCGGCATATCCAGTACATCATCTATATTGAAAGGGTGCGAAACCATGGCAGAGAAACAGGTCCTGCTTACCGAAGAAGGCAAGAAGAAACTGGAGGCAGAGCTGGAAGAACTGCGTTCCAGACTTACCACAGAGATTTCCGAGAAGATCAAAGAAGCCCGTGGCTTTGGCGACTTGAGCGAAAACAGCGAATATGACGAGGCAAAAAATGAGCAGGCTCAGATAAAAAGCCGCATCACTCAGCTTGAAGATATGCTGAAACACGCCGTTGTTATAGATGAATCCTCCGTCACCACCGACGTCGTCAGAGTTGGCGTGCGCGTAAAGGTACGCGATGTCGAATACGACGAGGTCTGCGAATATCAGATTGTCGGCTCCGCAGAAGCCAACCCCAAGAAGAACCTCATCTCCGACGAATCCCCCGTCGGCAAGGGTCTGCTCGGCCACAAGGTGGGCGACACCGTTGCCATCGAGGCTCCCGGCGGTATCTTCAGCTACGAAGTGCTGGACATCAGCATCTAAGAGCAAAATCACAATACCACGAAAGGAAACGCCACTCCCCCATTTCCCGCGGGAGTGAGCGGTACATATAATATGTCTGAAGAAATCAAGACCAATCCTCAGGGCGAGGCCGAAGAGGTCATCAGCGAGGAACAGGCCGAAAAGGAATTAAGCGAAATACTTCAGGTGCGCCGTGACAAGCTGGCTCGCCTTCAGGAAGAGGGCAACGACCCCTTCCTCATCACCACCTGCGACAAGAACACCGACGCGGCGGAGGTTACCGCCCGCTTCGAGGAGCTTGAGAACACCGATGTCATCGTTGCCGGACGTATCATGAGCTGGCGTGACATGGGCAAGGCAGGCTTTATCGACATCCGCGACCGCAGCGGACGTATCCAGATTTATCTCAAGATAAACGACCTGGGCGAAGAGGTATACTCCAATATGCTGACCAACTGGGACGTGGGCGACCTCTGCGAGGTTGCCGGTACCGTTTTCCGTACCCGCCGCGGCGAGATCAGCATACACGCAAAGCAGGTGCGCCTGCTTGCCAAGAGCATACGCCCCATGCCCGACAAGTATCACGGTCTGCGTGACACCGACACCCGCTACCGTCAGCGTTACATGGACCTCATCGTCAACCCCGAGGTTCAGCAGACCTTCGTCAAGCGTGCCGCCATTATCCGTACAATCCGTGAGTATCTCGATTCCCGCGGATTCATCGAGGTTGAGACCCCTGTCCTCAACCTTATCCCCGGCGGTGCCGCCGCACGTCCCTTCATCACCCACCACAACACGCTGGACATGGATATGTACCTGCGCATCGCTCCCGAGCTGTACCTCAAGCGTCTTATCGTGGGCGGCATGGAGCGTGTTTATGAAATCGGTCGTCTCTTCCGCAACGAAGGTATGGACGTCAAGCACAATCCCGAGTTCACCACCATCGAGCTGTATGAGGCATACACCGACTACCACGGCATGATGGAGCGCATGGAGGACATCATCAGTGCCTGCGCCGTTGCCGCGACCGGTTCCGACACCATCACCTATCAGGGCGAGGAAATCCGCCTTGCAAAGCCCTTTGCCCGCCTGAGCATGATTGATGCCGTAAAGCAGTATGCCGGCGTTGATTTCTCTGAGTTCCGCTGCGACGATGAGCGCGCCCGTGCAATTGCAACAGAAAAGCACCTCGAGTTCAAGAAGGGTTCATCTTGGGGTGATATTCTCAACCTGTTCTTCGAGGAATTTGTTGAGGAGCAGCTTGTACAGCCCACCTTCATCTACGACTATCCCGTGGAGATCTCTCCCCTTACCAAGCGTAAGCCCGGTCACCCCGAGCTGGTGGAGCGCTTTGAGCTGTTCATCACCCGCCGCGAGTTTGCCAACGCCTACAGCGAGCTGAACGACCCCCTCGATCAGCGTGAACGCTTTATGGCACAGATGGCACTGCGCGAGGCAGGCGACGAAGAAGCTAATATGATCGACGAGGATTTCCTCACTGCACTGGAATACGGTATGCCTCCCACAGGCGGTGTCGGACTGGGCATTGACCGACTGGTTATGCTGCTCACCGACAGCTACTCCATCCGTGACGTTCTGCTCTTCCCCACCATGAAGCCCAAGGAGCAGTAACCCTTATCCAGACGCAGTCCGATCCAAAAACGGAGGATTACAATGGACAACCAGAACAAGCCCGCCGACCAGATTGTCACCGAGACCGAGGAAAAGGCAGCAGAAGCAGCACTGGAGCAGACCGAAGCCGAAGATGACGGCTATGTGCCTGTTGCCATCGTTGACTACGACGAATACGAAGATGCGGTAGAGAGCGCTGCCACCGCCTCCGCGCAGGTGCGCGCCCGCCTCGCTGCCAAAGAAGGCATCACCGAGCGTCCCCGCTACGAGCGCGGCGACATGACCTTCAAGGAAAAGGTGGATAATTTCTTCTACCACCACAAGACCGGTCTCATCATCGCAGCGGTCACCATTTTGATGTTTGGCATAATCATTTGGCAGTCCCGCCCCGCAGAGATTGACTACTATGTGGCTCTCTACGCGGAGGATACCAACTTCAAGCACTCCAGCATGGAAAAGCTGTACGAGGTACTCACCGCCTGCGGCGAGGACGTTGACGGCAACGGCGAGGTGGCAGTGACCGTCCCCGACCACAACTTCTTCTCCCAGGAGCCTTACATGGGTGCTGTCGGTGTACTCACCTTTGACCAGGACGCAAAGGGTCTGCGCCAGTGCTCCCTCATGCTGATTGACAAGGTGCATTACGACAGCGTTGTGGAAAACTACGGCGAGGAAATCTTCGAGTCCCGCAACGGTCTCCCCCGCTGGATTCCCATTAAGGGCACTTCCTTCGGTGAGGCGATACACTACGCCGACGATGACCCCGAATACGATGAGCTGGGTCTTTCCCTGATGGTCTATCCCGAGGGTCTTGACCTGAGCAAGCGCAAGATGGAAAAGGCAATCAACTACTACACCACCTCCGCAGAGCTGCTCGACAGTATTCTGGAGGCCTATCCCGACCTCGCTTCCAACGCTCAGCAGGTCAGCGAATAATCAATACAGCAGCAGGGTTGCAACGGCAGCCCTGCTGATTTTTTTATTGCCTGTAAACATGGCAGAAGCCTGTACTGCCGCATATATATGTGCCATTGCACATAGAATTTTTTCGACAGAATTTTACGAGGTGAGCCTGCTATGGAAAATATCATTACCAATGCTCTTCCGCTTAACGAAACCCGAAACAAGCAAATCGCTGCGCTGTGCAGAAGGTATTCCTTTATATCCAGCTTTCCCATCGGCAAAAGCGTACTGGGGCGACCCATTACTGTCCTGCGGGTGGGCAACAGCAGTCAGCCCGTGCTGTATACCGGAGCCTTTCACGCACAGGAATGGCTGACGGCGGTGCTGCTGCTGCGCTTTGCCGAGCAGCTTTGCATCGCCCTTGACGAAAACAGGCACATTGCGGAGGTTGACTGCCGCCGCGCCATGCTTGACCACGGTCTTGTGATAGTGCCCTGTGTCAATCCCGACGGCGTTGAGCTGGTGCTGAGCGGCACAGACAGCGCGGGCATACTGGCAGATGAGGTGCGGCACATAAGCAGAGGCGACCTTTCCGACTGGAACGCCAACGCACGAGGGGTAGACCTCAACCGCAACTATGACGCTGGGTGGCACATCTCCCGCCAGCTTGAACACTCCCTCGGCATAGATGCCCCCGCACCCCGTCGCTACGGAGGCAGCGCACCGCACAGTGAGCCTGAAACACAGGCAATGGTGCGGCTGTGCAGGCAGATGAACTTCCGCAGTGTTTTCGCATTTCACTCGCAGGGCGAGGAAATCTACTGGAAGTACGGCGAGCACACCCCTGCCCGCTCTGCGCTGATGGCAAAGGTACTCGCCGCTTCCTGCGGCTACACCGCCGCCCAGCCGGAGGACATTGCCTCCCATGCCGGTTTCAAGGACTGGTTTATCGAAAAGTATCGCCGCCCCGGGTTCACCATAGAGGTGGGCAAGGGCACAAATCCACTACCCATAGAAGAGGTTTGTACGATTTATGAGCGCATTGAGGAAATGATGATGCTGGGCGTTGTTATTTAAGTCAAATATAATATTTGCAAAGCCCTTCTGACGCTTGAAAACTGCCGCAAATGCTATTATAATGGCATTACAAGCCAAAAACTTCAACTTGTCAGGAGGATATAAATTTGAAGATACTGTTTATCGGCGGCACCGGCACCATCAGTGCAGCTATTTCCCGTCAGCTCATGAACGACCCCGCACATCAGCTTTATCTTATTAATCGCGGCAACCGCAGCGATATGCTCTCCCCCAATGTACAGGTTATCACCGCAGACATACACGACGAGGCAGACACCGCCGCCAAGCTGGACGGTATGCAGTTTGACGCAGTGTGCGACTTCATCGCATTTACTCCCGAACACGTTGAGCGCGACTATCGGCTCTTCAGCGGCAGGACCAAGCAGTTCCTCTTCATCAGCTCTGCCTCCGCCTACCAGAAGCCCCTGAGCGACTACCGCATCAACGAGGGCACTCCCCTTGCCAACCCTTACTGGGAATACTCCCGCAACAAGATTGCCTGCGAGGATTTCCTCATGCGTATGTACCGCGAGAACGGCTTCCCCGTAACCATCGTCCGCCCCAGCCACACCTATGACGAGCGTTCCGTCCCCATGGGAGTGCATGGCAACAAGGGAAGCTGGCAGGTCATCAAGCGCATGATGGAGGGTAAGCCGGTCATTATCCACGGCGACGGCACCTCCCTCTGGACCATGACCCACAACACCGACTTCGCCCGCGCATTCATCGGTCTGCTGGGCAACGTCCACGCCATTGGTGAGGCTGTGCAGATTACCTCTGACGAAACTGTGACATGGAATCAGATATACTTCACCATCGCTCAGGTGCTGGGTGTCGAGTTCAAGCCCTACTACGTCCCCTCCGACTTCCTTGCCGCCGTCAGCGATTATGATTTTGAGGGCGGTCTCATCGGTGACAAGTCCAATTCTGTGGTGTTCGACAACAGCAAGCTGCACCGTCTGGTGCCCGGTTTTGCCGCCACCAAGCGTTTCGACCAGGGCGTTGCCGAGACCATCGCCTATGTGCTGGCACACAAGGAGTATCAGGTTGAGGATCCCGAGTTCGACCAGTGGTGCGACCGCGTAATTGATGCCCTTGAGAATGCCAAAAAGGCTGTCATCAGCGGTAACTGACAGTCACTTTGTTAATACACTGTAAATAATTTCTTAAATATGCCCCGTCGCTGTTCCAAACTGCGGCGGGGTATTTTATAATGTCTATATATATTAGTATGCAATTGATTATAACCACATAATTAGATATTCAAATGCTTAACGCAGGTACAAAACCACGGGGTGACAAAATGAAGCTGTTTAAGAATTTCCTTACAAGATTCCCTGAGCAGAGACGGCGCAGATATGCCATCGTGCTGTGCATAGCCCTGCTGCTGACCATCAACATTGCCGCAGTCAGCCCTGCCTTCTTTGTTGCGGAGGCGGCCAACACCACCCTCGTCACCGTCACAGACGGCACAGCGGTGGTGCGCGGCGGCGCGGGCATAGGCTATACCTCCGTTGCGACGGTATACCAGAATTCTACATACCGCTTCCTTGGCGAAGCAGCCGCAGAGGACGGCGGCACATGGTACAAAATTATGCTGCAGAATGCCCGCAGCGGCTGGATTTACAGCGGCAGCTCCGCAAAGCTGTTCATTGCCGCAGACGATGTGTACAGCGACAACTCCCACCTGATGCGCTACGTCGTGCCGGCGGGCACTGTTGTGCTGCGCGCCACCCCCAGCAAGTCGGCTGCAGCCGTTGCCACCGTTAATGGCACAGGCGCGTATGTCGCCATCGACGATGCCGCAGGCTCCGACGGCTACTCCTGGTTCAAGGTCCAGTACGGAGGCACCTTCGGCTGGGTCAGCCGCCTGAATGTGAATATCTACAACAACTACCGTGCAATCCCTGAAAAGACCTACACCGCAGGCGACAAGCCTGTCATCTACCTCTCCCCCTCCAACCAGACCGCCAACCCCTACAAGGTGGGCAACACCAACGAGCATCTGCAGATGCAGCGCGTTGCCGTTGCGCTTAAGGCTGTGCTGGAAGAGCGTTACGACTGCACCGTATTCATTGCCGACAGAAGCACCCCCATCGGCAAGACCGGTCGTCCCCTTGAGGCGAAGAACATGGGCGCAGACCTCTATCTCGCTCTCCACTCCAACGCCAGCGGTTCCGCCGGCACAGGCTGCGGCGCGCAGGGCTATTATTTCGCAGGCTCCGCAACCAGCCAGCGTCTTGCTGATAACCTTGTCCGCTCCATGGGCAATATCTCCCCCTTTGGCAGCACCGTCACCCAGCTTATCAACGGCATGAACTACCTCAGCGGCTACGGCTACGGCGAGGTACGCAACCCCGGTGCGCTGGGTATTCCCACCCTGCTCTTTGAGCTGGAATTCCACGACCGCGCCGACACCGCCGCATGGATAATCAACAACACCGAGCTCATCGCCTCCGCCATCGCAGACGGTATTCAGGCTACATACAACCTGCCCGCAAAGGGCTCGGCAGACAGTGTTACCACCACTGCTTCCACCACTGCCACCACCGCACCTGTTGTTACCGAGGTGACCACCACTGCCACCGAGGCAGCCCCCTCCACCACTACCACCACCCGCGTGTTCAATGACGGAAACGCACAGGCATCCACCCTGCTTGGCATGACCGCCGAGCAGTTTATCGAGGCCATCGGCCCCCTCTGCACCGATGACATGGACACCACAGGCATTCCCGCATCCATCACCATTGCACAGGCTATTCTGGAATCGGGCTACGGACAGAGCGAGCTTGCACAGAATGCCAACAGCCTCTTCGGCATGAAGAAGACCCTCAGCAGCGGCGACTGGAGCGGCGAGGTGTACACCAAGGAAACGCAGGAGGAGCGTGACGGTCAGCTTATCACCATCACCGCCGAATTCCGCAAGTACGCAAGCCTTGAGCAGAGCATACTCGACCACAGTAGCTACATCACCACTGCCACCTTCACCGACGGCACACTGCGTTACACAGGCATCACCGATACCGAGTCATATGTAGTTGCCGCGCAGATTCTCGCTGATGGTCACTACGCCACCGACAGCGGTTACGCCGACAAGCTGTGCGAGCTGGTGCGCAGATACGACCTGACCCGCTACGACACCACAACACAAACCACCATCGCGACCACTACCACAACCACCACCGCTGCCCCCATTCCCCAGAGTCTCAGCATCAGTGCCCAGTCCCTCAATCTCCACAGCGGCGAGAGCGTACAGCTTTACGCTTCCGTCATACCTCTGGAGTGTCCGCAGAATATCACATGGGCTTCCGCAAACCCTGCCATCGCTGAGGTTTCCCCCACCGGTTATGTTACCGCCAAGGGCTACGGCGTGACCGTACTGACCGCTGTATCCGGCAGCTTCTCCGCACAGTGCGTTGTGGACGTAACACCCGACATTTCTCTTGAGCTTCTGGGCGCGAGCATTCGCATTACCCAGCCCTACGGCATACGCTTCGGCTTCACCCTCGGCAAGGACGAGGCATACAAGTCCACCGACATTGTGGAATATGGTACAATCATGATACCCGCCGACCGCCTTGGCAGTCAGGAGCTTACCGTACACACCCCCGATGTGCTGAAAATCAAGGCAAACCGTCTGCTCAGCGAGGACAGCACCTCCATGACCTACACAGGCGTGCTCACCGACATTCCCACCAGCTACTTCAGCACCGTCATCACCGGCCGCGGCTATGTCATCTATCGTGATGTCTGCGGCGACGAGCGTGTCATCTACTCCGACAGCTGCTCCGAATCCTTCGATTCCGTGGCTCTCTACGCCTACGACTACTACAGCCGTAACAATGACGGCAGCGCCGAGTGTCAGGATATTCTCAACACCCTCAATTCCATCATCAACGCCTGAGCCACCGGTTCAGCCTTACTGTTTACATCGGAGGTAAACCAATGAACAGAAACAGTCCTATGAAGAATGTTGTACTGACAATTTCCCTGCTGCTTAATGTGGCTCTGGTTATTTTGGTTTTCTATCTTGTCAACGACACCGACCCCTCTCTCCCCCTTTCCAGCAATTCCGACCTCCGCAGCGAGGTGTACGGCGAGATGATTCAGGAGGAGCTTTCCGAAGACCTTCCTGAGGGCGACTTCGCGCAGGAGCTGGCGGAAGATGAGCAGCCCGAAGATGTGATAGTCAACATCGACGTGCCCGAAACACAGCCCCAGCCCGCGGAGACCACAGCAGCCTCCACTGTGCGGCTGACCACCACCGCCCGTCCTGCTGCCACCACCACC
>SVPT01000041.1 GCA_015065695.1 Oscillospiraceae bacterium | reverse complement strand
GCGGTCAAGCTGCTCTCTGTATTCCTTTTGGATATTTCTCACGGCTTGCTCTCTCCTTCCAGCATCTCTTTCAGCATTTTCCTGCCGCGGGCCAGACGTGTGCCGGCTGTGGCGGGCGGTATCATCAGTATATCGGCTATCTCGTTGATGGAATAGCCCTCGTAGTAGTAAAGGTGGATAGCAGTGCTGTATTTCTCCGGCAGTGACAGCACCAGCTCAAGAAGCTCCCCGTCCTCACCGGGCGGGCAGGGAATCTGTTCGTCTATGGGCTGACCGGCTCTTGCCTGTGCGCGGTGCATATTGCGGGCAATGTTGATGGTCACCCGCAGCAGCCACGCCTTCATGTGTTCATCGTCGCGCAGGCTGGGTTGTCGGGTCATCAGCCGCACGAATGCCTCCTGTGCCGCATCCTCGGCATCGGCGGTGCAGTGCAGCACGGTGTAAGCCGCCCGCAGCATGGATTGGCTGCAGAGCTTGACCGCGTGCCCTATGTATTCATCGGTACCAAACGAATACACCGGCAAAACCTCCTTTCACCTGCAACACACATTAGCAGGGCGATATTTTTCATGGAAAGGAAAATTATTTTTTGGGTTGATGATTTGTCTGCTTTTGCTATATCATATCACAATAAAGGGGAAAGGGGTATATTTCATTGCTGCCTGTTGAACGGTATACATTCCTATGGTATAATTAATATACATCAGAAACACACCGCCAGCAAATACTGCTATGGAGGAATAACATGACCAGCAAAGAAATACAGGGCGTTTTTGCCGCTGACAAAAGCAAGCAGTACGAATATTTCATCAAAAAGGTCGCTGACTTTGAAGAGGTGTGGTCGCTGAAGGACGACGAGGGTTGGGCGACGCTGGGGCTTGAGGACAGGGAATACTTCCCTGTGTGGCCCACAAGGGAAATGGCTCAGCTATGCGCAGAAGAGGAGTGGGCAAGCTATTATCCGGAAAGCATTGAGCTGGAGGAATTTCTGACCGAATGGCTGAGTGGCTTGCAGGAGGACAATATCCGCGTAACAGTAATGTGGCACAGCGGGGAGGGCATAGACCCCGACTGGGAGCGGCTGAAAGCTGATATAGAAAACGAACTGGAAAAATACTGAGCATTTCAGACCCCGCACAGAGTGAATTAATTATCGCCCGAATGAATAATATTGCAATAGTGAAAAATATCAGAAATAAAAATCCCATCATTGTACAACTTCACTATTGCAAATGGCTAAAGTGCGTGCTACAATCTAACCATCAAGCAAAGGAGAAAGCCGTTATGTCTGACGTTATCCGCACAGCCGAATACCGCTACTTTAGCTTTATCAGCTTTGCCGGTTTTACCGGTAAGGCTTATTTCGGTTGGTTCAATGCGGGTAATAAATGATGTGTAAGCAGGCTCAGCACTTTGCATACATATAATTTTCGCCCGCAACGGAAGTTGCGGGCTTTATTTTTTTTCTGACGGAGGTATTTATCATGATAGTCGTTCTCAAGAAAGACCCCAACCAGACTCAGCTCGATTATCTCATCAACTGGCTGGAAAGCAAGAATATTCAGATTCACACCAGCACCGGTGATTCCCACATCATTCTCGGTCTGGTAGGCGATACCTCCAGACTGGACGCCGACCTTATTTCCGCGCTGGACATCGTCGAGAGCGTAAAGCGTGTTCAGGAGCCCTTCAAGAACGCCAACCGCAAGTTCCACCCCGAGGAAACCGTCATCAAGGTGGGCGATACCCAGATAGGCGGCGGTACTCTCACCCTGATGGCAGGCCCCTGCTCGGTGGAGACCGAGGAGCAGATGATTGCCGTTGCCAAGGCGGTCAAGGCAAGCGGTGCCACCATGCTGCGCGGCGGCGCGTTCAAGCCCCGCACCTCTCCCTATGCATTCCAGGGCCTTGGCGCAGAGGGTCTGCGCCTGCTCAAGCTGGCAAAGCAGGAAACCGGACTGCCCATCGTCACCGAGATAATGGAAATCTCCCAGCTTCCCCTGTTCGATGACGTTGACGTCATTCAGGTTGGCACACGCAATATGCAGAACTTCAACCTGCTCAAGGAGCTGGGCGCACAGAAGAAGCCGGTAATGATAAAGCGAGGTATGTCCGCCACCTACGAGGAATGGCTGATGAGCGCGGAGTACATCATGTCCGAGGGCAACGAGAATGTCATTCTCTGCGAGCGCGGCATACGCACCTACGAAACCTACACCCGCAACACCCTCGACCTTGCGGCGATACCTGTACTCAAGCAGCTTTCCCATTTCCCCGTGATTGTTGACCCCAGCCACGCGACAGGCAAATCGGCACTGGTGCCCACCATGGCAATGGCTGCTGTGGCAGGCGGCGCGGACGGTCTTATCATCGAGGTACACAACGACCCCGCCCGCGCATGGTGCGACGGCCCGCAGTCCCTCAACCCCGTCGCATTCGACAAGCTCAGCCGCAAGCTGCACGCAATGAAGGGCTTCCTTAATGGTCTGGAGGACGAATGATGAATATTGCTGTTGTTGGACTGGGTCTTATAGGCGGCTCACTTGCAAAGAGCATAAAGGCCCGCACAAGCCACACTGTGTACGGCTGTGATATAAACGAAGAGACCATGCTGCTTGCCCGCCTGTGCGGAGCAATCGATGGTGAGCTTGGAGAAGAGCAGCTTCCGCAGTGCGATATTATTCTTGTGGCACTGCGCCCCGCCGCTGCGGTGGAATGGGTGAAGAGCCATGCGGAAAGCATTTCAAAAAACGCTGCTGTGATTGATATGTGCGGCGTAAAACGCACTGTCTGTGCTGAGCTGTCCGCCATAGCTGACCAATATGGCTTTGCATACATCGGCGGTCACCCGATGGCAGGCAAGGAGAGAGGGAAGTTCATCAACTCCGCAGACACCCTCTTCGCAGGCGCGCCCATGATACTGACACCCGATGAGCGTACCACCCCGCAGCTTCTGGAAACACTGGAAAAGCTGTTTACCGACATCGGCTTCGGGCGAATGGTGTACACCACCCCCGACGAGCACGACCGCATTATCGCATACACCTCCCAGCTTGCCCACATCACCTCCAGCGCATATATAAAATCCCCCGAGGCACAGCGTCAGAGGGGCTTCTCTGCGGGCAGCTACAGGGACATGACCCGTGTGGCTCATCTGGACGAGGATATGTGGACCGAGCTGTGCATGGACAATGCCGACTACCTCACCGAGCAGGCAGAGCTGCTGGCAGCTCACCTGCAGGAATATATCACCGCACTGCGCGGGCGTGACGAAGCTGCGCTGCGTGCGCTTTTCCGTGACGGACGCGAGAAGAAAGCCAGTGCAGGAGGCAACTGATGAATATTTACAGTACCGTCCGCGTCAATGTGGGCGAGGGCTATGATGTTACAATCGGACAGGGTATAGTGGACGGCTGCGGCGGCATACTGGCTTCCCTGCTTGCAACGCGGCGGGTGGCTGTGGTTACTGACAGCAACGTGCAGCCGTTGTATCTCGGCAGGGTGCGTGCCTCGCTGGAGGCGGCGGGTTTTGCCGTAACCTCCTTTGCCTTTGAGGCAGGGGAGCAGTCCAAGAATATAAGCACCTTCGGCAGTATTCTGGAGTTTTTCGCCCGCTCGGGGCTTACCCGCAAGGACTGCGCAATCGCCCTTGGCGGCGGCGTTGTTGGCGATATGACCGGTTTTGCCGCAGGCTGCTATATGCGCGGCATAGATTACATTCAGATGCCCACCACCATGCTTGCCGCAATAGATTCCTCTGTCGGAGGCAAGACGGGAATAGACCTTGACGCCGGCAAGAATCTGGCAGGGCTTTTCATTCAGCCCAAGGCAGTGCTGTGCGACACCGACTGCCTTGCCACACTGCCCGCGGAGGTTTACGCCGACGGTCTGGCGGAGGCAGTAAAGACCGCCATCCTGGGCGATGCCGAGCTATTTGCCATGTTTGAAGATGGCACAGCCTGTGCCAACCCGCAGGCGGTTATCGACCGCTGTGTGCGCTACAAGGCAAGCGTAGTGGAGCAGGACGAAAAGGAATCGGGTCTGCGTAAGCTGCTCAACCTCGGTCACACACCGGCACACGCCATCGAAAAGCTCAGCGGATACACCATACCCCACGGACGCGCTGTGGCAATGGGGCTTGGGATAATGGCACGCGCATCTGCTGCCCGAGGAAACTGCACAGCGCAGTGCGCCGCCCGCATAGAAGCCGCGCTGAAAAACTGCGCACTGCCCGCCGGCACAGCATACAGTGCTGAGGAAATGTCCGTCATCGCGGAAAACGACAAAAAGCGTACCGCCGCGGGAGTGAGCGTGGTGCTTATCCGGGATATTGGCGACTGCTTCTTTGAAGAGGTCAGCCTTGAAGATATGAGCGGGCTTTTTGCTGACGGAATGGAGTGAATGACACAATGAGCGACAAAATAACCGTCACGCCTTCCCTGCTGTGCGGCAAAGTGGCAGCGATACCCTCCAAATCCGATGCCCACCGCCTGCTTATCGCCTCGGCATTTGCCGACCGCCCGACCACACTGATGATGAGGGGCAGCTCGGAGGATATAGATGCCACCATAGGCTGTCTGCGTGCCATCGGCGCGGGCATAGATAAGCAAGCCGACCGTGTTGTTGTCACTCCCGTGAGCAATATTCCGCCGCGCCCCCTGCTGGATTGCCGCGAGAGCGGCTCCACACTGCGCTTTATGCTGCCTGTGGCGGCTGCTGTATGTGAAAGCGCGGCATTTGTCGGTCAGGGGCGGCTTCCCCAGCGTCCCATAGGCGAGCTGCGGGAGGCACTGACAGGCGGCGGAGTGGCATTCTCAAGCGACCGTCTGCCCTTTGAAATCAGCGGACGGCTGAACGCAGGGGATTACCGCCTGCCCGGGGGCATCAGCTCTCAGTATATCACAGGAATGCTGATGGCACTGCCGCTCACAGGCGGCGAAAGCGAGATAATCCTGACCGATGCGCTGCGCTCAGGTGCCTATGTGGACATTACGCTGGACGTATTAAAGCGATTCGGCATTGAGATAAAGAAATCACACTGTGGCTACCTTGTTCCCGCAGGGCAGCGTTACCGCTCGGTCGGTCAGGTGGACGTTGACGGCGACTGGTCAAACGGCGCGTTTCTGCTGTGCATGGGTGCCATAGGCGGCAGCGTGACTGTCACAGGTCTCCGAGCCCATTCCCCGCAGGGCGATAAGGCAATAACCGACCTGCTCAGACGATTTGGCGCAAAGGTAACAGCAGACGGCGACAGCGTGACCGTTTCAGGCGGTCGGCTTGTGGGCTGTGAGGTTGATATTGACGAGACCCCCGACCTGCTGCCCGCCCTTGCAATGGTTGCCGCCTTTGCCGAGGGTGAAACGAGGTTTGTCAATGGCGAGCGGCTGCGCATAAAGGAAAGCGACCGCCTTGCCGCCTGTGCCGACCTGCTGCACGACCTTGGCGGTGATGCCGAAGAAACCGCTGACGGGCTTATCGTGCGCGGCGGCGGACTTCGCGGCGGCAGCACCCATGGGCAGGGCGACCACCGTATCGTCATGGCGGCGGCTATTGCCGCAGTGGGCTGCACCGAAGAGGTCACAATCACTGGCTACGGTGCAGTGAACAAATCCTATCCCGCGTTTTTTGAGGACTACGCCGCTCTGGGCGGAAAACTCTGCATACAGTAATTATATATCATATTAGTTATGGAGGATAACACCATGGACATCAAGGAACTGAGAAGCGGAATCGACACAGTTGACCAGCAGATTCTGGATTTATTCATAAAGCGCATGGAGCTTACCGAGCAGGTGGCTGAATATAAAAAGGAAAACGCGCTGCCCATCGTCAACCGTCAGCGGGAGCGGGAAATACTCTCTGACATGAGCGGCAAGGCAGGGCAGTACGGCGACTATGCCTATCAGCTTTTCAGCCGCCTTATCGACCTTTCCAAGGCACGTCAGTGCGAGGTCAACAGCGGTGACAGCAAAATCAGTGCGCTGGTTGATGCTGCTCTGCTGCCCGCAGAGAAGCTCTTCCCCAGAAGCGGCATGGTAGCCTGTCAGGGCGTGGAGGGAAGCAATTCCCAGCAGGCCTGCGAAAAGCTTATGTCCCGCGCAAACATCATGTATTTCAAGACCTTTGAGTCGGTGTTCAGCGCAGTTGATTCCGGCCTTTGCGAATACGGCGTGCTGCCTATTGAGAACAACATTAACGGCTCGGTGCGTGCCGTCTACGAGCTGCTGCAGCGTTATTCCTGCAGCATCGTGCGCCAGACCCGCATGAATATCCGTCACGAGCTGCTGGCTTTGCCCGGCGCAAAGCTTTCCGACATAAAGGAAATCTATTCCCACGAGCAGGCCATCGGTCAGTGCGGTGCATTCCTTTCCTCCCTCGGCACTGACGTAAAGATTATTCCCTGCGCCAACACCGCCCTTGCCGCAAAGATTGTTGCCGAAAGCGGCGATGTCACCAAGGCGTCCATCTCTTCCCCCGCCTGCGTGGAGCTGTACGGTCTTAACGTCCTTCGTGACGACATTCAGGACAGCGAGAATAACTACACCAAATTCATCTGCATTGCCAAGAAGCCCGCCATCTATGCAGGCTCTTCCCACACCAGCCTTATCATCTCCTGCCCCAACAAGCCGGGCGCGCTCAGCGATATTCTCTCCATGCTGTCGGCACGCGGCATAAACATGGTAAAGCTGGAAAGCTGCCCTGTCACCGGACGCAACTTCGAGTTCATCTTCTATCTGGAGCTGGACGCAAACGTGCGGGAGGCAGGCGTGGTGTCCATGCTGGAAGAGTTGGAGCGCACCTGCGAAAGCTTCACCTTCCTCGGCTGCTATGCAGAGGTCTGAGATGTCTGAGCGCATATACGGACTGCTTGGGCGCAAGCTGGGGCACAGCTATTCCGCAGACATTCACGCACAGCTTGGCTGCGGCGGTTATCGCCTTATCGAGCTTGAGCCCGAGGAGCTTGCGGGATTCCTGCGGCAGGAAAAGCTGGGCAGCGTAAATGTCACCATACCCTACAAGGTTGCCGTTATGGAATACTGCGACAGGCTTTCGCCCGAGGCACAGGCCATCGGCAGTGTCAACACCATCGTCCGCGGTGATGACGGCACTGTCACCGGTTACAACACCGACGCGGCAGGGCTGCAATACACCATACAGCGCGCGGGAATTACCCTTGCAGGTAAAAAGGTGCTGATATTCGGCAGCGGCGGCGCATCGCTGTCTGCCCGGTACGTTGCCGCGCAGCTTGGCGCGGCGCAGGTGGTGGTCATCTCCCGCTCCGGCGAGGACAACTACGGCAACATAAGCCGCCATTACGACGCGGACATTCTGATAAACACCACCCCTGTCGGTATGTTCCCAAACGAAGAGGGCATGATAATCGACCCTTCGCTGTTTTCGGGCTGCTCCGGCGTGATTGATCTTGTGTACAATCCCCGCCGTACCGATTTTCTGCTGCGTGCAGAGCATTTAGGGATTCCCACAGCGGGCGGTCTGCCCATGCTGGTGCATCAGGCAAAGGCCGCCGAGGAGCATTTCTTCGGCAGAGCCATTGACGACCGTCGCACCGAGGAAATCCTCGCTTCCATTGCGCAAAAGACGGACAATATTGTGCTTATCGGTATGCCCGGCAGCGGCAAAAGCACCGTTGGTGCGCTGCTGGGAGCAATGAGCGGGCGTGAAATTATCGACCTTGACGCGGACATCGTTGCCGCTGCGGGTATGACCATTCCTGAAATCTTCGCCGCCGAGGGCGAAGCGGGATTCCGCCGCAGAGAGCATGAAGCGGTGCTTGCCGCCTCAAAGAAGCGCGGGTGCATCATTGCCTGCGGCGGGGGAGTGGTGGTAACACCCGACAACCGCGCCCCTCTGCGCCGCGCAGGGCGCGTGTATCACATCGAGCGCGACCTGACCCTGCTCAGCCGCGAGGGTCGCCCCCTTTCCCTTGGCACCGACCTTGGGGAGATGTATACAGTGAGAAAGCCGCTGTACGAAGCCTTCCGTGATGTGTGCGTGACCAACAACGCCGCTCCGCAGGAGGCAGCCCAACAGATATGGAGGGATTTCTGTGAAAATACTGGTGCTTAACGGACCCAACCTGAATATGCTGGGAATCCGTGAGCCGGAAATATACGGCAAAGCAACCTACAACGACCTGGTTGCCCTCATTCACGCCCAGGCCGAGCGGCTGGGGGTGGAGGCGGTCTGCCGCCAGAGCAACCATGAGGGCGTGCTTGTGGACTGGATTCAGCAGGCATTGGGGGAATATGACGGCATCGTCATCAACCCCGGTGCGTACACCCACACCAGTGTCGCCCTGCTGGACGCTGTCAAGGCAGTGGGTATCCCCACCGTAGAGGTGCATATCTCCGACCCCGACACCCGCGAGGAATTCCGCCGCGTTTCCTATGTCCGCGCCGCCTGTGTCGCCACAGTCAAGGGCTTGGGCTTTGATGGGTATGTCAGGGCGATGGAGATTCTGGCGGACCGAGTATAATGGATAGATAGAGGAATCCCCCTTGTCGCTTCAGTGTTTGCAGCGGCAAGGGGGATTCATAGGTTAGTTGATACAAAGCGAAGAATGTGATATAATGTCGATAATACTGTAGTTGATAAATAATACAGGAGGCAACATGGATCATATAAATGACTTTATATCATCAATAAATAATCCTAATACTGCAAAGGTAGCTCGATATGTATTGAAAGATTTTTCAATGGATATTCTTTATTATGATCTTGATGAGCTATATAGTAAGATTATAAGTTTAAAGCCGAATTCGCGTAAGAGGGTAACAACGATTTGCTATATGTTAGGTGTGTTTGCGGAATGGCTGAATGAACGAAACGTAGAAAATGCAGAAAGATTTCAACAGCTAATCCTCGAGGTCGATAAAACGAAACTATGGGAAGAAGCGAAGAAGAATGCAGAAGAGGTTTTTATAACATACACTAGCTACTTAGAAATATTAAGTGATATTGATTTACATGAAGAGTATAACTCAAAATATTATCATTGTTTGTTTAGATGCATATATGAGGGAGTGTATTGCGACGACCTAAGTGTACTAAAAAATCTACGCAGCTCGGATATTGATGGTGACATAGTAGTATTACACGATGATAATGGAAAAGAATATAGAATAAAAATATCAAGTGAACTGTCTGCTATGTTAAAGGAGTTGGCTACTATTGATATTTGGGAAAGACCTAACAGAAATGGAATTTGCAGAGTTCAAATGATTGGTCTTTATCCCGATAGTGTGTTTAAAGCAGAAAAACGAACCACTACATCATCAAAAAGTGTACGTTTTACTTATTATGCAAAACTGCGGAAAATTAATGACAAGTATATTGGACACACTTTATCTCCTCTTCGTTTGTATGTGAGCGGAGTTATTCATAGGTTACAATATCTTTTTGAAAAATACAATGTATCATTGACTGAGGCTTTCTCTGATAACAGCAGGAACAGAACTGCTCATTTGATTATTTCTAGTGAGCTTGAGCGATGCAATGGTATAGTTGAGATTAGCAATTTTAGGGATATTATTAAGGGTCATATAGATTATTTTGCAGGAGATCTGATAGAAGATTTCGACGAAGAATTCTTTTCTCCAATAAGTATTAGTGAGCAGACAGAAGAGTATCTAGAAGGCGAAGAACAACTTGCAATGCACCTTTCTCACGAAAGAAACGTATCGCTTGTTGCTTTAGCAAAAACTAGATTTATAGAAGAACATGCCGGCAGACTCTTCTGTGAGGCGTGTGGGTTTGATTTTTGCAAAAAGTATGGCGAGCGTGGTATAGACTTTATTGAAGTACACCATAAAAAATTTATATCTGTAAGAACAAAGAATGAACCGACAAGAATTGAGGATTTGGTAATGCTTTGCTCCAATTGTCATAGTATATTACATCGTTATCAGCCTTGGTTAAGCATGGAGGAACTCGAACAATTAATTTCGCGATTCTGAGCGACTGCAAACTAATTTGCGAATAATACTTGACGGCACCTAAGTATATATGAAATACAGTGCGTATAAATGAAAATATCCCCGATTTGACTTGCGGCAAAAATGAAAATAAAGGAAAACAAATGATAATTAAACAATGCTTTAGGAAATCGTTGATGCAGCAGCTTGAGAGCGGCAACAGCGACCTGCTTGCTCTTCGGGAGTGTCTGGTGGACTTTAAAAACCGAGGAATGGATAAGGAATGTATGTACAGCACTCTGGCGGAAATGAGGGCAGAGTGCGATGAAAAAACCGAGGACATTATTCTGGAGCTGATGGATTTTGTGACAGGCTTCTGCAGGGCGGAGCTGCGCATCTATTAATCAGCGGGAAATTGATAAGGAAAAGAGCCATCTCACAGCCAGCCACGGTCGTTCCCAAGCAACAGAACAAAACAACAAAAGCCCCCGCCCCTGCCGTTTTTGTCCGACAGGAGCGGGGGTGGTTTGCATAAAATAATCAGGATAAATCAGGAGCGTCAGGGCTGGTAGGTGACAAGCTCGTGCATCAGCTCGTTGTATTCGTCGTCGGTAGCCCTGATTCTGAAGACAAACTTCTCAACGCCGGTGCAGTCCTCAAGGTCGTTGACATCAGCGGTCGTCCAGGTCTTGACGCCGGGTTCGAGGGTCACATAGGCGAAGGTATTGTAAATTTTTCCGTCAATGGTCACCTCGTCAACATTGATGGTGATTTCTTTGTCGCTGTTGTTCTCGAAGTAGCAGGCGAAGGAGGTACCGCTCAGCGCACCCTCGCCGTATCCCTCAACTATCATGGTGAAGTACTCGTTGTCCACCAGAGTGACCTCACCGGCGACAGGTGTTCTCTCCGGAGAGGTGACCGCAACCAGACCATCGGTGCTGTTGTATACGGTGAAGGTTTCGGTGGCTCCAAAGTAATCGTCGTTGGTAAGGACATCGGACTTATCGATAACGAACCTCAGCTCGGTGGGGGTGGTGATGCCGCTCTTTTCAAAGAGCTGTTTGTTTACCTCGATGCTCTGTAAACAGCAACTGTGGGGGAGCAGGTAGGCTAATGTGCCGTAGGGATCCAAAAGCCAGCCGTCTGCAGTCAGGGTTTTCACCTCATAGATCATCGGCTCGTCGGTGTTGTTGACAAAGTAGCAGTTGACATTCCAGTTGCCGTAGCTATCGAACTCCATGCTGTCCACGATGAAGGTGGCATCCTCGCTGTCCTCGACGACAATATCGCTCTCCTTGGACTGACGCACAAAGCGGGTTGCCTCGTCGGGGCTCTTGCCGTCGGGATAGTGATAGCAGACTCCCGTATAAAGGGGATCACCGCTCCAGCGCTCTTCTGTGTCGGATACCATTACATAGAAGCCCAGCTCGTCAACCTCGGTGATGCCGACCTCCTCGAGGTACCAGTCGTAATACTCCAGCTCCAATACGCCGGAGGACTTGGGCTGAACCTCCATCTGCTCTCTCACCATGAAAACCACACCGTTGACGGTGCAGATTCTCCAGTCCACGGTCAGGGAACGGTCGGTTTTGTTTTCAACTGTGGTGCCCAGCACATAGTCGCCGTCGTAATTGAAGTTGGCACTGACCACCGTCTGCTTAATGTATTCGTTGTCGATTATCACCATGGGGTCGGCTGTTGCTTTGCCGCCCTCGCCCGTGGTCTTGCAGCCCCACGCCCCAAAGCACAGAGCCGCGCACAGCATTACGCATAGTATTGCACACAGCAGTTTTTTCATTCGGTTATACCCCTTTTCAATTAATAATTATACAAACTGTATGGTTTAGTTATACTTACCGAAGCTGCCTGTGTCAATACCTTTGAGAAGAAAATTTTCTCTTTATGCGCCGAAAATTGTTCGCTTTATCGCTGAAAAACAGATTCAGTAAAATAACACTTGACAGCTAATCGTAATTAGCCTATAATGTAGCTAATCCAAATTAGCCAACCGCCCGCACAGCAGACGGGCGGTGCGTGGGGAGGTGAAGGTGACACAATGAGTACAAAGAAAAGAATACTGGACGCGGCACTGACCCTCTTTTCGGAGAACGGCTACACCAACGTATTCGTTGCGCAGATTGCCGAAGCGGTGGGCATCAAGGCTCCGTCGCTTTACAAGCATTACAAAAGCAAGCGGGATATATTCAACGCCATTCTGGACGAAATGAAAGCCGGCTATGACAGGCAGGCAGCCGCCCTTTCCATGGACGGCAACGATTCCGCCGCCGACGCAATGACCTTCGCCGCCGCTTCCGAGGACGGACTGGTGCAGATGGGCATGAGCCTGTTCAATTTCTTTCTGCACGATGAATATACACGAAAGTTCCGCAAAATGCTGACGCTGGAGCAGTTCCACAACCCCGAGCTGGCACAGCTTTTCAGCAGACAGTATATAGACGATTCGCTGAAATACCAGAGTGCAATGTTTGCAATGCTGTGTCAGGCAGGCATGCTTAAAGACGGTGACCCGTACACAATGGCACTGCAGTTCCATGCGCCGATATACACGCTCCTGACCATGTGCGACCGCCAGCCGGAGAGGGAGGAGGAGCTGACCGCATTGCTTGAACGACACATCAGACAATTCAGAAAAATGTATTCCAGGGAGGAAGAATGATGAAAATTGCAGTAATACACGGACAGAGCCACAAGGGGTCTACATACAATTTGGCAAAGCAGCTTTGCGACAGCCTGCAGGGAGAGGTCAGCGAATTTTTCCTGCCCAAGGATTTTGACGGCGTTTGTCGTGGGTGCGCAGCCTGCTTTGAGAGGGAGGACAAATGTCCCGACTACGAAAAGCTGCGCCCCATAACCGAAGCCATGGACGCCGCCGATGTAATAATCCTCACAAGCCCCGTATACGTCATGCACGCGACAGGCGCGATGAAATCCTTCCTTGACCATTACGGCTACCGCTTCATGGTGCATCGCCCCGAGGAGAAGATGTTCAGCAAGCAGGCGGTGTGCATAGCAACAGCCGCCGGTGCGGGCATGGGCAGCACCATAAAGGATATGGAAGACAGCACATATTTCTGGGGCATTCCAAAGACCTACAAGCTGGGCATCGCCGTTCAGGAAACCCGCTGGGAGGCGGTCAAGCCCGGCATAAAGAGACGCATTGCGCGCAAGACCAAAGCCCTCGCACGCAAAATTGCCCGAAGGGCAGGAAAGATAAAGCCGGGCATCAAAACCAAAGCCTTTTTCAGCATGATGGCAATGATGCAGAAAAACGGTTTCAACTCCGCTGATAAGGAATACTGGATAGCAAAGGGCTGGACAAAGGGCAAGCGTCCGTGGAGGTAGGGGGGAATAAACGGAAAAAGAGAGAGCCAACAGACTTCGGTGGGGAGGTCTGTTGGCTGTTTTTTGGGGCAGGGATACTTGGCGATGACATTGTATATATCCACAATATCTTCTGCGACTTGGTTGTGGGCTAGTAATTTGCTCCCAAATACTGAATCGGAACAGTGATAATAGTTGATATTGAAAAACGAAAATATTTATGATATAATCTTTGTAAGGAAAAAATATGTGCAAATTGATTATAAAATATGGTATGAGGTGTATTAGATGAGCAATTTGGATTTACAAGCAGAAGAGGTAATATTGTTTGAAGGAACAGCTACCAGTAAGAGTTACAAGGGTGCTTTGAAAATTACATTAACATCCACGAAAATCGTCATTGAACGAGATAAAGGCGTTTTTAAAAAGGTACGAGAACTGGTAGATGTTGTTGAATTAGCAAGTGTTAAATTCTACAACGATGTTGCACAAATCAAACAGCATCTAAGCGATGTAGAGATCCAAACGACAGTTGGCAAGATTGTTTTTTCTTTTTCAGGTATGCTCGAAGCAAGAAAATTCACTGGTAAGGCTGTTGATGCAGTTACTGGTACTACTTTAGCTAAACGTGTTTCTGATAAAACAAAAGGCGCATTTGAAATGGTAGACGATACTTTAGGGTTGGATACCAGAAGCGCAATCAAAGGTGTTTTAGAGAAAGGGGTCAAAGGTGTCATCATCGATGGCATTGGTGGCAAAAAGAAATAAAGAAACAAAATTAAAGATGCTAGAACACTTTTATAAACTCACAAATCTTTAGGGATTTACTATTAGATCGAGATTTAGATAATATCAAAACCCTTAACTGCGATAATTAATCAACAGTTAAGGGTTTTCTTATGCGTATAATTTGCCGACCCTCGCTCAAATCAGCCAAACCAGAAGAACAAAATCCGCACCCCCGTAACACAATTTTCATCCGACAAAAAAACCTTCCCCCATAATATAAACCGCTTTTTGTCCAATATTATATGTGTAGTTTTCTTTGCAAGGAAGGATTGTCAATGAAGTGTCCGTATTGTTCAGCCGAGGTGCGTGGGGAGGTCTGCGAATACTGCGGCAGCGCAATGCCAAAGGAAAAAGCCACAGTAAATATAACCAACAACTATTACGGCGATACATCTGGCGAAAGAGAGGAAAGCCGTTCTGTTGCCCACTGCCCAAGGTGCGGTCAGCATCAGGTGGTATTCAGGCGGGAGAGGGCCTCCACATCAACAGTGTCCAGCTCCCGCAAAAGGCTGCTGGTGTCCGGCAGAAACAGGCAGTCGGTAAGTCAGGCAAACTACCGTACCATTGGCGTCTGCCAAAGCTGCGGATACACATGGAATCCCAACACAGCGCATAACGGCTCAGGCAGCAAAACATGGCTGTGGGTACTTGGGTGGATATTCATATTCCCCATTCCCCTCACCATTCTGCTGCTGCGCAACAAGGATATGAAGCCGGCAGTAAAGTACGGAATTATAGCCGCCGCATGGCTGCTGTATCTGATAATAGGTCTGTCAGGCAGGGGAGAGGAAGCATCGCAGGCAGACGGGGCAGTATCGCCCTCGCACGTCATAGCAGAGGTGTCGGTTGTGTTTTTGGGAATGGAGTGACGGATAATACAATACAGCGTAAAAAGAGCTACCAGACTTCGTCAGAAATCTGATAGCTCTTTTTTATGAATAATCTGAAATTATTGTCAAATCGTTGTCACGAAGACATTTTCGATTTGAAAAAGCCAGTGTTTATGCGGAATTTCGGGGTTTCCCGTATTATTCCCACTCGACAGAAGTTAAACGACTTTGTTTAGGTGATTTTGCTTCTGTTCTCTGTAACAAATCTGACTATTTACATTACCTATATTATCCGGCACTCTGATACTCCTGTTATCATTTTGTTATCTGGGGTGATAACAGGAATAATTGCACTGTGGATAATATCAAGATGATTTATAAATATTATAAACTATCTTGTTAATTATTTCAAGATAAACAAGTTAATATCTAAAAGATCAGGAAACTCGTGTAGTCTGACTTTACATCCGTTTGTTCAAGAGTTCGCCTGCCAGAGCACCACCAATAATAAGTGCCGCACCGATTATTTGCAGTGGCTGCATCTCTTCGCTTAAGAATACTATCGAAAACAACACCGCCGACAAAGGCTCTAAATATCCGCATATTGCAACAGTCTGCACTTTGAGCTTGCCAATAGATGAAAAATATAAGTAACAACCAATGCCGGTATTAAGCAAACCGAGAATCAGAATCGGCATTATACTTGAAGAAGTGATTTGCATAACGTATCCCTGCTTTATCCCGACAAACGCAGCAACCGTTAAAAAAGCAATTATAAGTTGCAAGGTAGAATTTTCTAATCCTACAATAGCTTTTGCCTTCTTGTTGCAGATGACCATGAAGGCATACATCACAGCGGATAACAAACCGCATGCTATACCGAAAATATCGCCATTATCGCCGAAGGCGTTTCCGTTTATTAACACAACACCAACAATTACCGCAAGAAAGCCAACGATTTTGTTTGCGTTCAGCTTTTCCTTGAACAACAGCGGTGACAGAGCCATTACAATAACAGGACCGCAGTAGTATAAAAGAGAGGCGATGCTCACGCCAATCCTGGCATATGCTTCATATAGGAACATCCAACTCGCTCCCATAGCAATGCCTGACACAGCAAGGAACGAAAAATGCCTCTTGTGCCTGTAAAAAGTGAGTTTGCCGCCTGTGAGAAAAAACAATGCCGCGAGCAGTATACTGCCTGTCAGAGTGCGAAGCAGAACGATCTGCAGACTGTTGAGTTGTATAAAGCTTGCCACTATTCCGTTTGAACCGAACAGCAGCAGAGCGGATATGTATTTAACGAACGCCTTGTTATTCATACAATACCTCTTGTCTTTGAACTGACGATAGTATATCATAACAGTATATATAACAAAAGCGAATGTTTGTAATATTATAAATCACAATTAGGAATGAGTGGCTTTTTATGGATATGAACTTGCAGAAATATCTCTCTTTTGTAAAGACGGTTGAGTACGGAAGCTTTACAAAGGCGGCAGAGATATTAAATTATACACAATCGAGCGTAAGCCGGATGATTGCCGACCTGGAAAAAGAATGGGGAGTAATGTTGCTTGAGCGAAGCAAAACCGGCGTGAAGCCTACAAGTGACGGCGTGAAGCTGTTGCCGTATGCCCAAAACCTCTGTACCGATTTTGATAAGCTGAAAATGCAGGTGGATGATCTGAACGGACTGCAGTCTGGACTTATCCGTATCGGTACATTTTCAAGTGTGGCAACACATTGGCTGCCGAATATCATCAAGGAATTCCAAAAGGATTATCCAAATATTGACTATGAACTCCTGCTCGGTGATTACACGGAAATAGAGGAATGGATACATACAGGCAGAGTAGACTGCGGCTTTTTGAGGCTGCCGACACACTCCGAGTTTGAGACCATCTTTTTAGAGGAAGACAAACTGATGGCGATTATTCCTGAATACCATCCACTCAAGGATTGTGAAAAATTCCCTGTAACAGCTCTTTGCGATGAACCGTTCATGCTGCTTGAAAAAGGAGCAAAGGCGGAGATCTCCGAAATCTTTGAGCGCAATAATCTGACGCCGAATGTTAGGTTTACCACCTGGGACGATTACGCTGTAATGTCTATGGTAGAAAGCGGTCTTGGCATAGCAATACTCCCCGAGCTTATTCTGAAGCGAGTGCCATACAGAATCATTGCAAAGGAACTTGATGTGCCGGCGTACCGGAACATCGGACTTGCATTGAGAGATAAGAAAACCGTTTCGCTTGCGGTTAAACGGTTTCTTGATTATTTACAGTACAGATAGCTTAATTGCGGCAGGGAAATAACAATCCCCGCCGCAATTAATTATTCATTTTGTGATAACAGAATCAGTCGTAAATCAGTTTATCATTCACAACTTCGGTTGCCCTATTGCGAATGTTGTTCATCCTCTGCACCCACTCCATCTGATTTTCTGCTTTAAGCTGTTCTGTAACACCCTCACGCTCTGCTATCTGGTCAACAAGACGCAGAAACATATCTTCGGCCTGAGTGTCTATATCTGCAAGGTAATCGCCAAGCACACCTCTCGACAACAGATTCGCAAAGACTGCCTTTCTGTGTTCCTTGATGAATCGAAGATGCCTTTGCCCCCATACACCGACATTAACAGCGTTGAATGTGGGTGTGTCACAGGGCAGGTAATAATCCCCGTGCAGTTCATACCACAGGCCATTGCTTTCATCGTAAATATATCTATCCATGTCCATTTCATTATCCTCCTGTTGTGTACTCAATTACCATCCGAAAAGTCAGAAAACGGAGCATCGGTGCTGACAAAGGTGTCGTAAGTAAAGCCTGCTCCCAATCTGAAACCCATCATAAAACTATCCAGATTGGATTCAGCATTGACCATGCCCCATGCATTCACATACTCAAGAAACAGCTGCTTCAGTCGACCGGATAGCTCCTCGGTGAGCTTTTCTTCGTTAAGTACCAGAATGTCCATCTGCTTCTGCACTCTGCGGTTTTGCTGAATGCAGCGCTCCTGCGGCTCGATGTTGCCGTAATAGAACTGCTCGATAAAGTTTGACATACAGATAATCACCTCGCTTTCAATTGTTGATTGTGTCCCGATTTAGAAATACATTTTGGGGCAAAGAGGTCATATATCATTGCCCTCTAGGTTTTGTGCCTTGAACGCCGCATTACTATGCGTTTTTTGCACCTCTAAATGTCGCCGTTGCGTAGTGGTGGTAAAGCGTCAGATTGACGCTTTACCACCTTCGGGTTTGTGAGTAGTAAGTCGTCAAACTGACGACTTACTAAAGTTGAGTTTGTTACCTTGCTCTATTTCTGTTCTTTTTCGCTTGCTTTGCCTGCTCGACCATGTCATCCATCTGCCTGCTGCCGAACACTTTGCGTAGCAGAGAATAATCCTTGAGCCTGTCCTTGAGCCTCATGTTCTCCTCGGTCAGACGGCGGTTGTCGCTGCGGAGGAAGTCGTTGTCGTTATATAACCGACCGCAATCTACACGGAGGCGATTGTAGCGGTCTATTGCATTAAGACATTTCAGGATGAGTCCTTCGATGACATTCTTTAGCTTGATCACCAACGGGAGAGCGTGGCGTGTGCGATAGGTCTTGGCACTCATAAGACTTGTTGGCTCCGGAAGCTGAAATTCGGGGTCGTTTTCGAGAGCGATTTTCCAGTCGTCGAGCTGAATGATGCCGCCTTGGTAGTTTGCTATGCGGCTCTCCAAAGTAGCTATCTCAAGCTGTTTTTCTTCGATTTTGGCACCTAATTCTGCTACTTCTTCGGTTCTTACCTTCTTCTCATAGTCGAGCACCGATAGATGCTGTTCATGAGTGCCTTTCTGCTCCCACTCGATGCCGTGGCGAGCCATTACAGCGGCAAGCTGTTCTTTTTCTGACTGAGCCCATTGATTCCATTCTGTGTCATGACGAGTGCCTCCGGTAAAGCCTTGAACTGCAAGAGCCTGCTTGAGGGATACTCTTGTTTCTAAACCTCGTTTACTGCCTGTGGTGAACGGAACAAAGTCGATGTGCAGGTGTGGCGTTGCTTCGTCCATGTGCAGATGAGCGGAGAATACTCG
>SVPT01000040.1 GCA_015065695.1 Oscillospiraceae bacterium | reverse complement strand
ACACCATGCTGGCGGCATATCTGGTCAACCCCTCCGCAAGTGACTACTCCCTTGAACGCCTGACCGAGCAGTACCTTGGCGCGTCTGAGCTGCGGCTGCCCCCTATGCTCGCCGCCGCGCAGAGTGCCATTCGTCTGCGTCCGCTGTGCGCCACCCTTGCCGAAACACTGGAGCAGTGCGGCATGACCCCGCTGCTGCGTGACGTGGAGCTTCCCCTTGCGTGCGTGCTTGCCGACATGGAGCACGCTGGCTTCGCCGTGGACACCGACGGCATTGAGCAGTTTGGCAAGACCCTTGAGGAGCGGGCAGCACAGCTTGAGCAGTCCATACACGCAGAGGTGGGCTATGAGTTCAATATCGGCAGCCCCAAGCAGCTTGGCGAGGCGCTTTTCGGCAAACTGCAGCTTCCCGGCGGCAAGAAAACCAAGACCGGCTACTCCACCAGTGCCGATGTGCTGGACGGTCTGCGCGGGCAGCATCCTTTGATAGATATGATTCTGGAATATCGTTCCCTTACAAAGCTTGTTTCCACCTACTGCAAGGGACTGGTCAAGTGCGTACAGCCCGACGGGCGCATACACACCAGCTTCAACCAGACCGAAACACGCACCGGACGCATCAGCTCTGCCGAGCCCAATATGCAGAATATCCCCGTCCGCACCGAGCTTGGACGTGAGCTGCGCCGCTTCTTTGCGGCAAAGGAAGGCTGTGTGCTGATAGATGCCGACTACAGCCAGATAGAGCTGCGTGTGCTTGCACACATGGCACACGACACCACCATGATTGACACCTTCAACAACGGTGCGGACATACACCGCCTGACAGCGGCGCAGGTATTCGGAATCCCGCCGGAGATGGTAACACCGCAGATGCGCAGCAACGCAAAGGCGGTCAATTTCGGCATCATCTACGGCATTTCCGCATTTTCACTCGGCAAGGACATCGGCACCACCACCAAGGGCGCACAGCAGTATATCGACGGCTACATGGCTACCTATCCCGCAATCGCCGCCTTTATGAGCGAAACGGTGTCGCAGGCACGCAAGGATGGCTACGTCCAGACCATGTACGGGCGCAGAAGATACCTGCCCGAGCTTGCCGCAAGCAACTTCAACACCCGCTCCTTCGGCGAGCGTGTGGCACGCAATATGCCCATCCAGGGCACCGCCGCCGACATCATCAAGATCGCCATGGTGCGTGTGTGGCAGCGTCTGCGCAGCGAGGAAATGGAATCACGGCTTATCCTGCAGGTACACGATGAGCTGATAATCGAAGCCCCCGAAGCGGAGGCAGAAAAGGCAACCGCTATCCTCACCGAGGAGATGGAGGCAGCGGCACAGCTTGCCGTAAAGCTGGAGGCAGAGGCGCACAGCGGCAGGACATGGCTGGAAGCCAAGGGTTGATTTTTCCAGTAATCGCTAACACTCAGTAAATATTGTACGCATATATACTCACCGTATGCTAATTCACGCAAATCTGTAACCAGACACCATGTCATTCAGAATAAATTACAAACTAAAGAACCCCAACGAAATCGCCCCTTGGGGCGAGGAAACCAAAAGCCTTTCATGGTTTGGGCTGACCGATGGTCTGCTGTGGATAACCGCAGGCAGGGACACCTTATACGAATACGCCGACACGGAGCAAGCGGCAGACTTCTGGCGCAGTTTATATACTGAGCAGGGTCTCACCCCGCCCGATGACGACCGCCTGCTTTACCCCCGATACAATGATTATCAGCTTGCGCGGTTCGCGGAGGACTTTTTCGGTATTCTTCCTTGGGTGGCTCAGTCCGTTCCCGAACCGCTGTACCGCAGTATAGGCAGTTTTCAGGCTATGACCGACAAATGGCTTGCTAATTATGAGGCTCGCGGGGACGAGGTATTCGACAGCTTTTTCGACAATATGTATGAGCCCCTTGCAGAATGGTACAGGAGGCGCACCTTCGATTCGGGTCATCTGCTGGGTGGGCCGGACATAGGCTTTTTCCGTTGTGGTGAAAAACTCAGCATGGTGTGGCAAAGCGGCACTCAGCTTCCCGACGGCGGCAGTATATGGACCTCCCCCTGCGGCGTATACGAAATGGACTACGACCGATTCGTCTCCGAAACGGCAGCCTTTTACCATTCGTTCATACGCGACATGGGCGACACCGTGGCATTGGTTGCCGCAACGGGCTTGGAGGGCATCAACATCGACACCGCGCTCCTTGTGCGCGAGCAACAGCTTCGTGCAGAGACCTTCTCCGGCATAGCCGATATTCTGTTCGACCACAAAGGCTCGGACACCGATTGGAACATGGTGTGTGAGCTGTTTGACCTGATGAAATCGGAAATATCCGATTGAGCGGAATACTCCTGACTGAATACCACAAAAAATGCGCCTGTACCTTGCTTTGGTACAGGCGCATTTCGCGTTGTAAGATTTTCTTTTTGTAAGATTCACCACACTGCCTGTATATCGCACAGCATGGCATTCATTCCCTCAATCTGCAGCCGCTCTCCGCTGTCCAGCAGCACGCTGCCGCTGCATCGACCAAAGGTAAGCCCCCGCTCAACCGAAACAAGCAGCGGCAAGCCACGGCTCTGGGCGCATCTTACCGCGCCCTCCAGCGTCAGATTCAGCGCGTCATCGGTGCTGCGCAGCACCACCGGCATGGAGGGGTCGTTGCTCTCACGCAGTCCCTGTATGCCGCGTATGCTGGTGGGCGCAAAGCGTGTGCCCTTGCCATCCACGCACACAAATCCCGCATCGTCCCCAACGCAGATACCTATACGTCTGCCGGCAATATTGCCGCAGCCCATCAGCCACTGTCTGGAGGTGCTTCGGGGCAGCACACCCCGCCCCCAATAATAGCTGCCCATGCAGCCGCTCTCCAGCTCAAAGCGGTCGGCACCGTACACCACAACGCCGGAAGCAGGCATTGCCAGTAGCCTCTGACTGAGGCAGAAGCCGCCCGCCGTTTCCGGATATGCCGCCGCCGTACACAGACTGTCCCCCTCTGATTGGGTTAAATTCACATTGACATAAAGCGGCTTGACATCGTCGAAATGCTCCATGCGGAAGCGTATATAACGCTTCCCGGGCGAGCGTGCCAGATCCAGCGAAAGCCCTTTTCCTCGGAAGATTATATCGCCGTAGTCGGGCGTTTCGGTCATCTCCATTCCGCCGAAGGTGAAGGGAAGAATAACCGTTCGCGTCATCTCTGTGCGCCGCAGCAGACTTACCACCGACACCGTCACCGCGCCTGCGTAGCCGCAGTCGGCAATGGTGATGCACACCTGCAAATCATCGTTGCCAAAGACGCAGGTATCCCATTCTTTCAGGCGAAACAGCCTGCGCCACGCGGGCACCTCGCTGCGATGATAGCTCAGCAGCATGGAGCGGGACCAACCCTTATGCAGCGGCTGCCCCGACGGTCCCAGCAGCTCACCGCTCTCAATTATCTCCTTCATCACCCAACAGCCACCGCCCTTTCAGCAAACGTGCAGAGAAAGAAAAGCCCCGCACCGTACCTTTATGGCGGAGCGGGGCTTGTATTCTATTATATGTGCCGGGTCTGCAATTTTCAATAGCTCTCACTAAATTATGTCAAATATTTTTTGTCACCCAATATCTAGTGTTTATTTACTCTCCGTTGACTGCTGCATCAATATCTTTCTTAAGATAGAACACGTCAAACGCCAGCTTGATGCAGGCGGCGATGGGCACTGCGAATATCACGCCCCAGCCGCTGATGAACAAGCCTGCCAGCAGAGTGATTCCGATGATCAGCAGAGGGCTGAAGGAAAGCGATTTGCCCACGATGAGCGGACTGAGGATAAATTCATCGGCAACCTGCAGCAGCAGCATAACCACCAGCACCAGCAGCACCTTGTCAGGAGCGAATATCAGCACACCCAGCAGTATGACTGCGCCGCTTATCCACTGTCCAAACACCGGAATAAAGTTTCCAACAGCCAGCAGCACTGCCCACAGCGCGGGCGCAGGCACCTTCATTATGCGAAAAACCAGTGCCGCCGCCACACCCATCAGCATACAGATGAGCAGCTTTGCGAAAAAATACTTGAAGGTCAGCTTTACCGCCGCTTTCAGGTATGCGCCGAATTTTCTTGCGCCGCTCACCTGAGGCTTTGTGCCGTACCCGCTCTGAGGCGGATAATTCTGCATCGTGTTGTAACCTGCGGGGTTATACTGCTGTGACCTCTTCTTGCACATAGCTTGTACACTTCCTTCCTCGCGCATCTTACAACATATTCGTTTCTTACGTTGTGGTGCGCATACTTATCCAAGTATTCCCTGTTGTTTCCCTGATATAATTATACAATGATTTTACGGCAAGTCAACCGCAAAGGGCATGGCAATCACGCTTTGCGGCGCCGTCTGCCTCCGGTGAGCTGGAACAGCTCCTCCTCCAGTTCGGCAGCGGTCATCTTGCCTGCGATAGCCTGATCGCGCAGCTCCGCACAGCGGGTCAACAGGCGTTTTGCCATCTGCGGAATGATAGTGCCCCTGCTCTTGCGGGTATAAATTCTTCCGCAGGCTGCCGAATATGCCTTCATTATGTCGCTGCCGCCGCTGCGTTTCTCGTAGGTCTTGCGCGCACCCACACTGCGGCAGGTCTTGGGCTTGCCCTCCTCGTCCAGTTCACCGTCGGGGGCGATGCCGCTGCAATAAACCACATTGCTCTTCTCGGGCACGAAATATTTGCCGCAGCTTGGGCAGCAGCGGGGCGGCATACCGTTTTCCAGCGCACGCATTACGTCGTGCAGCAGAAGCTGACCGATGGAATCGAACACAAAGCACTCGCACACCCGCCCGTCCATAGTACGGTAGCCCATTTCGGGGTGCAGCTCGGTGGGAAGCACAGTGCGGCGCAGGTTTTCCTCACTGCGAAGCTGCGCCGAAAGGGCGTCAAAGCTGTGCAGGAAGCTATCCAGTGCCTCCGCCTCGTCCTGCTTTGCACAGAAGCGCGTAAGAAAATAGCGTATGTAAACACGGAAGCATACGATGTCGTCCAGCACGTCCTTGCTCATTTCCTCGCTGATGTCGCCTGTGACAGGACGTATACAGTCCAGCGTGCGCAGCCTTCTGGCAAGCATGGCTGTGTCATCGCTGCGGTAGAGGTTTTCCAGTTCGGAAATAATCTCGCGGGGACAGTTGAGGGCAGCCGCTGCCATCTGTCCCGCGGGCAGCCATTGCCCCTCCAGCAGCATTTCTCCCTTGCTGTAAGCCAGCCACAGCTTCTCAATCATCTTTCGTCCTCCTGTCGGTGCGGTGTGCGATGTATGTTATAATTCATTTGCGCACAACCATCTCTTACAACTAATTATACCCTCGCCGGACGAAAAGTCAACCTCCGGCGCGCATTGTGCCGGATAAACCTGACGGGCGACGAAAAAACAGGCTTATTTCTGCGCTTCGCGGCAGTATTTTCGGTTGCATTATCATGTCTTTTGCGCTATAATGAATTGATTGCTGTTTCCTTATATATTGCACACACCGGCAGCAGCAAAGCAGGAGGGCATTCCGATGACCGCATCGGACGCTCCCTGAAGGCAAACAATGCAAAAAACAAACGAAAACGGAGTGAACACTCATGGACAATATCCAGTTATTCTTTGAACGCATAAAAGGAAAAAAGGTTGCTTTCTGCGGTGCGGGCGTTACCAACACCCCCATGGTGGAAATGTTCATCTCCAAGGGCTGTGACGTAACCGTCTGCGACAAGCGCACCGCCGACAAGCTGGGCGAAGCCGCCGAGCGTTTTGAGGCTCTGGGTGCAAAGCTCAAGCTGGGTGACGACTACCTTAACGGCATTGACGCCGACATCATCTTCCGCACCCCGGGTATGCGCTTCTATATCCCCGAGCTGGAGCAGTACCGCCAGAACGGCGTCACCGTCACCAGTGAGCTGGAGGTTTTCCTTGAGCTGTGCCCCGCCCACATCATCGGCATAACCGGCTCCAACGGCAAGACCACCACCTCCACCATAATCGCCAAAACACTGGAAGCCGACGGCAAGAAGGTATGGCTGGGCGGCAACATCGGCAAGGCACTCATGCCCGACCTTGAGCGCATCTCCCCCGATGACTGGGTAGTGTGCGAGATGTCCAGCTTCCAGCTTATTTCCATGCGCCGCTCCCCCGACATTGCCCTGATCACCAACATCACCCCCAACCACCTTGATATGCACAAGGACATGGAGGAGTACATCGACTCCAAGAAGAACATCTTCGTCCATCAGTCGGCATTCGGCAGGGCGGTATTCAACGCCGACTGCCCCGTTGTGGGCGAATTTGTCGGTCAGCAGCGCGGCGAGGGTCTGACATTCTCCCGCAGAAAGCTGCCCCACTGGGGTGCATACGCCGACGAGCAGGGCGACATCTGGTTCTCCGACCGCGGCAAGGTGCGCCGCATAATGAACCGCTCCGATATACGCATTCCCGGCTGGCACAACGTGGAAAACTACCTTGCCGCCATCTGCGTGCTTGCGGGCATCGTCAGCGACAAGGCCATCATCGACACCGCACACCTCTTTGCGGGTGTGGAGCATCGCGCCGAGTTTATCCGCTGCCTTGACGGCGTTTCCTACTACAACGATTCCATTGCCACCACCCCCTCCCGCTGCATCAGCGGCACCCTTTCCATGTACGACCGCCGTATCATCATGATTGCAGGCGGTTACGACAAGAAGATCCCCTTTGACGAGATGGGTCCCGTGGTGTGCAACAAGGTCAAGACGCTCATTCTCATGGGCGTTACCGCTGACAAGATCGAGTCGGCGGTGCGCGGCTGCCGTGAGTTCAAGGACAGCGGCGTTTCCATTATCCGTGTAAACAGCCTTGAGGAGGCGGTAACCGCCGCCCGTGATGCCGCCGAGGACGGCGACATCGTTTCCCTCTCCCCCGCCTGCGCCTCCTTTGATATGTTCCCCAACTTTGAGACCAGAGGCCGCCGCTTCAAGGAGCTGGTCAACGCATTGCGCCCCCGCAAGGTACGCTTTGACGGCGAGGACGAGGACTGATTCCCCTGCATTTCACCCATCAGTGACCTAATTCTTCTTTTTCAGGAGTTTAAATATGCCAGTTAATGAGATTCTTACCGGTCTTGCCGCCGCTGTCGGCCCTGCCGGTGCAGAAGGCTCCGCCGCACGTCTTGCCATGGAGCTGCTGGGCGACTACGCCCCCGTCTGTCAGGACACCCTTGGCTCGGTCATCGCCGAGCTGGGCGACCCCGATTCCGACGTTCACATTCTGCTCGATGCCCACATCGACGAGATTGGCATGATTGTCACCTCCGTTGATGACAAGGGCTTCCTCCACATAGACCGCACAGGCGGCGCAGACCGCCGTGTCCTCTCCGGCGCGGAGGTTATCGTCATCGGCAAGAAGCGCCTCCCCGGCGTTGTCTGCTCCACTCCCCCTCACCTCTCCTCCGGCGACACCTCCAAGGTGCCCGAATGGGATAAGCTGTATGTGGACATTGGCTGCGGCGCTGAGAAGGCACGCGACCTCGTGCCCCCCGGCTCACGCATTGTTGTGCGCTCCCGACCGGTTCATCTGCTGGGCGACCGCATTGCCGGCAAGTCCCTCGATAACCGCGCAGGCGCGGCCGCACTCATTCGCACGGTAGAGCTGCTGCAGTCGGATATTCACCGGCTGCCCTGCCGCCTTTCCGTCCTGCTCAGCGTGCAGGAGGAGGTAGGCGGTCAGGGTGCGGCAACCGCATCCTTCGCCATCGAGCCCACCCAGTCCATCGCTGTGGACGTGGGCTTCGGCACTCAGCCCGGCGCACCCGCCGAGCAGACCTGTGACCTTGGCAAGGGCACGATGATAGGCGCATCGCCTACCCTTGACCGCAGCATTACCATGAAGCTGCGTGACCTTGCGGAAGAGCATCACATTCCCTGGCAGCACGACATCATGGGCGGCACCACCGGCACCAATGCCGACAACATCGCCGTTTCCCGTGGAGGTGTGCGCACCGGTCTGCTGTCCATACCCCTGCGCAATATGCACACCGCCGCCGAGGTGGTTGACCTGAAGGATATTGAAAGCACCGCCCGTTTGCTGGCGGAATTCGTCAGAGCAGGAGGTGCAAAGTAATGCTTAACAACCTTGAGATACTCAGCAACCTCCCCGGCGTCTCCGGCAGAGAGGAGCAGGTAAGGGAATATATTCTTGAGCAAATTACTCCCCTTGCCGACAAGATAACCGTCGATGCCTGCGGCTCTGTTATCGCGCTGAAAAAGGGGGCGCGCGCCCCTGAGCATCGGCTGATGATTTCCGCACACATGGACGAGGTGGGTCTTATCATCACCCGCATCATGTCCAATGGTCTGCTGCGCTTTGACACCGTAGGCGGCATTGACCCCCGTGTGCTTGCGGGACGCACGGTGCTTTGCGGCGACCAGCGCATACCCGGCGTTATCGGTATGCTGCCCGTCCACCTCTCCAAGGGAGATACCAAGGGCAAATGCCCCAAGGCAGAGGAAATGACCATCGACATCGGCGCGGACAGCGCGGACGAGGTAAAGAAGCTGCTCGCCCCCGGCGATGTTTGCGTATTCGACACCACCTTTGAGCAAATCGGTGACGGTATGCTCAAGGGCAAGGCACTTGACGACCGCGCGGGCTGTGCTGTGCTCATCGAGCTGATGAAGCAGGAGTTACCCTATGACACCTATTTCGTCTTCTGTACCATGGAAGAGGTAGGTCTGCGTGGAGCAAAGTGTGCCGCCTTTACCGTTGACCCCCACTACGCACTGGTCATCGAAGCCACCACCGCGGCAGACATCGCGGGCGTGGACGAGGACCATCAGGTGTGCCATGTGGGCGGCGGCGCGGTTGTGGGCTTCATGGACAGGCGGACGATATACGACCGCGAGCTGTACCTGAAGGCTCTTGAAATCGGCCGTACCAAGGGCATAAGCGTACAGACCAAGCAGGCAGTTGCAGGCGGCAACGATGCCGGTGCAATCCAGACCACCCGTGGCGGCGTAAGGACTCTGGCAATAAGCCTGCCCTGCCGTTATCTGCACGCACCTGCCGCTCTCATTTCCGAGATAGACCTGCTGGCAGTCAGCGAGCTTACTCTGGAAATGGCACGGGAGCTGCTGGAATCCAAATAAATAAAATCCGCAAGGCGCAGTGACACCCTCACTGCGCCCAACACCAAAAACACGAAACGGAAATATTCAGAATGATAAAGCTAGTAGAAGACAAGGAATCCATCATTGCAATGACCGACTATTGTGCGGACGACCCCTTTGGCTGCCGCATAATGGCTACATACCGCACCTATGGCGTAGAGCAGTCCTTTGCGCAGTTCTGGCTGCAGAGGGACGAAAAGAGCGGCAAGGTCACCGCTGTGCTGGGCAGTCTGGACAACGGACTGACCGTCTGTGCCAAGGGCGACTACAACACCGAGGAAATCGACTCCTTCGTCAGAATGCTCGCCGGCGAAAACGGCGCGCTGCGTCCCGTCCGCAAGAATGAGGTTGCCACCGGTCTTGTCATGCGCCTTGACCGCTCGGCACTTATCCCTCCCGTCGGCGATATAGAAATCAACCCTCCCTGCGAGGAGCTGTACACCGTTCTGGAAAACTGCCCCGGACTGGGCTTTGACGTACCGCCCTTCGAGGCGTTCTATGCCGATATGCGTCTGCGCACCAAGCTTTCCACCGCCATCAGCGGTATGCTGCGCAGCGACATTATGCCCGTTTCCTGCGCCGCTGTACACCGCGCCGCAAACGTGGGACTGCTGACCATGTGTGCCACTGTGCCGGAATTTCGCGGCAAGGGCTGCGGCTCCTCCTGCGTGCGTGCCCTCATCGGTCATCTGCGCGAGGACGAGGAGCTGTTCGTTTTCTGCCTGCCGGGAATGTGCGGCTACTACGAGAAGATGGGCTTCCGTGTAGTCGGCGGCTTTGTCTATTGATTCTGATACTGTATCTGGGCAGACCGACCTATGGAAAACAGACAGCGAAAAACACCCGAGGAATTTTCCCGCACCGCCATGCTGCTGGGCGATGATGCGCTGGAGCGGCTGATGAACTCCACCGTTGCCGTTTTCGGTCTCGGCGGGGTAGGCGGTCAGTGCGCCGAGGCCCTTTGCCGCGCAGGTGTGGGACATCTGCTGCTGGTGGACGGCGATGCCGTATCCCGCAGCAACATAAACCGACAGCTTCTTGCCACGCAGGACACCGTCGGTATGCGCAAAACCGAAGCGGCACGTCAGCGGCTGCTTTCCATAAATCCCGCTCTGGAGGTGCAGCTTCGCGACGTATTCTACAGCGCGGACACCGCCGACAGCGTGGATCTGAGCCGCTGCGACTGCATCGTTGATGCCATCGACACGGTGACCGCCAAGCTGCTGCTGATAGAGCGGGCATATGCCCTTGGCGTACCTGTTATAAGCTGCATGGGCGCGGGCAACAAACTCGACCCCTCCCGCTTTGAGGCGGCCGATATTTACAAGACCACCATGTGTCCGCTGGCACGGGTCATGCGCAAGGAGCTTCGCAAACGTGGAATCCCCTCTCTGCGGGTCATCTATTCGCAGGAGGAAGCCATCACCCCGCAGGGCGAGGCGGAGGATTCCCAGCGCAGCCGCACCACTCCGGGCAGCGCGTCTTTCTGCGCGCCGGCAGCGGGGCTGCTTGCCGCGGCCGAGGCTGTGCGGACGGTATTATCAGAACAAAATAATCCGCAATAAGCAATAACCATTCATTATACTTCAAGGGGAGCTGACACAATGGAAGACATCAAGAGAATCGTCTTTGTGTGTACGGGCAATACCTGCCGTTCGCCTATGGCACTGGCAGTAGCCAAGCGTGAAATAAAGCGGCTGGGTGTCAGCCTTGAGCTGTTCAGTGTGGGTATCCGTGCCACACCGGGCAACCGCGCCACCGACAACGCCGTTGCCGTATGCCGCGAAATCGGGCTGGATATATCCGAACACGTCGCACAGCGGCTGGACGATGCCAAGCCCGACCAGCACACCCTCTACGTTGTGCTGGACCACCAGCATCTCTCGTGGCTGCGCTATGTGCTGATGCTGCCCCACGACCAGATATATCTGCTGGGCGAGGGCGTTGAAGACCCCTACGGACGTGACCTTGACCACTACCGCAAGGCTCTTGCCGTCATCGAGCATGATGTTGTCAAGCTGATGGAGCGGCTTGCCCCCGACCTGCCCAAGGCGGACGAAAACGATGCCAATGCCGAACGCCCCCTCAATTACTTCATCTATCCCATGACAGACGACTGCGTTGCCGAGGTATCGCTGCTGGAAAACCGCAGCTTCCCCGACCCGTGGAGCCTTGCCATGCTATCCGAAGAGCTGGACAACCCCGACGCGGTACTGCTGGTTGCCATCGGTGACGATGCCGAATCGGGTCAGAACGCCATTGTTTACGGCTACGGCTGCATCATCGTTGCCGCGGACGTGGCACTGATGCCCAAGCTGTGCGTACTGGACAGCGCACGCCGCCACGGCATTGCCACCGCCCTTGTCAATGCGCTTGCCGACGAGGCAAGACAGCGCGGCGCACAGGAGCTTACTCTGGAAGCGCGTGTCAGCAACCGTGGTGCCATCGCCCTCTACGACAAGCTGGGCTTTACCTCCATGGGCATACGTCCCAACTTCTACGACCACCACAAGGAGGACGCCATGATCATGACAATGCAGCTTAATCCCACCGAGGACAGCGCAGCCGATGCCGACGCGGAGGATTCCGCTGCCGAAGCACCTGCCGCCGACATCGCAGAAGCTACCGAAGTACAGACCGAAACCGAACAGACTGTCGAGCCGGAGATTGAATTCGAGGAAGAAGCCGAAGCTGAAACCGAGCCGGAAAACCAGCCTGCGCCCGAAGCCGTGCCTGACGATATTCCCGCACCTGCCGAGGAAGCTGCCGATTTCCCCGAAGAAGAGGAGGACAGCGGCATGATTATCATCTTTGACGACGGACAGGACGAGGAATAAGCGAGGAATGTAATCATAAATGAAAGAGCTTCTCAGCCGATGCCGCGCCGCCGTTGACCGCTACGGCATGATACCCGACGGAGCTTCCGTTGCCGTCGGTGTTTCCGGCGGCAAGGATTCGCTGTGCGTACTGCTCGCCCTTGACGAGCTGCGCCGCTTTTACCCCAACCGCTTTGTCCTTACCGCGCTGACCGCTGACCCCTGCTTCGGCGGCAAAGAGACCGACTACTCTGCCATCACCGAATGGTGCGGGCAGCGTGGTATACCACATATCATTCGCCGTACACGGCTGTGGGAAATCGTCTTTACCGAGCGTAGGGAGAGCAACCCCTGCTCCCTCTGCGCCCGTATGCGGCGTGGTATTCTGCACAACATGGCAAAGGAAGCCGGCTGCGGCATTGTCGCGCTGGGACACCACGCCGACGACGCTGCCGAAACGGTGATGATGAATCTGCTGTGCGGCGGACGCTTTGCCGGTCTGCCCGCAAAAAGCTGGCTTGACCGCAAGGAGCTGCACGTTATCCGACCGCTGATATTCTGCAGTGAAGCCCTTTGTGAGCGCACTGCGCGGCGCATGACACTGCCCGTTGTAAAAAGCGGCTGCCCTGTAGACGGAGACACCGAGCGCAGTCGTGTGCGCGGGCTGATTGAGCAGCTTGAGGACAGCTATCCCGACCTGCGCGCCAAGCTTGCCCATGCGGCACAGGCGGCAGAGGACAGACAGCCGCCGACCGTCAACCCCAATCAATAACCAGTGAGGTGAAAGCAATGCCTCTCAGACCCCTCAGACCAATAAAGCAATTCAGCCTGCCCAACTTCCGCACCAGACGCGGAGAAATCCTGCTGGAAAACATAAAGGAATGGGCAAAGGTGATATTACTTGCGGTTATGATAATCGCAATAATTGCGCTGGGTATATCCTCCTGCACCAACGGAAGCTGCGGTCTGTGCGGCGGCTGCTCCTGCGGCTGCGCACAGCAGGAGGAAAACGCACCGCAGCCCCAGCAGCAGGAAACCCAGCCTACCGAAGAGGACAAGCTCGCCAACCGTGAATCGCTGGCGGAGGTGCAGACCTACCCCCGACTGATAAACGGTGAGCACGCCCTCAACGCCAACTACGTCCCGCCCAATCTCACTCGACTGGTGGGTATGCCCGATGGCTCGGGCATAATGCTGGAGTTCACCGCCGCCACCGCATTTGACCGTCTGTACAACGACATAGTAGCCGACGGTCTGGGGCTTATCCCCCTCAGCGGCTACCGTACCTATCAGGAGCAGGTGGACATCTTTGCATGGAATCTGGAGCTGCACATCAACGAGGGCATGACCCCCGACGAGGCACGCGCCCACACCGCCACCCTTGTTGCCATTCCCGGCACGAGCGAGCATCAGTACGGACGCTCTCTCGATGTCACCATCGACGGCACCACCAACCACACCTTCCACGAAACCGAGCAAGGCAAGTGGCTCATCGCCCACGCCCACGAATACGGCTTTGTGGTGCGCTACCCCTCCGACAAGACCGACATCACCGGCATCGCCTACGAGCCCTGGCATCTGCGCTATGTGGGCAAGGAGCACGCCGCATATATGAAGAAATATGACCTCTGTCTGGAGGAGTACATCGCCCTTGTCCGTCAGGACAACCCCGCCGCCCAGCCGGAGGCATAAACTGCCCTGACAGTGCCGTTTTTCACAGAATGTTCAAAAGGTATAGTCCCGCAAACAGATGACAATCGCCGCTGTTTGTGATATAATCGCTCTATATACCCTCTTGCGCCGCTTTCCAAGGCAAATCACCACATTTTATTCAAATGTCTACACATATACAAAGGAGTTCACTACATGGCCGACTTCCGTAATGCACCATACAACACTCCCGGCGGCCGTCCCAAGCCCCCCGCACAGCGTGGGGAACGCAACGGACGCAGCTTCAGCGACCTCATGTCCTCTGATGCAGCCACTCCTCCCGCTCCTCCGCGCCCCGCACCCCCTCCCCGCGCAAAGGAGCCTGTGCGCAGCCAGCCCGAGCCCGCTGCCCCCGCCGCACCCGCTGCCGAGACTGTCTATCCCGAGTTTTCCGTTCAGCAGCCTGTCACTCCCCCTGTGGACGAGGCCCCCGCGCAGAGCGGCCGTTTCACCCGCCGCGGTACTGCGGCACAGCCCCGGAATGATGGCTTTGACCACGACTTCGACAACGATTTCAGCGACGCTCCCGACACCCATTGGGACCAGCCCGCTCCTGCGCCTGTTCCCCGTGCCTACAGAGAGCCGCAGCCCATGCGTGAGCCTCCCGCCCCCCGTCAGGAGGAAGACCTGCGCTTTGCCAGCATCGCACGTCAGCAGCCGCCCCGCCGCAAGAAACGCGGTGGAGACTCCTCCAAAGGCACCGCGCTGACCGTCCTTATCGCCATGCTTGTGGTGCTGGGCATCATTGCCGCACTGCTCTTCTCCCGCTTCACCCTCATCGGCGGCAAGTTCATCAGACTGACCGAGACCGACCTTGACCTTAACGGCCAGGGCATAAGCACCATCATGGGTGTTTCACGCTGCAAGCAGCTTGAAACCCTCGACCTGCGCGGAAACGACATCAGCACCCGTCAGTACGACAGGCTGCAGAAAAAGCTGCCTGAATGTAAGATTATGTGGGACGTGCCCCTCTCCGAGGGCATCGTGCTGCAGTGCGATGTCTCCCAGAGCGACCTCACCGGCACTGCCGGTCTTTCCTACAAGGAGCTGAAGGCCGGACTGGAGCATCTGCCCCAGCTTCGCCGCATCGACCTGAGCGGCACCGGCTTCTCTGATGACCAGCTTCTGGAGCTGGAAGCGGGACTGAACGGCGTTGACGTTGTGTGGGACGTTTCCATCGGCGGCATGATGATAAAGAATGACGTCAGCTCCCTGAGCGTTTCCGGCAGCGATGCCGTTTCCCTCGACGAGATTTCCCACAAGCTGAAGTATTTCTCCGGCATAGACTCCCTTGACCTGACCGGCAGCGGCTATTCCGATGACCAGCTTCTCGACTACGCAAAGACTGTAGAGGGCGCAAACGTCAAGTGGAAGGTGCAGCTCAGCGGCGGCAGTCAGTGGTCCGATGCCGAGCAGCTTCGTCTTACCTCTGCCGAGGACTTCGACAAGCTGAAATACTTCTACCGCCTGAGAGACCTCCGAGCTTCCGGTCTGGGCGTGGAAAGCCTTGCCCCCATCGCCTCCCTCACCGAGCTTGAGGTGCTGGACATCTCCGGCAACAAGGTAACCGACCTCTCCCCCCTCTCCGCAATGAGCAAGCTTCTCTATCTTGATGCCCGCAGCAATGCCATCACCGACCTTTCCCCCATCACCGGACTTGCCGCGCTTGAGGTTGCCGACTTTACCGGCAACAGCATCGGCACTATCCCCAAGGACATCACCAATCTGACTGCGCTGTACAAGCTCTCCCTTGCAAGCAACGTCATCTCCGACCCCTCCCCCCTCTCCGGTATGCCCGCGCTGAAGGTGCTTGACCTGCGCAGCAACAAAATCAAGGAAATCTCCGGCATGAAGGACATGAACGTACTGGAATCCCTCATGCTGGACTACAACCTGATGAATATGCCGCTCAGTGACGTTGCCGCTTTCAAGGCAATGCCCGCCCTCCGCGAGCTTTCGCTGTGGGGCAACGATATGTGGCGTCCCTATGCCCGTGAGCTGATGAATGGTATGCCCGACTGCGCAATCACCATCGACCCCCTCTACTGGGATAAGCCCTCCGAGGAAGGCTGATAACCGACACTAAACCGTATTTATCCCGGCACACCATGTGCTGTGTTGAAAGAAGGATATTCCGATGAAACTTATCTTCGCTATAGTCAACAACGACGACAGCAACAACGTAGCCACAAACCTCACCGCAGGCGGCTACTCTGTCACCAAGCTTGCAACCACCGGTGGTTTCCTCAAGGCAGGCAACACCACCTTCATCGTCGGCACCGATGACGACAAGGTTGCAAACGTCATTTCCATTGTCGAAAAGCACTCCAAGAAGCGCACACAGGTCGTTCCCGCTTCCGTTTCTTCCTCCCCCGGGCTGTTCCCCACCGTCCCTGTGGAGGTGTCCATCGGCGGCGCAACCATCTTTGTGCTGGACGTTGAGCAGTTCTACAAGTGCTGAGCAGGCATCTTCCCGACCTCGCTCTGCCGGTCAACGCCGTTGCCGCAGAGCAGCTTCAGCGCATGATAACCGACCGCCGCATACCTCACGCGCTGGTCATCGAGGGCTCTGACCCTGATAAAAACTCCGCGCTTGCACGCCTGCTTGCGCAGGCATGGCTGTGTTCCTGTGAAACGCCCCTGTCGGGAGAATGCCGCGTCTGCCAGGTTTTCGACGGCGGCGGGCAGCACTGCGACTATGAGATAGTGCGCTCCTCCTCTGCCTCAGGTGCTATCCCCATTGACGAGATACGCGCCCTGAAGGAGAAAGCCATTCGCCTGCCCACCGAGGCTGACGGCATGGTTTTCCTCCTTGAAAAGGGTGACTGTATGTTTTCGCAGGCGCAGAATGCCTTTCTCAAGCTGTTTGAGGAGCCGCCTGACGGTGTGCTCTTCCTGCTGACCTGCCAGACGCGCATGAAGCTGCTGGAGACCATTCGCTCCCGCGCCTTTATCCTCCATGTGGAATGGAGCGAGGAGCAGGACTCGCCGCAGAAGCAGCAGCAGAGCGAGCTTGAAGCGTTTGCCGAAAAATTCGCCTCTTCCCTTGCCGCACCCGCCGACACCGACTGCCTTATCCTCACAGGACGCTACTGTCCGGACAAGCAGGGCAAGGGCGGTGAGCTGCGCCGTGAGCTTATCGAGCTTTTCGGTCTGCTGCGGGAGATATTCCGGCAGGCACTTATACTCTCCTCCGGCGCGGGCAGTATTATCGAAAGCCCATCGGAGGCGGCAAAGCTGCTTGCATCCAAGGTTTCCTGCGAACGGCTGCAGGAAATGACCGCTCAGCTTGCCTCTCTGGAGCAGGCCGCGGCAAACAACGCCGCCCTTTCGCTGGTTGCAACGGCAGCCTGCGTGCGGCTGCGGACGGCAGCGGGTTTTTAGCCCTTATAGCCGCCCATTACTGTAAGGACGCTGTGCGTTTTTGCGCGCAGCCATAGATTGGTGCGTTTTTTCGCACATCAAAGGAGACAATATTTTATATGGCCGATATTGTAGGAGTACGATTCAAGGTAGGCGGAAAGGTCTACTACTTCCACCCCAACGACGAATATTTGCTGCAGGGCTCACAGGTCATCGTGGAGACCTCCCGTGGACTGGAATGCGGCGAGGTGGTCATGGAGCGGCGCTCTGTGCCCGACAGCCAGATTACCCATGAGCTGCGCAGTGTAATCCGCGCCGCTACTGAAGATGATATTAAGCAGGTTGCCCTCAACCGCGAAAAGGAAAAGGCAGCCTTCCCCATATGTGAGCAGAAGATAGCCGCCCACGGACTGGACATGAAGCTGGTCAGCGTGGAATATTCCTTTGACGGCAGCAAGATACTCTTCTGCTTCACCTCCAACGGACGTGTCGATTTCCGCGAGCTGGTCCGTGACCTTGCGGGCGTTTTCCGCACCCGCATCGAGCTGCGCCAGATTGGTGTGCGTGACGAAGCCAAGATGCTGGGCGGTCTGGGTATATGCGGTCGCCCCTTCTGCTGCGCCAGCTTTATGGGCGACTTTATGCCCGTTTCCATCAAGATGGCAAAGGAGCAGGGTCTTTCCCTCAACCCCACCAAGATTTCCGGCACCTGCGGACGTCTTATGTGCTGCCTCAAGTATGAGGACGACGCATACAGCCATCTCATTCGCCACACACCAAAGCAAGGCGCACGCGTGGATACCTCTCAGGGACGCGGCACTGTCGTGGACGTCAGTCTGCTGACGGGTATGCTCAAGCTGCGCATGGACGATGCCACTCCCGACGCACCACCCCTTTCCGTCCACAAGCGGCACGTCAAGGTACTCAAGGGACCCAAGGGCGAAGAGGTGCTGGACGAAAACTTCCAGCCCGAAGAGCCCTATTCCGATATTCCTCCGGCAACCGAGAGCAGCCTTTCTTCCATCTTTGAAAGCATTTCCCTCATCGAAGAAGAGCCTGTGACCGAAGCTGCTCCCACGGAGCGTCAGGGCGGTCAGCGCGGAGGCAGAAACGGCGGCAGAAACCGTTCCCCTCAGGGCGGCAAGGGTCGTCCTCAGCAGCAGGCCGCGGGACAAAACAGCGGCGAAAAGCAGCAGAGCGGCAGGCAGCAGAATGGCGGCAAGCAGCCCTCCGGACAGCACAATCAGCAATCCGCTGGACAGAACGGCGGCAGCAGAAACGGCAAAAATCGCCCCCAGCAGGGCGGCGGCAAGGGTCGTCCTCAGCAGGGCGGCGGACAGGGCGGCAAAAACCGTCCGCAGCAGCCTAACGGCGAGAAACCCGCACAGGGCGGCGGCGGAAAGCCGCAGGGCGGGCAGAACCGCCATAACAAGCAGGGCGGTCAGAACGGACAGCCCCGTCAGGGCGGCAATGGCGGCAACCAGAACGCCAATCCGCAGCAGAACGGCGGCAAGAACCGTCCGCAGAACCAGCAGCACCCACAGCAGGGCGGTGGACATAACGGTCAGAACGGACAGCACCGTCCGCACCGTCAGGGCGGCGGTCAGCATCGCCGACCCAACAGCCAGAACCGTCAGGGCGGCAACGGCGGCAAGCCCTCCCCCGCACCCCACGGCGAGAAGCAGTCATAACCGCTTCGCCCCACAAACAGCAACAACAAAACCGCCCGCAGCGGAAGCATTGAGCTTCTCCGCTGCGGGCGGTAATTTTTTCGTGTTGTCAGGCAACAGGCGGTGCGCACTATCTTCTTCTGCGCTTCTTGGGGGAGAGCTTATATGCCTTGGTGCGCTCCTGGTCGATGACAGCGTTGCCCTCGTCGTCGATGACGATGCAGTCGTCCTTCTTTACGCCTGCGGGAGCATCTTCGATGGGCAGCGCAAAGCGATGAATCTCTTCTTCGTCGCTGCTGCGGCAAATGACGTAAGCACCTTCTACCTTGTCTACATACAGAATTTTCATTTTTTCTCTTTCTCCGTTAATCGAAATATTTTGTGAGCGGGTTATGCGGCGGCTGCCGCTTCCTGCCCTTCACCGGGGAATGTCAGCACAATTGTGCCGCTGCGGTCGGTGCGCAGAGTGGGTATTCTCCGCTTGTTCAGCCTGCGCAGAAGGGCATCTCCGGGGTGATTGTAATCGTTGTCTTTCCCGCAGGATATGCAGCAGTATTGCGGCCGCAGTGCGTCCAGAAGCTCATCGCAGGAGGACAGGCTGCTGCCGTGGTGGGAGGCGCAGTATACTGTGCAGGGCTCAATAAGCCCTTGCTCCAGCAGCCGCTTTTCCACCTTGCTTGTGATGTCACCCGCGACAAACACGCTGGTTGCTCCGCACTCTATGCGCAGGGCAATGGAACAGTCGTTCAGGTCGGTAAC
>SVPT01000039.1 GCA_015065695.1 Oscillospiraceae bacterium | reverse complement strand
CCAGACGTCAGTATAGAGAACATCAGCGTCAGCAGCAGCGGCAAGAATATCGTCGGTGCAGACAAAATCTCCGTTTTCGGAAGCCCAGCGCATAAGGTCAGCATCGGGCTCGTAGCCTGCGGGACAGGCAACGGAAATCTTCATGCCGGTCTTGATGCCACCGACAATGAGGGAATTGGCCATGTTGTTGCCATCGCCGATGTAGCACAGCTTGTTGCCATCCAGAGAGCCCTTGTACTCACGGATGGTCATAAGGTCAGCCAGTACCTGACAGGGATGGCAATAGTCGGTAAGTCCATTGATAATGGGAATAGAGCCGTGCTCGGCGAGGGCTTCAACTTCGGCCTGCTTGTAAGTACGGATCATGATGCCGTCAAGATAGCGGGAGAGAACGCGGGCGGTGTCCTCAACAGGCTCGCCGCGTCCGATCTGGAGGTCACGGCTGCTGAGGAAGAGAGCGGTGCCGCCCAGTTCAAACATACCGACTTCAAAGGAAACACGGGTACGGGTGGAGGACTTCTGGAAGATCATGCCCAGCTTCTTACCTGCAAGGTGGGGGTGTGCAACACCGTTGCGGCGCTCATACTTGAGCTGGTCTGCAAGGTTGAGTATAGAGATGATTTCCTCTGCGGTAAGATCACTCAGCTTGAGCAGATGCTTCATTTCGCAAGTTCCTCCTTAAGTATTGATACAGCCTTTTCAAGCTGCTGCATAGTGATGTTGAGGGGCGGGAGCAGCCGCACCTTGGTTTTTGCGCTGATTACCAGGACGCCGCGCTCCATGCAGCCCTTGATGACATCGCCTGCGGGGCGTTCCGATTCGATGCCCAGCATAAGACCCATGCCGCTGATGAACTTAACGCCCTTTGCACCGGTGAGGGTGCTGATGATGTATTCCGACTTGGCTCTGATTTCCGCAAGCATTGCGTCATCTATGCGGCTGAGCACGTTGAGTGCGCCTGCGCAGCAGACCGGGTTGCCGCCAAAGGTGGAGCCGTGGGAGCCGGGGGTAAAGACCTTCTCGCACCGCTCGCCCAGCATGGTTGCGCCGATGGGCAGACCGCCGCCAAGACCCTTCGCGGTGGAAACGATGTCGGGAGAAAGATCGTAATTCATATAGCCGTAAAGCTGACCGGTGCGTCCGTTGCCGGTCTGTACCTCGTCGCAGATGAGCAGCAGGTCGTACTTCTCTGCCACTGCTTTCATTCTTGCGACAAATTCCTCGGAGAGGGGATTTACGCCGCCCTCGCCCTGTACCACCTCAAACATGATGGCGCAGCAGGCGTTTTCGGCGGCCAGCCTCTCCAGCTCATCGGGAGAGGCTGGGTCGGCATACACAAAGCCGGGCAGGAAAGGACCAAACTCGGTGTGGAAGTGGTCCTGACCGGTGGCGGAAAGGGTAGCCATCGTCCTGCCGTGGAAGCTGTTTTTCAGCGTGATGACGGTGGCATGGCTTTCGTCGCCGTATTTCTGGAAAGCCCAGCGGCGTGCGGCCTTGATGGCACATTCGTTGGCCTCTGCGCCGGAGTTGCTGAAGAATACCTTCTTCATGCCGGTGCGTGTGCAGAGCAGCTCTGCCAGCTTTGCGCAGGGCTCGGTGTAGTACAGGTTGGAAACGTGCTGCAGCGTTGCAAGCTGTGCCGTTACCGCAGCGACCCACTGCTCGTCAGACGCGCCGAAGCTGTTGACGGCGATGCCGCTGCCCAGGTCGATGTATTCATTGCCGCAGTCGTCCTGCAGACAGGCGCCCTTTCCGCTTACCAGCGAGAGCGGAAACCTGCCGTAGGAGGCTGCAACGTAGGTGTCCATGGTGGTTTTGATGTCCATAATGTCCTCCCGAATCAGACAAACATGGTGCCGATACCCTCGTCGGTGAGGGTTTCAATAAGAATGGAGTGGGGGATACGTCCGTCGATGATAAATACCTTCTTGACGCCCCTGCGGATAGCCTCGGTGCAGCATTCCACCTTGGGAATCATGCCGCCGGAGATAATGCCCTCGCGGACAAGGCGGGGTGCTTCGCTGACGCTTATCTGCGCGATGAGGGAGGAGGGGTCGTCCTTGTCACGCAGTATGCCGCTGATGTCGGTCATGGAAATAAGGCTTTCTGCGCCCAGCATACCGGCAATGCGTGCGGCGGCGGTGTCGGCGTTGATGTTGTAGATGTTGCCCTCACGGTCACAGCCGACGGTGGAGATGACGGGGATATAGCCCTTCTCCAGCACGTCAAGCACCGGCTGGGTGTTGATGTTGGTAATCTCGCCCACATAACCCAGACGGGGGTCGAGCTGTGCGGCTTCGATAAGCTGACCGTCCGCGCCGGAAAGTCCGATTGCCTTGCCGCCGATATTCTGCAGCAGGTTGACCAGTCCCTTGTTAATCTTGCCGGCAAGCACCATCTGCACGATTTCTGCGGTTTCCGCATCGGTAACACGCAGACCGTCAACAAACTCCGTCTTCTTGCCGACACGTCCCAGCATATCGGTAATCTCGGGGCCGCCTCCGTGGACAAGCACCACCTTGATGCCGATGAGGGACATCAGTACGATGTCGCCCATGACAGCGTGCTTGAGTTCTTCGTTTATCATGGCGTTGCCGCCGTACTTGACCACGACAATCTTATTGTAATACTGCTGAATGTAGGGCAGGGCGTGAACAAGCACTTCCGCTCTCTGCGCGTTGGTAAGCTCCATGTCAATCACACTCGTTTTCTGTATCTTTTTGTTTTATTCTGTTTTGATTTCAGCGGCTGTTCAGTACCGCTGGGTTTTCGGCTTTTCAGGTGCGGTAGTCACCGTTTATCTTGACGTAATCGTAGGTCAGGTCGCAGCCAAAGGCGGCGGCTTTGCCTTCGCCGTCACGCAGGGTGACTTCGATGAGTATCTCGTCCTCGGAGAGTATGCGCTTGGCGTCCTCCTCACTGAAGGGGATACCGCTGCCCATCTCGCACACGCGGATATATCCTGCGGCGGAGCGGAAAGCAACGTCAATGGCGTTTACGTTCATGGGTGCGCCGGAGTAGCCCAGTGCGCACAGAATACGTCCCCAGTTGGCATCACAGCCGAACATCGCCGATTTGAGCAGCGGGGAGCAGATGACCGACTTGGCGGCGGTCTTTGCGGCGGCGGTGTCCTGCGCGCCGGTAACAACACATTCAACCAGCTTGGTTGCGCCCTCGCCGTCCTTTGCCATCATGCGTGCAAGGGTCATGCAGATGCTGCGCAGTGCGCCGGCAAACAGGTCGTAGCCCTCGCCTGCGGCGGTGATTTCCTCGTTGCCTGCCAGACCGGAGGCCAGTATGCAGAGGGTGTCGTTGGTGGAGGTGTCGCCGTCAACGGAAAGCATATTGAAGCTGTCGCCTACTGCCTCGCGCAGTGCCTTGTCCAGCATCTCGGTGCTGATGGCTGCGTCGGTGGTAACAAAAGCCAGCATGGTAGCCATGTTGGGGTGAATCATTCCCGAGCCCTTGGACATTGCGCCGAGGGTGATGGTCTTGCCGTCCAGCTCAAAGGAAAGGGCAGCCTGCTTGACAACGGTGTCGGTGGTCATGATGGCGCGGGCGGCAGCGGTGCCGTCCTTTTTCAGCCGCTTTGCAACGGCGGGGATTCCTGCCTCAAGGGGCTCGATGGGAAGTATCTGACCGATAACGCCGGTGGAGGCAACCAGTACCTCGTCGGCGCTGATGCCAAGTGCCTCAGCGGTAAGCTTGCACATGGCGCGTGCCTTTTCAACGCCGTCAGCGTTGCAAGTGTTGGCATTGCCGCTGTTGGCGGTCACTGCACGAATCTTGCCCTTTGCGAGATTCTCACGGCACACAGCGATGGGTGCGCCCTGTACAAGATTCTGGGTAAATACCGCAGCGGCAGTGCAGGGCACTTCGCTGACTATCATTGCAAGGTCGGGCTTGTGCTCGGCCTGCAGCGGCTCATTGGCAACAATGGAAGCGGCAGTGACGGTGTTGGTGGGATAGCCCGCCCGCTTGACGCCGCAGTATATGCCGCCGGCAGTAAAGCCGAGGGGCGCGGCTACGCCGCCGGTCAGTTGTTTGTATGTACTCAAGAGAGTGTACCTCCCATATCAATAATCATCAATAAAATTCTGTCGAAAACTATACGACCAGTCCGGTGGTCTCGTCAACGCCCAGCATCAGGTTCATGCACTGGACGGCTGCGCCCGATGCGCCCTTGCCAAGGTTGTCGAAGCGGGACATGAGAATAGCGTGCTCCGCATCGCCCGCAACGGTAATCTGCATACCGTCCTTGTCGGCCATGGCGTTGGAGGCGGCAAAGCCTTCCTCGTTGAACTGCTCGTAGGGGACATATCTGACCACGGGACCCTGATACAGCTCGGCGTATACTTCCTTGACCTTTTCAAGTACAGCCTCAGGGCTTCCGCCACCGCAAAGTGCGGGGAAGAGGGGGACGGTGGTCAGCATTCCGCTGTAGTAGTCGCAGACAATGGGGCAGAAAACCGGCTTGTTCTGCAGACCGCAGCGATAAACCATCTCGGGAATGTGCTTGTGCTGCTGCACCAGTCCGTACTGGCGGGGAGAATCCAGCAGAGTATCACGATCCTCCTGCTGATACTGGGCGATCATCTTCTTGCCGCCGCCGGAATAGCCGGTGATGGAGTGGGCGGAAATGTAAGCGTCCTCCTTGATGATACCAGCCGCACGCAGGGGATATACCAGTGCGGCAAAGCCGCTTGCGTGGCAACCGGGTACGGAAACGCGCTTGGATTCAACAATAGCGGCCCTGTGCTCTGCGGAAAGCTCCGGCAGACCGTAAGCCCACTGGTCAGAGCATCGGTGTGCGGTGGAGGCGTCTATAACGCGCACGTTGGGGTTGGTGATAAGCTCAACCGCCTCGCGTGCCGCGGCATCAGGCAGGCAAAGGAAAGCGATGTCGCAGGAGTTGAGAGCCTCAGCGCGGTATTTGGGATCCTTGCGCTGCTCTTCGGGCAGTATGATAAGCTGCAGGTCGCTGCGTCCGCCGATGCGCTCGTTGATGCGCAGACCGGTTGTTCCTTCGCGTCCGTCGATGAATATGGTAAACATATAACACAGAGCCTCCTCTGGTTTGATAGTTGTATTGATTATGTTATGGATAATTATGCATTATGAATACGATTTTGTCAAGTAGAAATTACCATACCGGAAGAGCGGAATTTGTTGGAATGTACCAAAGGTGGTTTGCTGTGAGGGGAAATGAAGAAAAAACGCATATTCAAACATAAAGAAAAATTATAAATATACAAAAAATATGCGAGTATATACATAAATGATGCCGCTCCGAGGGGCACTCAGCCCGTCGGAGCGGCGGATATTACTATAAATTATGAATAAGCTCCTTGAGGTAGGCGCGGAAAGCATCGCCGATCTCGGGGTGTTTGCAGCCAACCTCCACAGCCGCCTGCAGCATACCCAGCTTGTTGCCAAGGTCGTACCGCTTGCCGATGAAGTCAACCGCAGTCATGCCGACGGTGCGGGAAAGCTCCGCCATAGCATCGGTAAGCTGAATCTCGCCGTTTGCCCCGGGAGGGGTGTGGTCAATGATGTCGAAAATCTCCGGCGGGAGGATACAGCGGCCCAGTACGGTGTAGTGGGAGAAAAGCTGGCTCTCGTGGGCGGGCTTCTCAATCATGTCCGAGCAGGCGAAGCAGCCCTCTGCCAGCGGCTCGATTTTCAGCGAGCTGCCGCGCATGACCACATCGGTGGACATTTCCTTTACGCCCACAACACCCTTGCCGTAACGCTCATATGCGTCCATAAGCTGACCCAGCACAGGGGTGTCGCTGATGATAACGTCATCGCCGTACAGTACGGCAAAGGGCTCGTTGCCGATAAAGGAGCGGGCACAGCTTACGGCGTGACCCAGACCCTTTGCCTCTTTCTGGCGCAGGGAGTAGATGTTGGCAAGCTGTGCGGGGCGGACAACGCTTTCGTAAAGGTCCATTTTGCCCGCGTCCAGAAGACGGCGCTCCAGCTCGGGCGCACGGTCGAAGTGATCTTCAATGTCGCCCTTGCCGCGGTTGGTGATAATCAGTATATCGGTTATGCCGCTGTTTACAGCCTCCTCCACTATGTACTGGATAGCCGGCTCGTCAACAATGGCAAGCATCTCCTTGGGCACAGCCTTGGAGGCAGGAAGCACCCGGGTGCCGAAACCGGCGGCGGGGATAACTGCTTTGGTGATTTTTCTCATAGTCCTCTCCTTGTTCTTTATTCTTTAAATAATCCTTCTCATTTTAAAGTCTGCATATTCTTTATAAACTCAGTAAAACTATGGATCGTTGGGTTGTCGCTGTGCTAGATCGTATACTAACAAAACATACTGAAAAATATGCACTGCCAATATACAATTGATATGCAATTAACTTACATATTAATTTTGATTATACACGCTGCGCAGGATTATTACAACTCTCAATTTTGTAAATTATGCAAATGGAGAGAGGGATAACCTGCAACGGCAGTGCAAACGGAGCAGAACTTCATGCCCATAGCAAACCAACGCCGCTGTATGACTTCGAGTGTGATAAACAGGCAGTTGCTCCATCTTGTCAACAAATGACGTGCAGAAAATTCACGCTGCGCTTAAAGTTTGTATACTTATGAGATGATGATAAATTTTTATCACAGATAATTAATGCCAATGTGAACAATGTGCAAAAATTAGCCTTGATATTTGTCAAAAAATGTGATATAAATATGTAAATAGAGAAAGTGAATCGATGCAAATAAATTTGCGTAACAAGCAGAGGTGATGCATTATGCCATCAAACATTCTGTTGATTGTCGATGACGATTTCATAAATCGCCAGCTTTTGAAGAATATATTTTCCCCTTTTTACAGTATCGAGGAAGCGGAATCGGGTGCGGCTGCCCTTGAGATACTCAACACAGACCCGCTGAGATACTGCGCGATTTTTCTCGATGTTATAATGCCCGGGCTGAACGGAATCGACCTGCTCAGAGTGCTTTCCGAAAGGAAGCTTACGGAAACAGTTCCCGTTTTCCTGATAACTGCCCATGCCAGCGAGGATAAGATAATCAAGGAGGCATACGAGCTGGGCGTCATGGACGTCATCAGCAAGCCGGTCATGCCCTACATCGTCCTGCGGCGTGTCAACACCGTTGTGGAGCTTTTCCGTTCAAGGGAGCAGCTTTCGCATCTGGTAAAACAGCAGCAGATAGAATTGAGCGAAAGAACGCGGCAGGTAATCGAGCTCAACCGTGGTATGTTCGAGTCGCTGTCCGCTGCGATAGAATTCCGCGATGTCGAGTCGGGCGAGCACGTTAACAGAATACACAACATCACACGGATACTCCTCTCGGAAACAGAATTCGGTGACGGACTTACCGAAGGCGAAATCGACGACATCGCCATCGCTTCGGTGATGCACGATGTGGGCAAGATTGCCATACCCGATGCCATTCTAAACAAACCCGGCCGTCTGACCTCCGAGGAGTACGACACAATGAAAACCCATACGCTTAAGGGCGCGCAGCTTCTGGAAAATATCTCCTCCCTTCACGAAAACAGTACATATACCTATGCGCTGGATATAGCCCGCCACCACCATGAACGCTGGGACGGCAACGGCTATCCCGACAGGCTGAGAGGTGACGAGATTTCTATATGGGCGCAGGCGGTGTCAATTGCCGATGTATATGACGCGCTTATCAGCCCCCGCGTGTATAAGAAAGCCTACGATATAGATACGGCTCTGTCAATGATTTTCAACGGCGAGTGCGGCGTGTTTAACCCGCATATGCTCGATTGCTTCATGTCGGTCGAGCCGAAAATCCGCATTATGTATCAATAGCGGGAGGAGAGGTGAATATGGCACACGAACAGCTTGTGGCGTTGGGCGTGGACGTTGATGCCCTGATTGAACGTCTTATGGGCAAGGAAGAGCTTGTACCTGTCTTTATGAAAATGTTTGTGGAGGATAAGAACTTCCTTTCGCTCGGCGAGGCGATAGCCGACGGCAGCAATGAGAATGCGTTCATTGCGTCGCATACGCTGAAAGGTATGTGTGCCAATCTCTCCCTGACCGTTCTGTACAGGCTCTTTTCGGAGCAGGTGGAGTTTTTCCGCAGCGGTCAGTGGGAGGGGGCAGTGGCTATGATGCCCGAAATCACAGCCGAGTACACCCGCGTTGCCGACGGGCTTAAGCAATATCTCGGTCTTTCTTGAAAGTAAAGAGAGGGCACTGATTATCATGAAAGAATATAATCCTGATATTATTGACGATACCAAGTCATTACTCTATCAGCAGGAAGAGGTAGTTGCCGCACTGAACAATTCCGGCATCTACCTTTTTCGCTATTTTCCAAAGGAACGCACAGCATATATAGATGAATCCGCAGTGCAGGCATTCGGCTGTAATCGTGTGTACAGCGATATGCCGGACAGCTTTGCCGCCGATATGGTGCTGGGCGCTGACCTCAAAACCTATTATGCCATATATGATGCCATAGCGCACAACGAGCGCAGTGCTTCTGCGGAGTTCCGCCTGAAGGGGGATACATGGTGCAAGGTTACGCTGACGGCAACGCAGACCGACAGTGACGGCAACGCCGAGATGTGCATAGGCGTAATCGAAAACCGTTCGGAGGTCAAGTCCATCGAGCAGCAGCTTCGCATCGACAATGCCACCACCCTCCGCGTAAGAGGTGTCGGCGCGTGGCGCTGGGAGAATGAACCGGGCAAGGAGCTGCGGCTGTATCTTGACGAAATAGCCCGCGGCTTTTTCGGCGTTCCCGACGGCATTACGCCGGAGGAATGTATAAAGATTATTGATAGCCGTATGTATCCCGACGATGTAAAGGGCTTCTTCGATTATGTCGGCAAGCTGATTGCGGGTCAGCCGGGCGAGCATACCTACCGCTTTGTCCATCCCGAAAGGGGCTTGCGCTACATACGCTGCAGCGCGTGGTACGACAGCGGTTACAAGGGCTACGGCTGCATCAAGGGTATTCACGAAGATGTAACCGACCTGGTGCTTCAGGAGCAAACCCAGAAGGAGGCACTGCAGAGCGCGTTGGTTGCGGCAGAGCGTGCAAACATGGCAAAGACCACCTTCCTTTCCAATATGTCCCACGATATTCGCACCCCCATGAATGCCATAATCGGCTTTGCGACCATTGCCGCAGGTCACATTGACGAAACAGAGCGAATAAAGGACTGCATAGATAAGATTCTCACCTCCAGCGAGCATTTGCAGGGGCTTATAAACGAAATACTGGATATGTCCCGCATAGAGGCAGGCAAGGTTGCTCTGGACGTAAAGAAGACTTCGTGGTCGGAGATAATCCGCAGTGTCATGCCGCTTGTGCAGCCCCAGATACAGAATAAGCGGCTCAGCTTCCGTGTGGAGGCCCTGACCGTCAGGGATAACTTTGTCTATGCAGACCCGCTGCGTCTGCGGCAGATACTTGTCAATATGCTTGGCAATGCAGCCAAGTTCACGGCAGAGAGAGGGAATATCGACCTTCGGCTTGTCCAGCTTCCCTGTTCCACAGAGGGCTGCGGCAAGTACCGCCTCTCGGTCAGAGACAGCGGCATAGGCATGAGCGAGGAATTTCTGACCCACATCTTTGAGCCCTTTGAGCGGGAGCAGTCCAGCACCGTCAGCGGTGTGACAGGCACCGGTCTGGGTATGCCCATCTGCAAGAGTCTTGTGGACATGATGGGCGGCAGCATGACCGTCACCAGCGTCCTCGGAGAGGGCAGCGAGTTTGTGGTGGAGCTGGAGCTTAAGCTGCGTGATGATGTGCCCGCAGGCAATACGGATTCCCTCAAGGGGATGCGTGTGCTGGTGGCGGGCGGTGACCCGCGAACCTGCGAAAGCGTTGCGGGAATACTTGCCGAGGCAGGGCTGCGCCCCGAATGGACCGCTGACTGCGAAGATGCCATCTCCCGTGCGAAGAAGGCATATGCCGAACAGGACAGCTTCGCCGCCTATGTAATTGACCGCTCGATGCATGAGATGGACGGCATTGAGCTTACAAAGAAAATACGCGGTGTCATCGGCGACAGCGAGCCAACAGTGGTGCTGGTTGTCTACGAGAGGGACGCTGTCGAGAAGGAAGCACTGGCGGCAGGAATTACCGCCTTCTGCAACAAGCCGCTGTTTATGTTCGAGCTTGTTGCCGCCCTTCTGGGGAAAAACGCAGGAGGCAGTGCCGACAGAAAAGCCGCGTTTACCCCCGTCAAGCCCGACATCTTCGCAGGTGTGCGGGTGCTTCTGGTCGAGGATAATGAGCTTAACCGTATGCTTCTGGTGGAGCTGCTGCGGGAAACCGGCATGGTGCTGGATACCGCCTGTGACGGCAGTAATGCCTTGGATATACTCAACCGCTCCGAGCAGGACTATTACAGTCTGGTGCTGATGGATATACAGATGCCTGTGATGAATGGCTATGAGGCTGCCGCTGCCATACGCGCCTCCGAGCGTGCCGACATCAGAGAGCTGCCCGTCATCGCTATGACCGCCAATGCCTTCTCGGAGGACGTAAAGCAAGCCCTCAGCGTGGGAATGAACGACCACCTCACCAAGCCCCTCGACATGAGCAGGGTCATCAGCACTATTTCAAAATATGTCAGAACCAAGTAATAGAACCAAGTAATAATGTAACAGGCGCGGTTTTAGCGCAAAAGGTCAGGGCATCTATGGCTGATTCAGATGCCCTGACTTTCAGAATACAGCTATGGAAGAAGGTGCGGTATGAACCTGGCAAGGCTTGATGAATACACACAGCGTGTTCTGAGCGAAGCCGGCTGGTATTGCGGACGCCGCTTTGACTGCGGCAATTGGATAGAGCTTCTGAAGAGGGAAGGGTATCAGCCCCATGCATATGCGCTGGAGATTCTCGCTGAGCTTGGGGATATATACATATGCACAAAGCCCGCACCGCCCCATTGCGCCGCCACGTTCAATTTCAATCCCTATGACTCTGCCAGCGGCGAGTATGACAGAATGGGTGATTTCCAGAATGACAGCCATGACCTGCTGTTTCCCATAGGCGAATGTTTCCAGAATATACTGTACGCAGGCACAAGCCGAAGAATATACAGCGGCTCGTGGGTGGGGCTGCAGCTTGTGGGAGAAAGCATAGAGGACTTTTTGAACAATATGTTTTCCGATGACTTTGTTCCTGTCAATATCGGCAGGGAGTAGAGCATAAAGCTATAATGTTCGCAAGTGAATACGAGGTGACTGCCTGTGCCAGACACGGAATACCTGAATGAAGTCCTGAAAATCCATCTTGACAGCACAATCGGGAAATACGCTATTGCAGCGGCATTGGTGCTGCTTGCGGTCGCATTTATGTGGATAAAGAAAAAGAAATTTGATAAGCATTGTCTGTGGGGGCTGTCTGCGTTGATTCCCCTGATAATACTGTTCTGCATAAATGGTGTTCCTATAATGCGTGACCTTAGTCAGCAGGACTATGTCACTGCAGAGGTTGGTTACTACTACCGCGACCCCAACGGTCCCAGCGAGTACAATTGGCTGAAAAAGAGCCGTGTGGCGGTCGGAATTGAGGAAAACGGAGAGCATCAGCAGCTCTGTCTGCCCTTGGGTGCCGGTGTCAAGGATGGTTATTATTTCCCGAGAGGTAAGTATACAGGTACAGCGGTATACGCGAAGCGAAGTGAGATTCTCCTGTATTTCATGCCGCAGTCGGATAGCGGCGAACACCTGACTGAAACCCTGAAAGGTCATCTTGACAAAGCAATGGTGAAATACGCTATTGCAGCGGCATTGGTACTGCTGCTGGTTGCTGTTTATTGGCTCAGGGAAAAGAAATTAGATGGATATTGCCTGTGGATGCTGTCTGCATTTGTCGTGTTGATAATACTCTTCTGCATGAATGTTGTACCGGTAATAAGTGATCTTGAGCAGCAGGACTATGTTACGGCAGAGCTTGGTTACTACCACCGTTACCCCAACGGTCAAAGCTCGCACAACTGGTTTGCGAAAAGCCGCGTGGTGGTTGAGCTTGACGGCAGCGGCAAACGTCAGCATCTCTATCTGCCCTCGGGGAACAATACAAATGATACTGATGCCTTCCCAATGGGTAAGTATACCGGCACTGCGGTATACGCAAAGCGAAGCAGAATTCTCCTGTCGTTCGAGCCGCAGTCGGAGATTGACGAATAGCTGTGCCCGAAGCCAAAACAATACATAATAATCTACATAATCGCCAAACCCCTGCGGCAAGCAATATGCCGCAGGGGTTCGTTGTCTGTAAATATCGGTCAGGGGCTCATCAGTCGTCACAGCCAAAGAGGCATCTTATCAGGCAGGCGGTGCCGCCCAGCAGCAGTGTCAGGAAGAACAGCAGCAGACCGAGCAGTATGGCAGATACCACACTGGTGGCAACAATACCAACTCCGAGCAGTACCACCGCGAAAAGCGCGCTTCCCAGCGCACCCGCCAGCAGTGTGCCGATTGCCGGACACAGGCAGGGGCGGCAGGTTCTTTCGGGTGCAACCACAGCCGCAACAGCCAGCAGGAGCAGATACACCACAGCAATGCCAAGGGCTACCCAGAGGAACGCCGGAGCGACGGTGATTACCGCAGTGATCTGCAGCAGTGCCGTAACCAGTCCGAGGATTACACCCGCGATGAGCGCGGCAGTGGTGCAGGAGCATCTGCATCCGCAGTTGTTTCCGTTTCCGCAATTGAACAATGACATCATTTTTCACCTCCGCAACAGTATATGCATCGGACAACGGTGGGGTGAAGAATGCAGACTGACTAAAAATAGAATGAATAAATAAAAGATATGGTGTATAACCCCATATTTTGCGTAATGCCAGTCTTTTGTTGACAATTTGTGCAATAATCGAATATAATAGAGAATCAGTGTGAAGCAGAAATGCATGATTTTCCGGGGTGGGGAGGTGGATAAGCGATGAATATTCTCCATATGAAATATGCCTGCGAGGTGGCAAAGGCAGGCTCTCTCAGCAAAGCGTCTGAGGTGCTGCTGGTTGCCGTGCCCAACATCAGCCGCTCCATCAGGGAGCTGGAGGCAGACCTTGGAATAACCATATTCGAGCGCACCACCAAGGGCATGATCCTTACCGCTCAGGGTGCGGAATTCATGGGCTATGCAAAAGGCATACTCAGGCAGATTGAGCGCGTGGAAAAGCTGTACAGGGAGGGTTTGCCTGCCAGGCTGAACTTCTCCGTTTCTGTGCCCCGTGCGTGTTATATCTCCGAGGCGTTTGCGCGTTTTTCCGGTATGCTGACCGAGGACGCGGCGGACATATATTACATGGAGACCAGTTCACAGCACACCGTTGACAGCCTGCTCAAGGGCGAGTACAAGCTGGGCATCATTCGCTACGCGGAGGATTATGACCGGTATTTCAGGGCAATGCTTGAGGAAAAGGGACTTGACTGCGAGCTTATCACCGAGTTTTCCTATTGCCTTATGATGAGCGCGGACAGTCCGCTGGCAGGTCTTGAGGAAATAAAATATGAGGATCTTTCCAATTATATAGAGATTGCCCATGCGGACCATTTTGTGCCTGTTATGCCCTTCCCGGAGGACGAGAAAAGCGAACGTCCGGACAATATCCCAAGGAGAATCTTTGTCTATGAGAGAGCCAGCCAGTATGACCTTCTCAGCCAGAATCCCATGACCTTCATGTGGGTCTCTCCCGCTACTGCGGACGTGCTGAAAAGGTACAATCTGGTGCAGAGGCAGTGCGGCGAAAATACCAAGGTTTATAAGGATGTCCTCATATACAAAAAAGGCTACACCTTCACCGAGCTTGACGAGAAATTTGTGGCAGCTCTGAGTGACTCTACCAGAGAGTATGTGCAGGCTGAATAATATCTTTAACCGCAGGGGTGTCAGTATATTTCAAATCGCTACAGGTGTTATCGATAATGATAAGTGCGATTGAACATTTTAAGAATTAACAAAGTTGCGTTGAATTGTTAAAATATTGACGATGTTTATGGGGAGGGGGACTGACCATGAATAAAGCGGCTGTTTCGCGGGCGACATTGGGCAGGCTCCCGATGTATCTGAAATACCTGAGAGAAGCCGATGGCGAATACATCTCCGCCACGGTAATTGCCCGTGCGCTTGACTTGGGAGAGGTTCTTGTAAGAAAGGATCTGAACGCAATCAGCGGTTCGGGAAAACCGAGAATCGGGTATGAAAAGAGCGCGCTCATATGCAGTATTGAGAAGTGGCTTGGCGGCTCAAAGAAGCACAACGCCGTTCTGGTCGGTGCAGGCAAGCTTGGAAAAGCACTTCTCGATTTCGATGAATTTGAAAAATACGGAGTAGACATTACCGCCGCGTTTGACTGCAATGACAAGGTGATCAGGCTTGGTTCATCGCGTGAAATATTGCCGATGGAGCAGTTTGATGAATATTGCAGGACGCACGAAATACATATTGGTATCATTACTGTCGGTGAGGGTTCGGCACAGCTCGTCTGTGAACGTATGATAAACAGCGGTATTACCGCAATATGGAACTTTGCACCCTGCAAGCTGAAGGTTCCTGACGGAGTGATTCTCATGCAGGAAAACCTCGCACTGTCGCTCGCCTATCTGATAAACCGGCTGAGAGACTGAGGCGTTTCAGAGAGCAGGATAAACCCAAGCCCGATATATAATCATCAATTGCGGCAGAAATGCATATATCTTTAATTTCTGCCTGCGTATCAATAAGGAGAGAACAAAAATGAAAATCACTGTTTGCATTGGCAGCACTTGCCATATCAAGGGTTCGCGCCGGGTTGTTGAGAGACTTCAGAATCTCGTTGCGGAAAACGGTCTTGAGGATAAGGTCGATCTTGGCGGTGCATTCTGCATGGGAAAATGCCAGCAGGGCGTCTGCGTAAAGGTTGATGACGAGTTCTATTCGGTAACCCCCGAAACCGCTGAGGATTTTTTCAGAGAGCAGGTTCTTGCTAATCTTGATAATGAGCATACTCTTCCCGAGGAGCAGCAACCATGATGATAATTCGGGTTTGTGTGGGCAGCTCGTGTCACATCAAGGGCTCTCCTGAAATCGTAGAGCTTTTCAAAAAAGCCATAGAGGAATATCATCTCGAAGATAAAGTAACGCTTGCCGCCAGCTTCTGCATCGGCAAGTGCAACCGTGTGGGTGTCACCGTTCAGATTGACGACGACATTTACGCCGGTATTACAAAGGAAAACTTCAAGGAGTTCTTTGCTGATAATATCATAAAGCGGATTGAAGGGAAGTAACCTCAATGGCAAGTTGTTTGACGTTGATAAAACCGAACTGCAAAAACTGCTATAAATGTATCCGCCATTGTGCGGTCAAGGCAATACGCTTTTCGGGAAATCAGGTTCACATAATCAGCAATGAATGTGTTCTTTGCGGTCAGTGTTATGTTGTCTGCCCGCAGAATGCAAAAAGAATCGTCGGTGAAACCGAAAAGGTAAAGATACTTCTTCAGAGCGGTGAACCGGTTGTAGTCAGTCTTGCGCCTTCCTTTGCCGCAAAATATGAGGGCATTGGAATAGGGGCTATGCGTGCGGCTCTGCAAAAGCTGGGCTTTTACGATGTTGAGGAAACCGCAATAGGCGCAACAATAGTAAAGAATGAATATGAAAGAATGCTCCTTGAGGAAGAGAGGGACGTTCTCATTTCCTCCTCCTGCCATTCGATAAATCTTCTCATACAGAAGCATTACACCGCAGCGCTGCAATATCTTGCTGATGTAATATCCCCGATGCAGGCGCACTGCATGGATATAAAGTCAAGAATCCCCCGCGCGAGGACGGTTTTCATCGGTCCCTGCGTTGCAAAAAAGGACGAGGCTGACCATTATAAAGGTGTGGTTGATGCAGTGCTCACCTTTGAGGAGCTTGACAGGCTGCTTTCCGAGGCGCATATTGAGCCGGAGCAGGAAGCAGACGCAGAGGAATACAGCCGCGCCCGTCTTTTCCCCGTTGCCGGCGGCATTATCAAGTCAATGGTGCAGAGGGCACCGGGCTATACATATATATCAATTGACGGCGTTGAAAACTGCATCTCAGCACTAAAGGATATTATCGGCGGCAGAATACACAAGTGCTTTATCGAAATGTCTGCCTGCGTCGGAGGCTGTGCCGGCGGCCCTGTTATGAAAAAGCACCATCATTCTTCTGTAAGGAATTACATGACCATACAGAGCTTTGCCGGCGAAAAGGATTTCCGCGTCACCCCGCCCAGTGCGCCGCTGCTGAGGAAGAGCTTTGAGCCTATCGAACAGAAAGCATTGCAGCCCAGCGAAACGGAGATTCGCAATATGCTCCGTCAGATGGGCAAGTTCAATCCCTCGCAGGAACTCAACTGCGGTTCCTGCGGTTACGATACCTGCCGTGAAAAGGCCATCGCCATCTGTCAGGGCAAGGCTGAGATAGGAATGTGTCTGCCCTCTCTCAAGGACAGGGCGGAACGCTTCTCCGGCACTATCGTAAACTCCTCGCCCGATGGCATCATCGTTCTCAATGAGCGGCTTGTGGTGCAGCAGATAAACAATGCGGCAAGAGAAATTATGAATATGCGCAGTGCTTCCTACATCATCGGCGACAGAGTGGTGCGTATACTTGACCCGCTGGTGTTTATGCAGGTGCGTGACAACGGCAGAATCGTCCGGAACGAGCGTGTATACCTTCCGGCATACAAACGCTATGTTGACCAGACCGTTGTCCATGACAGGGAATCTCATCTGATTATTTGCTTCATGCGTGACGTGACCGCTGAGGTAACGCAGCGTGAAAAGAAAGAATCTATCAGAAAACAGACCGTAGAAACTGCGGACAGAGTGATTGAAAGTCAGATGCGCATCGTCCAGGAAATTGCAGCTCTCCTTGGAGAAACCACCGCAGAAACAAAAATCGCACTTACCAAACTGAAGGAGTCGATTTCCGATGAATGATCTGTGCGCTGATATAGGACACACAAGCATAATTCACTACGGAGAACAGCTTTGCGGCGATCATGTTGAGATAGTCACACCGGATGATAACACAACGGTAATTGTGCTTGCCGATGGGCTGGGCAGCGGTGTAAAGGCAAATATACTCTCTACGCTGACGTCCAAAATCATCTCAGCGATGGTGGCAAATGGGCTGCCGCTGGAAGAGTGCGTTTCAACCGTAGCCGCAACTCTGCCGGTGTGCTCGCTGAGGGGCTTTGCGTATTCCACTTTCACTGTCATTCATCTGATTAACAATAAGACCGCCGAGTTTATACAGTACGATAATCCGCAGGTTATCTGTATCCGTGACGGTCGGAACTACGATTATCCCACCACAGAGCTGAATATTGACGGCAGGAAGATATTCAAAACGGTCATTCCTCAGCGTGAGGGCGACATTTATGTTGCAATGAGCGACGGTTGTCCTCATGCGGGCATGGGGCTTACATATAACTTTGGCTGGAAGCGCGAAGAGATAATCGACTATTTTGAGATGCACGCAGATGCGGCTTACACAGCCAAGACCCTTTCGCAGATGCTTATTGAAGAATGTGATAAGCTGTACGGCAGAATGCCCGGCGATGATGCCACTGCCTGCGTTGTAAGGATAAGAAAGCGTCAGACGATGAATCTGCTTTTCGGTCCTCCTTACAACCGTGACGATGCAGACAATATGATGCACGTATTCTTCGCAAGCGAAGGCAAGCATATCATCTGCGGCGGCACCACCTCCTCCATCGCGGCAAAGTATCTGCGCAAACCTGTAAAGCCAAGCCTGAGTTTCGTGCGCTCGGATATTCCGCCCGTCGCGGAGATTGAGGGCGTTGACCTTGTTACCGAGGGTGTTATCACAATAAACAGGGTTCTTGAATACGCAAGGGATTACATTGGTCAAAAGCATTTGCGTGAGCAGTGGAGCTTCCAGAAAGATGCCGCTTCGCTTATCTGCCGTATGCTGTTTGATGAGGCAACCGACATCAACTTCTATGTCGGTCTGGCAATAAACCCCGCCCACCAGAATCCCGATCTGCCGATCAATTTCAATATAAAGATGAATCTTGTTGATGAGCTGTCCCAATGCCTGAGAAAGATGGGGAAGAGGGTCAATGTAAGTTATTACTAAGGAGGGTGCTATGAGAAAGTTTGATACAAAAGTGCAGCATCTCAAGTATAAGGTTCTTCGTGAAGTCGCACGACTGGCATGGAATGACACCCTCCTTGAGAATATTCTTGATATACCAAGGAGCATTGTTCCGGGCAAGATACCCACAATGCGCTGCTGCGTTTACAAGGAGAGGGCAATCCTTGCCGAGCGCGTAAAGCTGGCTATGGGCGGCAACTCCGGCAACCCCAATGTAATCGAGGTAATAGACATCGCCTGCGACGGTTGTCCGGCAGCGGGCTATGAGGTAACCGATTCCTGCCGGGGCTGTCTTGCTCACCGCTGCGAGGACGTCTGCAAGCGCGGCGCAATCACCTTCGACCACAACCATGTCGCGCACATCGACAAAACCAAGTGCGTTGAGTGCGGTCAGTGCGCAAAGGTGTGCCCCTACTTTGCAATAGTCAACCGCAAGCGTCCCTGTCAGGTTGCCTGCAAGGTAAAGGCAATCTCCATCAATGACGAGAACGCCGCCTCTATCGACAACAGCAAATGCACTGCCTGCGGTGCCTGTGTCTATCAGTGCCCGTTTGGCGCGATTTCCGAAAAATCCTTTATCCTGAATGTTGTAGACCTTATCAAAAAGAGCGAGCAGGGCAGCAAGTACAAGGTTTATGCCGTTGTCGCACCCTCCATCGCCAGCCAGTTTTCCTATGCGAAGCTGGGTCAGGTGATAAGCGGTCTTAAGGAAATGGGCTTCCACACAGTGGTCGAGGCAGCACTCGGTGCCGATATGGTCGCGCTGAAGGAGGCAAAGGAGCTCGCAGAAAAGGGTTTCCTTACAAGCTCATGCTGTCCGGCATTTGTTGCCTATATAAAATCCGCCTTCCCCGAGCTTGCTGCGCACATCTCGCACAACTTATCTCCCATGGCGGAAATATCAAAGTACATCAAGGAAACCGACCCCACCGCACGGACCGTATTCATCGGTCCCTGTACCGCCAAGAAAGCAGAGTGGCAGCTCGAAGAGGTCAGACCCTATGTTGACGCTGTGCTGACCTTTGAGGAGCTGCAGGCACTCTTTGACAGCCGAGAGATAGACATCACCGGGCTGCCCGAGGACGTGCTTGACAATGCTTCTTGCTACGGCAGGATATTCGCCAGAAGCGGCGGTCTTTCCGAGGCGGTTGCACAGGCTCTCAGGGAGCAGGGGCTTGAGGACTTTGCACTCAAGGCAGTCACATGTGACGGCATTGAAGCCTGCCGCATGGCACTGCTGAAGAAGAGCAAGAACGCCCTTGACGGAAACTTCATCGAGGGTATGGCCTGTATCGGCGGCTGCATCGGCGGAGCAGGCTGTCTGACCCACGGAGAAAAGAACTGGGCGGGGATTGACAGATACGGAAGAGAAGCCCTTGAAAAGAAAATCACAGATTCTGTTTCTGTAATTAAATAAA
>SVPT01000152.1 GCA_015065695.1 Oscillospiraceae bacterium | reverse complement strand
TTACTATGGTCATCGCAAAGGCGTAGACACTTTTTGAAAGCCCGTTGTACAGGCTTTCCAGAGCGTTCATGTCACCGCCCGCTACGCGCAAAATAAGCGCGTCTACTGCTGCGTTATCCAAATTCTCGCTTTCCTTTCCGTAAGTATAACCCGCAAAAGGGGTGTATTGGTTGATAATTACACAGTAATATTTTACTATATTTTCCATCAAGATGCTATATTTATTTTATTTTTTCTTTTTTACCTCACAACGTATTTTCAGTCGGGCGGTTTTGTGTTATAATGGGTGGGATTCAATTTTTTACGCATTATCGCATTATTTTGATTTACGGATGAAAGGAGAGCGCGGCTGACCACAGCTACGGCGCCGCCGGTTTCATGTTTTGAACTATTCCATTGAATTGGGCGCATGGCGTTCGGTATTCGCCGTACCCAGTGAGGTTGTGGACAAGCACCTGCGCCTTGCCGGTGCGGCACAGCTCCGCGCTCTGCTTTACATACTGCGTAGCGGAGGCCAGACCATCTCACTTTCCGAAATGGCAATGGCTATCGGCACAAGCGAGGGCGATGCTGCTGACGCTGTGGGCTACTGGATAGACTGCGGTCTACTTTCCGGCGAGGAGGGACAGCTTGCCCCTGCGCCTGCACCGCAGTACGCACCCGCGGAGGTTTTTCCTGCAGAGATGCAGGAAACCGAGGTGCAGACAGTGCCGCAGCAGACGGCAGAGCAGCCTGCTGCACAGAATGAGGCGGCAGACACCGCCGCCACAACAAAGAAAGCTACCGCACGCAAGCGGGAGCATATCCGTTACAAGCACGACGAGTGCATGGACATGATTGCACAGGACAGTGACCTGCGTGATATGCTGTGCGCAATAGAGGGCATTATTGCCAAGCCGCTCAACCACACAGAGATTTCGGCTTATGTTACACTGGTGCGCTACTACGGACTGCCCACCGCCTGCACCGTTATGCTGGTGGAGTATTGCAGAAGCATAGGAAAATCCACCATTGCGTACATTGAACAGACCGGACGCGGCTGGGCGGAGGAAGAAATCACCACCGTGGAGAGGGCTGTTGAGAAGATAAGCACCCTGCAACGGGCGCGGGATTCGTGGAATGCCGTCCGCACCGCACTGGACATACCCGATCGCAAGCCCACCCAGAAAGAATCGGAATTTTGCAGCCGATGGCTTGAGGAAATGCAGCTTGGCATTGAAATGGTCAAGCTGGCTTACGAGCGCTGCGTTGATTCCAAGGGCAGGCTTTCCATGAGTTACATGAACGGCATACTGACCAACTGGCACAAGAAGGGTCTAACCACACCGGAGGCGGTGCTTGCCGAAACCGCTCCCGCCTCTGCTCCTTCTGAGCGCGGCGCGCAGGGCAGATATGCGCCCACATACGACAAGACCGCGCTGGAGCAGCAGCTTCTTGACGAATGGCTGGAGGACATGACCGACGACACAACGGACGGACAATAAACGGAGAATACAGATATGAGCTATTCCGCAGACGCCTACAATGCAGCAATGAACGAGGTGAGCCGCCGCCGCCGCGAAGCGGAGCAGCAGGCAAACCTGCGGCGCGACACCTACTGCGCCGCACACCCGGAGTATGCCCGCCTTGAGAGAGAGTTATCCCGCACCGGTATAATGCTGGTGCGCTCCATCTTCAGCGGCTCGGAGCAAGCCCCCGACATAGCACCCCTGCGTGACCGCAATCTGGACATACAGCAGCGCATGGTTGAGCTGCTGGCAGAGGACGGTCTGCCAGCCGATGCATTCTCCCCCCAATACACCTGCCCGCTGTGCAGCGACACAGGTGCCACCGAAAAGGGAATGTGCGAATGTGTACACAAGCTTATCAGGCAAAGCTCCTACGACCGCCTGAATGCCACAGCCCCCCTTTCCCGCTGTACATTTGAAAGCTTTTCTCTTGAGCATTATTCCGACCAGCCTGAAAAGCCCGGCACTCCCTCTCCCCGCCGCAGCATGACCAAAGCCCTTGACACCTGCCGCCGCTATGCGGAGGGTTTCTCCCTCTCCTCACCCAGCCTGCTTCTTCACGGCGGTGTGGGACTGGGCAAGACCCATCTTTCGCTAGCAATAGCGGGGGTGGTCATACAGAAGGGCTTCAACGTGATGTATGGCTCGGCACACACCATCTTCGGGCGCATTGAGAAGGAAAAGTTCGGCAAAGCCCCCGCTGAGGAAGATACGCTTGAGCTGGTCAACGCCTGCGACCTGCTTATCATTGACGATTTGGGCGTGGAATTTATTACCTCCTTCACCGTTTCCGCGCTGTATGACATTGTCAACACCCGGCAGCTTGCCTCCCGCCCCACCATCATCAGCACCAACCTTTACCTGAGCGGCCTTGAGGAGCGGTACTCCGAGCGGCTGGTCTCCCGCATACTGGGCAGCTACGTTTCTGTGCCCTTCTACGGCAAGGACGTGCGCACCGCCCTGCGTCACAGCAACCTTTCAGGCGGGATAAAATAAGCACGAACAAACTGAAAGCCACCCATGTCGGAGCATTCCGTGATATGCACCCCAAAAGCTAGACACTTTTGGAGGTGCATATTTTTATGGGCAAAACAGGAAAAGAAAACAGGCGATATAGTGCAGAGTTCAAAATATCTGTTATAATGGATATGCGAGAACACCA
>SVPT01000038.1 GCA_015065695.1 Oscillospiraceae bacterium | reverse complement strand
ATAGCCGCCAGTGCCCCGGGCATGCATACGGCATACAGCAACTCACCCAGCACCTTGCAAGGGAAAAGGGCGTACAGCAGCTCAATATACACCGACATGGCACACAGATGCAGCGGCAGTGTATAGCGGTCGTACTCGCCCTGCGCAAACAGCACCGCAGCACGGAAAAGGTTGAAAGCAAGCGTGCACAGCGGCACAATAAGTTCCATGCGCCGTTGCGTCTTCTCCCCGGCTTTACGGTAAAAGAAGACAAGCATCAGACCTGTCACCACCATCAATCCAAGCCACGCCAGATGGGTACCGTCATAAAGTCTCCAATCGCCGCTTTCGGGGTAGACATCGAAAAAGCCTTTCACATCATATCCTCCCCTGTGTTTATGTTTGCCTTGCGGGCCTGACTGTGCTGCAGGCGGCGCTCTATGTGATACAGCCTGCCTTCCTTTCGGAAGCGCGCTCCCGTCTGCTTAAAACGGAAAGGCACGCCGCGTTCAATGCACTGCTCCCGCAGGTCAAGTATCCAGCTATAGTCGCACACACGAGCATTCTGTCCCGATTCTCCGCCCGCCACAAGCCCCTCGATCCAGCCGCCCAGATACCGCCGCAGCTCAATACGCTCCAGCAGCGGCTCGCAGACAATGTGCCTGTGCTTTATCGGTGCTTCCAGAAAAATGGGCAGGCGGTAATCGGTACGGTCCTGATTCTCCACCGTACAGCAGATAATCACGTTATTCCAGCCGTCGCCCCAGTCACGGGGCAGACAGCGTGCAAAGCGGTCAATGCGCTTGGTGATGAAGAGAAAACGCAGGTCGCTGCGCTGGCGCATCATCTCCCATGCCTCCTCCCTCCATTGGTCGGCGGCATCAAGGAGGAAATCGGAGGTAAAGCAGGTGTACACCAGTTCTCCTGAGGGTATCAGCCAGCTTCCGTCCCGTTTTTTGCGCAGGGGCAGGTCAAATTCGCCGTTCTTGTGGGGCTGGTCGGAATGTTCCCTGCCGTACCGCTCATCACCACGGTATACATAACAGTTAAGGCAGCCCGCACTCAGCTTGGTGCAGCCATGCCATGGGTTCCAGTTTGCCATAGACAGGATAATTCAATGGGTGTAGGTGTCCCAGAATCCCGCTTCGTCCGGGTTGGGCACCGATGGCTTGACCGGCTTGACCTTCACCTTGACCGGCTGCCTTTCGGCGGCATCTGCGCGGCCTCGCGGCTGACCCGAGGCGGCAGAATTGCGAAGTTGCCTGCGCTGAGGGGTGTTCTGCACCGGCTGTCCTGCGGGGGCGTACATCTCGTCATACTGCTCCTCACAGGGGTCATATATCTCGTCATATCGTTCCTCTCGCGGGTCGTATATCTCGTCATAGCGTTCCTCTCGTGGGTCAAATATCTCGTCACGCCGCGCTGCTCTGCGCTGGCTGCGTGTGCCGATGCCCGCCATCGAGCCGAAGTACAGCAGGTCTGACTGCTCGGCACTGCCCTCCTCTTCCTCATAGCTTCGCCGCACAGGTATTTCTCTGATGTAATCGAGATTGCGGCAGAAATGCTCAAAAAAGCCCTTGTACTTGAAGAAAAAGCCCAGTGAAGAGGCTATCAGGATTATTGCGGAAATGCGCTCGGCAAGGCGCACACCGAACATCTTTGCCGCGGAGGGCGCGGCAGAGGGCACAGAGCGCAGCACCCAGATGACCTCGGCAAAGCTCTCCTGCTCGGCGAGTGCCCAGTTCCACGCATTGCCCAGCTCCGACTTGAGCGAGGCAAAGCTGAGCATGGTGCGCACCATCAGCATAATAAGGGCAACTACGCCAACCACCGACGGGAATGCCCCCACACTTGCCAGGGGCTTTTTCCTGCCCGAAGCCGCCATGAGGAATATGATAATGACCATGACAGCGGCAAGGAACACCAGCGTGACCACACGCTGAATAAAGCCGAGTATGCTGTATTCGGTGAAGAAGGAGATAATTTCGTTAATGGCAAGCACCGTAATGCCGACAGCGGTGATAATAAGCCCCGCCACAACGATGCCTATGGGCGAAAAGCGCAGGCGTGCGCCCACCAGCGTGCATAGGATACCCGCCACAAGCAGTATTGCCGCAGCGGTTTGCAGATAGCACAGCACACCGCCTCCGTCCAGTGTTTCCACAGTGAAGAGGACGATGTTGGCGACAAGGTACAGCACTGCCGCTGCGGCAATACCCATCAGCCCCGATTCCGAAAGGTACTGACGGACACCGTCCGCCATTGTAACCTCGCGGGTGGCGACAGTGCGCTTGATTTTCGATACTCTGTTATATGAACTCATAGAAAGAACCTGCCGAATAGAATTTACTCCTCAGCCTGCGGGCAGCACACTGCATCATGACGCAGGAAAGCGGGCGGGCTGAGGAGTTGGTTTTATTAAGATTTGTTTCGCAATCAGCGGCTGGGTTTTCTGGGGTCTCTGCCCGGTCTGTCCTGACGGGAGCCCTGCTGACCCTGACCCCTGTAGCTGCCGGTGCGGTGGGCATTCTGTCCGCCGCCCTGCTGAGGACGCCCGCTATTGCGTCCTGCAGGCTGACCCTGACGCTTTACGGGCGCACCGCCCTGCTTTCTGGGCTGACCGCCATGCTGTGTGCGCTGGGGCTGTCCTGTGCGGACAGGCTGCGGGCGCACCTGCTGGGGCTGGGGTGCGGTCTGCTCGGGATAGGGATTATATTCCTGCACAAGGGGCACTGCGGGTGCTGCGGGATACACAGGCGGGTTGGGATACGCAGGCTGTGCGGGTGCCGCAGGTGCGCCAAACTCGGTGGGCTGAGGCGCGGGTGCTGCCTGCTGCACAGGCGGTGTTACGGGAGCAGCGGGTGCTGCGGGCTTTCTTTCCTGGGGTGCAGCGGCGGGCGCAGGTTTCTTGGGTGCGGGTGCGCTGACTGCTGTTTTGCTCTTTGGGGCTGCGGGCAGTGCAGCGGCAGCGGTAGCTCCGCTGAGGGCTGCGGTTTCCGCCTTGGGAGGTGCGGGCAGGAAAGCGGTGCTGGCAACAGCATTCTTCTTGCCCTTTTTGCCCTCCTCCGACTGGTCGGGAGCGGTATAGGTAATCTGGTATCTTCTCTCGCGCAGTGCGGTGTCAACCTCTTCAAACACGCCCTTGACCTGACCGATTGCTCCGATGTACAGCAGCCATACGCAGACAGAAAAGAGCGGGCAGATGCACAGACGGAGCATATCGCACATGGAGCTGGTGAAGTATTCATCACCCACGTCTGCCATCAGTATGCGTGCAACAATGTAAACGATGGGCAGTATGCACTGGACGATAAGACCGATGGTGGCAAGGCGATGGAAGCTCTTGCTGTAGCTGCGTCTTATCATATTCTTTGTCAGCACATTGTAAAGGAAGCAGTTTGCCAGAATCAGCAGGAAAACCAGTACACCATATATAATATAGAAGAAGAAAAGCGACTGGGAGATCTGTGTCTTATGGGTCACGCAGTACAGTGCGCGGTAGCAGATATAATAGAGCAGAAGAATGTAGTAGCCCAGACGGAACAGTCCGAATATCACCAGCGGACGTTCCCTCAGTATTGGCACCGAATCGCCGCATTCGAGGAAATAGGCATAGAAAAGCACCACCACCAGCAGCAGCGATACGACAAAATCGTACAGCAGCAGCGTGGTCGTAAACTTGCCCATTAATGCGCCGCTGTGACCGGTCAGCTTGAGTATATCGGCAAGCGCGGTCAGCAGTCCGCCCGCGATGAGTACAAACACAAACATCGCGTTGTTGTGCAGGCAGTTGGTTACGAATATTCGACCGTTAAGTCCTATCTGTCTGTTGTTTTTCATAATTACTCGATCCTCTGGGATTCTCAAAATATATTAATGTAAATGCCTATTCCGGCTTGTGCGGGCGATTGCGCCTGCGCTTTGGGCTGCCGTAAACGGGCTGCTCCGGGGGCGGTGGTGCGTGATGCTCAGTATCAATTGCGTAGCCGTGGTTTGTGTCTATCTCAGCAATGCTGTCATCTTCTGTGTGGGCATCGCTGCGGCTGTTCATCGCCATGTTGTAGGGGTCATATGCCCTTTTCCTGGTCTGCCGCGAAGCCGCCTCACGCATGGAGATGCGCTCCTTGTGTTCCTGTTCAAAGCGGTCGAGCATGGCGAAAAGCTCTTCGGCTTTCACTTCCTGCTCTTCCTCGTCGTCGCAATCCTCCTGCGCTTCGGAGGTCTGCACATCGTCAAGGAAATCCTCGCCGCCGTAATACATTCTGCCGATTCCGTCAAACAGCTCCGGCAGCTCTTCCGGCACAGCCTGCTCCTCCCTTGCCTGCGCCTGTGCCTCGCGTATCTGCTGCCTTGTGAGCATGATTTCGGGCACGTCATCGGTTTCGGAGATTATCGACTGCTCTTCCGACAGACCCAGCGCCGCCTTGAATGCGGGAAACTGGGATTTGTCCATGCGGTCGGTGAGGGAATCTTCCTCGATGCTGATATATCGCTCGCTGCGTATACGTTCACGGAGAAGCTTTGCGGCAGGGCTCTCCCCTGCCTCTTCCTCGGCATCGGGAACATCGGGCTGCTCCTTTGGCTCGGTGCGCCGCTTCAGCGCGGTGCGCATATCGGGCGGCGGCAGTGTGCCCCTCGCCGACTGCTGTACCGAATCAAAAAGCCCGCCGCGTATGCCCGCAACGTCGTAGTACGCTCCTGCGTCCACTGTGGGGATATAAACGTGGAAGCTGCCTGTATCGGTCGCGATAATTTCCTCTTCCTCGGCGGAAGCCTTGGCTGCGCTGCGCACCCCGTCTATCCTGTCAAGATAGGCGAATGCGTCCTCGCCCACCGCCTCAAAGGCGTCCTGCGAAGCGGAGGGGGCTGCGGAGGCGGTGCGCGCTCTCATGGTACGAAGGAAGGCATCGCGCCTGCGCTGCAGGGACTGGTCTATCCCCATCGCCGGCTGATTTTCCTGCTGCTCAGGCTCATTCGCCTGTATGTCCGTGTATTTATCAGTGCGCTCGGAAATATCGTTCACCCTCCTTCTGTGATATTATAGGAAACACTGCTAAGGCAGTTTACATAATAACGCCCTGTGTATTGGATTAATCGGGTTTGTCCGCATCGGGCGGGCGGTTGCCCGCACTGCCCTCCACATAGCCGTCACTGCTCAGCACCTTTCCGATGGTCATGAAGAAGCACTTCAGATCCATCGCAAGGCCGATGTTCTCGCAGTATTCGCCGTCATAGCGGGCCTTTACGTCAATGGGCAGCTCGTCTCTGCCGTTGATCTGCGCCCAGCCGGTAAGACCGGGGCGCACGTCGTTTGCGCCGTAGAGGTCGCGCTGCTCAATGAGATCTTCCTGATTGGGCAGTGCGGGGCGCGGTCCGATGATGGACATATCGCCCTTGAGGATATTGAAAAGCTGGGGCAGCTCGTCAATGCTGGTGCGGCGAATGAAGCGTCCCACGCCTGTGATGTACTGCTCGGGGTTATCCAGCAGATGTGTGGGCATATTCTTTGGGGTATCTATGCGCATGGAGCGGAATTTATACATCTTAAAAACCGTCTTGTGGATACCCACGCGGTTCTGGGTGAATATCGCCGGCCCCTTGGAGGTCACCCTGATGAGGATAACCACCACAAGCAGCACCGGCGAAAGCAGCACCAGACCGATGAAGGACAGCACAATGTCTGTCAGCCGCTTTATTATTCTGTACATATTTCAGCTTCCTTTTCAGCTTGCTTTTTCTTGTTCCACTTTTTGGATACTATGTTGTAGACGATAAGTCCGATGGCACTGGCGACTGCGGTGACACCGAAGATGAAGATTGCCTTTCGGTAGTCGCCCTTGATGAGCGCATCGCCGCCCCATGTGGAGGTAAGTATTGAGGGAATACGCGCGATGACCGAAATAAGCAGGAAGGTGTGCAGCTTCATGCGGGTCAGACCCACAACGTAGGTCAGCACATCCTTGGGTGTGCCGGGGATAAAGAATATCAGGAACACCAGACTGTTGAGCCGGTTGTTGCTGCGGATAAACGCAAGGTCGTCAATCTTCTTGCGGTCTACAAAAAGCTCCACAAAGCGCAGACCCAGCGTCTTGGTCAGCATGAATACGATGCTTGAGCCGACGACAACGCCTATAAGCGAAAGGACAAGACCCTCCAGCGGGCCGAATGCGACACCGCCTGCCACCTCTACCACCTCACCGGGGATAAAGGCGATGAACACCTGCAGAATCTGTATACCGATGTAGATAAGGCGACCGCCGATAGGGCGTGCGTCCACCATCTCGCGGAAGGCAAGCGTGCCCTCCTCGGTGACCTCTGTTCCTCCGAAGAACTGTTCCAGCAGCGGGATTCCCACCTTCAGCGTTGCCCACACCATCAGCCCGATGAACACCAGCAGGGAAACTATGCCGATGGTGCGCTTGAGGGTGAGGTGTTTTCTTCTCTCCGGCGCGGCTTCCGCAGTGCTGACATCAGCAGCGGGCAGATTGCTTTCTTTCATATTGTGCGCTCCTTTTTTCTTTTCTGCAACACTTTGTAAGTTTATCGGAACTCATTGACACAAGAGAATATATAAAACCAATTTATTATAACATTTCCCGCCATTACGTTCAATAGAAATAATGTAAATACCTACATATAATGCAAAAGTTTTTTTGTTTTGCATGCTGTCAAAGGGGCGAAAAATAAAAAAAGCGTGCGTAACGACTACCCGTCGCTTCGCACGCCTGAAGATTGCTGTCAGTTAAATTGAAAGTATGCTATTAAGTAAGACTGCATCGCTCTGTCAGCAGCAATCCCATGTATACAGTATTCGCGCAAAGTTTCTTTCCTTCAAGTCTTCTTCGTTGATAAAGAAGCCCGCAACGCCTGAATCGCCCCACATTATTTCGCAGCTGCCGTCCTTGTTGCAATCGGAATCAATTTGCAGCAGCAGAGTATCATATCTTTGCAGCTCCTCCTTGTAGCGGGGATCAAACTGTGTGAAATAAGGATACCCAAGCATCCAGTGTCCAATATTAGGATTGGGATTTGCATCACACCACTCGTCCGGAAGCATCAGACAAATATAATGCTCTTCTTCCGGAATATCAATGCCCAACTCATCAGCGGTTTTTCTGAACAGTTCATCAAATCCGGCAACCTCCATGCCCATAGGCACTTCGGTATATTCTATCTTTACGGCACATTCACCTTTTATCGGTGTCAGTATATCGTCATCTGTAATGGCATCAGATGTGGGAATCCCCAAGGCAAGCACGTCCTCCGGTGTCACACTCCAATCAACTTTCTCATGCCACACGACAGCAAAACCGTCAGCCCCTTCAATATCACTGAAGCTGCAGCCGTACACATCATCGCAGAGGACAAAAAACTGCAGCATTCCGCTATCCGGCAGCAAATCATTTCCCCCGATGTCTTCAAGGTTGATCTGCGCTAAAAGCATAAGCTTTTCGCCGGTAAAAGCGGTCGGATATTCCTTGCTGCTGTCCCAATAGGGTATCCCTCCGAATTTACTGTCAAATATAGAGGGTTTGCGCTCAGAGTCCATATGCAGCGAGAACGCTTTTTTGACCGTCAGTTCATGTATTTTTGCCATGATGGCGTCCGCCTGCTCATACGACAGCTTGAACCTGCCGGAGTCTGCTCCCATAATCTGCTCCCTTCCCGGATTTATTCCAAATGAATTGTATGTTGCAGAGGAATATATAAGTTTACTGAATCAATTATACCATTAAATCAAGCATCTGCAAGTTTCATTAAACCTTGTGCTTGAGACAAAAAGTGAATTCAGGTGCGCTACGCACTTTAAATGAAATCGCGCAAGCGCAATGAAATCCTCGCTTTGCTCGGATGAAATCTGCTTCGCAGATAAAATAAAATCCGTCCCCTCTCCCGACAAAGTCGGATTTCATCACGCAGTGATTTCATCCACCGCAGGTGGATTTTTCCCGTCCGCAAGGACGGATTTAACTGAAAAGAACTCTGATTGCAAAACAATCAGAGTTCTTTTCATGGCTGGGGTAGAAGGATTCGAACCTTCGGATGACGGAGTCAGAGTCCGTTGCCTTACCGCTTGGCGACACCCCAATATATTGAATTTTCTGTGGCTCATGAACTGTGTCTTGCGAACCGACAAAAGATATTATAACCATTTTTCTTTGATTGTCAATAGCAAATATTCAATTTTTCCATTTATTTTTTTTGCGGGTGCGAAGAAGCCTCTTTGATGGCTTTTTTGTGTGCTGAAAACTCCCGCAGGGCAGCAAAATATCCGCCTTGCGGGAGCTTTTTTCAGCCGTGCCTATCCCAGTGCCACGTCCAGCAGCATCATCAGCGAAAAGCCCAGCGCCGCGCCGCACACACCCCAGCAGCCGCCCTTGCCGCTCTGCGCCTCGGGTATCAGCTCGTTAATCACAACGAATATCATCGCCCCTGCGGCAAAGGAGAGGATAAATGGCAGCACCGGCACGATAAGTGACGTTACCAGCAGCGTTATTGCCGCGCCTATAGGCTCAACAACGCCCGAAAGAAAACCGCTTGCAAAGGCTCGCCCCTTCTTTGTGCCAGTACCCGCCATGGGCATGGAGATTATCATGCCCTCCGGCAGATTCTGTATGGCGATGCCTACCGCCAGTATCATCGCCTCTGCCATAGGTATTCCTGCGTCCGGAGAGAGCGCGCCGGCAAAAGCTACCCCTACCGCCATGCCCTCCGGTATGTTGTGCAGCGTTACCGCAAGTGTCAGCATGCGGCTGCCGTGGTCTCCCTCGTCTGCGGTGTCACAGCAGGGGAGAATTCTGTCGAGAAGCATCAGCACTGCCACCCCCGTCAAAAAGCCTGTGACCGCAGGCAGCCAGGGCACTCCTCCCCTCTGCTCGGTCATCTCTATGGCGGGCAGCAGCAGCGACCACACCGAGGCGGCTATCATCACGCCCGAGGCACAGCCCAGCAGAGCCTTCTGCACCCGCGAATCGGGGCTGCGCCGAAGCAGCAGCACCATGGCTGCTCCTATGGTTGTACCCAGCAGTGGTATCATTATGCCCACCGCCGAAAGCGTTATGTTGTTCATTCTGTTATCCACACCCTATTGCTTTGTCGTTTTACAGCCTGCGTGGGGCTGTACGTTATCAGGATATGCGGATTTCCCGCAGGCGTGAGCATGAACACAACTGCACTTTTCTGCCGGAACTGGGCATATTCATCGGTAAAACGCATAAATAACCCTGTGCAAATCTGTGCAGGACGGAAAAATGCATTATCACTGCTTACCTGTTTATATTTTCGTTGCAAAAGTCGCCCGAAAGTGATAAAATTATGCAGAATACACATCTGAAAATTCTATGCGAAGGTGAGGCGAAATGCTGTATGGGCTCCGAATACAATCCCAATCCGACCGGCTTTGTCCGCTCTCAGGTGGAGGGAAGCGACACCATTGGTGACCTTATCGACTTTTTCAACGAGCATGAGGGTGTGATTGAGCAGCCTGAGCTGTATTTCCGCCGTCTGCGTGACGAAAACGGGCTTTCCAACGCCGCCTTTGTCCGTAAGTGCCACATCAGCCCCCGCCTTGCCCCCAGAGTGGAGCAGTGGTGCAGCGGCGAGGCACTGCCCGGCACACGCATGACCTATCTCAAGATAATCCTCGGCTTCAATATGTCACTTGCGGCAGCCAACCGCCTGCTTACCCGCATCGGCTGCTACAGCCAGCTTTACGCAAAGAATCTCGACGATGCCATCGTGCTTTACCTTATTAAGACCGGTCAGGGCTACAGCCAGTTCACCCGCCTGAAGAAGCAGGCGCAGGAGGTGCTGCTGCAGTGCATTGAGCCTTACAGAGAGGAAGCCCGCGCACAGCTTGCGGAAAAATCGGAGGGCACCGCCCCCGATGAAAAGGAAGTCAACAAGCTTGCCATACGTCTGTGCTGCACCGAGAGCTATGCCTCCATCGACAGCAGCGGACGACAGCCGCAGGAGACCGACATGATGCTCAGCACCCTTTCCGCGGTGGAAAGCGAGCCGCAGCTTCTGGGGTATGTGCGGGAATACTGGCGGGACATTATCTCCCAGCATTGGCGCGTGCTGCGCTACATCGACCGCATGATAGAGGCTGCCGCCAGCCTGCGCAGCGGCGTACTGCGATTTGCGGAGGGTGCCGAAAAAACCGAGCCCAATCTCTACGCCGTACTCAGCCAGTGCCATGCCACCGACTGCATCGGCGCGCAGACCATGTCACTGCTGATGACCGATGTGAGCCACCTGCGCAACCACGGCGAGCTGCCCGGACGCAACACGTTGGTGGTGCTCGGCGTGCTGCTTGGCAACGGACTGGACAGCGTCAACCGTCTGCTGGGTGTTGCCGGCATGGAGCCGCTGTGCGTAAAGCGCGGCATCGAGGCGGCTATACACCACTCCCTTGTCCATCAGGGCGGCTCCATTGACATGAGGCTGCTGCGCGAGGACATGAGCGACTTTGAACTGGAGCTTCCCACCGACGCGGGCAAGCGTATGCTCGACCTCTTTGTCCTTGACGACGAGGACGAGGACGATGCATAAGCCTTATGGTAACAGCCCCCCTGTGCCCGCCCGATTTCACATTCATAAAATGCACCCCTGCGGCACTGTGGTATAATATGGTCGCAGGAAATATACAGGCAACACAAAGGTACGGTTAAAAGCAATGGATATTACAGGGAACAACATCACAACCAACGGCACCGCGCCGGAGGAAATAATCTTTCAGGGGCCTCTTTCCAGCAGGAGCGGGGCCCTTTCACGCAGGTATCACGCGCTGGAAATGATAGGACAGGGCGGTAACGCGCAGGTCTATTCCGCGTGGTACGACGATGGCACAGGGGATACCCGTCCCAACGCCATCATCAAGAAGCTGCGCCCTGTGGTGGGCGGCATGATTACCGAGGACGACGCACAGGGCAGTGTCCTTATCCGCCCCACCAACGTGCGTCTGCACGAGGGCAAAGCCGACGCCTGTGAGCTGCTGGACATTCGCCGCACCGCCTTCATCAACGAGGCGAGGGAGATGCGCCAGTTTCAGCAGCAGGCAGTATGCGCGGGGCTTCTGGAAATATTTGAATACCGCAACACCCTCTGCGCCGCCATGCAGATGTACGGCGGAAGAACGCTGCACAGCGAGATAAACGACGAGGACTACCGCCCCGACCCCACCGCACTGCTTGAGGACATTCAGGAGGTGCTGCGGTTGGTGGAGACACTGCACCTTGACGGCAAGCTGCACATGGACATCTCCCCTGACAACATCTTCCGTCAGCAGGGCGGCAGCATCATCCTGCTCGACTTCGGCTCGGTGATGCCCATTGGCAAGCCCCTCCCCTACTACTCGGTCAAGAAGGGCTACTCCGCACCGGAAACCGAACGCACCAACTGCTTCGGCTGCGCCGCGGACATATACTCTATCGGCGCGGTGCTGTACCGCGCACTGTTTGGCAGGCACTACGACTGGCGGGATTTTGATGCCGCCGAGTTTTACGAGATAGACGACCTGCCCATCAACGACGGCTGCAAGGAGCAGCTTCGCACCATACTTGAACGCTCGCTTGCGTACACCCCCGACCAGCGCTTTGACAGTGCCGACAAATTCTGCAAAGCTATCGAGGAATATATGCGCAGACACAACCGCTCCGGTATTTCCCGCGCACGTCTTCTGGGCAAATCGGCACACAATCTGCAGAAAAAGGGCATCGGTCTGTACGACGTGAATATCGTATCCCTCGAGCCCATCGGTGTGCCCGCACTGGTTGCTGAAAATGCCATTGAATGGCTCAGCACCGCAAACGAGAACATCATGCTCCACGGCATCGGCGGCAAGGGCAAGACCACCCTGCTGCACATGGTGTGGAACCGTATGCTGGAGCATATAGAAAATGCGGGCAGCGGCATTGAGCCCCCTGTCCCGCTGTACATCAGCCTTACCGGCTACCCCGACCGGGACGACTGGCGGGACGGTGACGACAGCGAATCGTACATCATACGCAGGCTGTGCGTAGACCTGCTGGGCGCGCCCACTTTGAGTGCCTGTACGCCCGAGCAGATGAACGGTCTGTGGGAGGAGCTTTCCCGTGAGGAAAACTCTGACGGACAGGGCACCTCTGCCGCTCCCCGCTATGTGCTTATCGCAGACGCTCTGGACGAGGTCAGCGCGGTGAGCCATGCCCGCGCTGTGCGTGAGCTTAACCGCACAGCCGCGCTGCCCGGGGTGCGTGTCATCGTGTCCACCCGCCGCGCCGACCTTGCCCTTGACGGCTTTACCCCCGTCACTGTGCCGGATATCGACGATGCCCGCATCGGTCGGTATATGCGCACCCACGGCGCACATAAATCCACACTGGGGCAGCTTCGCAGCAACGGCGAATTATTCTCCATGCTGCGCCGTCCCCTTTACCTCAACCTTGCCGGTCAGATGGTGGAAAACGGACAGCAGGAGGCACTGCTGGGCATCACCTCCGACATTGAGCTGATGGACCACTACTACCGCGGCTTTGAGCATACAAAGCTGACCCGTGTTACCGCAGGACTGAACATAACCGAGCAGGAGCTGGTGCTGCTTGCCTACGAGCAGCTTGTGCCGGTCATCGCATTCCACATGGAGCAGCACTCCCGCCGCTATTCCATCAGCCGCTCCAAGCTGAGAAAGCTGCTCAACAGCTCCCTTGCGGAGTTTGACAGCGCCGATTTCCTTGCGGTGCATTACCGCTACGCCAACGCCATCAGCCACTACGTCAGCCTTGATGCCGCAGGAAAGACCGCACTGGGCAACCGTCTGCTTTCGCTGCTGACGGGCACGCTGTGCGTTATGAACGAGGCGGGCGGTGGCTACGAATTTATCAACAGGCACGTCGGCTGCTACTTTGCGGCACGTCATGTGGTCAACCGCCTTGCCCTTGCCTCTTCCCCCGAATCCCATCGGGAATATGCGCTGGCGGTGCTGTACGACCTCTGCTCCACCCGCTGGCGTTCGGAAATCTCCCGCAACTCCTGCCTGCTCGCCTATGCAGACAGCAAGGAAAAGACCACGCCGCTGCACACAGCGCTTGAGCTGCTGCGTGGCGAGCGGGGCGATGCTGCCCGCCTGAGCGTGAGAAACATCATCTCCTCCCTGCTGCTGGGCGGCAAGAGCCTTGTGGGCATGAAGCTTGATAACCTTGACCTGACCGGCTGCGACCTTGTGGGCATGAACTGCAGCGGTGCTTCCTTTGAGGGCGCATTGCTGGAGGACAGCGTTTTCATGGGTCTTACCCGTGACCTGAGCGCAGTCATTTACGCACAGGAGGAGCGCACCCTGTTCATTCTCTCCGACGACGGCGGCACGCTGTGCGTTGACACCAGAACAGGACACATCACCCCCTGCACCATCGCAACAGGCATGGACCTTTTCATAAAGGGCTGCTGCCGTGACGGACAGCTTGCGCTGATAGGACGTGAGGCAGGCAGACAGAGCCTTGCGCTGGAGGTATACCGCATGGAGGACATGACCGCAGGTGCGGTTGTGCAGCCTGAAATCATTGTCCCCCTCAACACCGACTGTCTGCTGCGCGGCGGCATACTGCGGGGCGTAATGGTGGATTTCTCCCCAGACGGAAGATTTGCCGCCGTTTCCCGCCTTTCCGAGGCAGAGGACATCGAAAACACCGTAATCCTCATCGACACCGTCAGCGGCGCGGTCAGCTACAGCCCCTTCCGTGCCGGCTGCTCCCGCCTGCGTATGCGGTGCGACCGCAGCTTCTACATCATCTATGACGACTTCCGCACCTATCTGGTGCGCTTTGGTGACGCATTGGAGCCGCTGGGATCCGAGCGCTGCTTCATCGAATACGACACCTGCGATGTTCTGTGCAGCAGGGACAAGATGAGCGATTCCATACTTGTGCGCAGGGACGGCAGGCTGTGGGTAATCCACGGTGACGGCAGAGAATGTCTGCTCAACCTCCCCCGCTCCCTTGAAAATATCGGCGGCGACATCTGTGAGATGTTTGCCGTTGACGACTGCTGCGCGGTGGTCATCGAGACCCCCAACGAGCACAGCGACTTCATCGCCCTTGATAACGGCACTCCCGCCGTCAACGTATCGGGACGCATTCTTTCCCCCATCAGCCGTGACAGTGCGCTCATCTGCCTTACCGAGGAGCGTGACGAATACATCGGCATCTACAACCACACCCTTGACAGCTGGGAATTTCGTATGCGCAACGCCCGCGGAATGCAGGAGGCGGCGGTCAACGGACGCTTTATCCTCGCCTCCCGCGACAATGACGTGGTGGTTTGCGACATGGAAACCCACTCCTTCCGCGCCTTCCGCGCCGAGGGAGCGGAATCCGCAGGCACCCACTGGTGGCTGTCCTCCGATGGGCAACACGTCTGCTCCACACGAGCTGGTCGGCAGCTTTCGGTTGTGTGCTACGACACCTCCAATGCAAGCGGCGGCGTACTTCAGCCGGTATCCTGTCAGACAGTCACCCGCGAGCAGCTTGGCATCGAGCGCAAGGTAATCCTCTCCGCCCTCAGCCTCTCCCCCGACCTATCAAGCCTGATGGTGTACTGCACCTGCGGCAGCGAAAAGCGATTCTTCCGCATATCCGCTGAGGACGGAACGGTCACTCCCCTGCGCCTTGCGGAAACACAGCTTCGTGTAATCGCGGGACAATTCCTGCCGGACGGACGGTTTGCCCTGCTGGGCGAGCGTGACGGACGTGACCTGCTGCAGATTCTGCGCACCGACGGCGGCGAGCCTGCACTGCTGGACGTTTCCTTTGCTAGGACGGAGGGCAGCAAGCTGAACATGGTGTGCAGCGGCGACCTTATTCATCTGGTCACCTTTGGCACCGAGGACGAAAACGGCGCCCACCACCGGGGCTGCGCTGTGGTGGTTACAGCAAGCTGTGACGCAGAGGGCTGCTTCTCGCAGACCGCGCCACGCATACTCCACTGCAGCTGCAGCAACAACGCGCGGGTTTCCTGCTGCCACATCGCCGGTGACGCGCTGCTCATCAAGGACAGGTTCATCGACCGTGAATTCCGCGTGCTGCATCTGGACAGCGGCGCGGGCGCAAGGTACTACATCGACAGCCTGTTTGTGGAAGGCTGCAGCCTTGCGGGCGCAGAGGGGCTTTCTGAGGAGATAGCCGCACTGCTGCAGCTTGCCGGCGCAAGATAAAACTATATATCCAATAAACAAATGCCCGAAGAGCCGCACGGCTTTTTCGGGCATTGCTTTATATTTCACCTTTGTAAAACATAAGAAAATTTAATATGGTAAGATATTCTCGAAAAAGGAAAAGGGCTGACGGCATCGGTCGTAATTACAGACCGAGCCGCAGACACATTACCGGACTAAATAAATTTACAAAGGGGTTTCAGGTATGAAGCAGACCACCGGAAAGAACAATGGAAAGACCGTCCGTGACTTTATCAATGCCTATATTATGAACAGCGGCAGAGATCTTACCGTCAATGATGTATCTGCCATCGCCGAGGCCCTGCGCCTTGAGGCGGGCAAGCTGGATTCGCTCATTGAGCTGATACAGGACATGGGCTGTGTCATCACCGAGGACGACGGCGACAGCATCATCTCCGATGACCGTGTGCGTGCTGACGACACCGAATATGTAGACATCGTCAACCAGTATATGTACGAGGTGGGTCAGTATCCCTGCCTCTCTGCCGAAGAGGAGTACGAGATTGCTCTGCTTGCCAAGCAGGGTGACCGCTCCGCAACCGAACGACTTGTCCAGTGCAGCCTGCGTCTGGTCATCAGCATTGCCAAGCGTTATGTCAACACCACAAGCAATCTGACCCTGCTTGACCTCATTCAGGAGGGCAACATGGGACTGCAGAAGGCTGCTGCCCGCTTCGACTGCGAGCGCGGCTTCAAGTTCTCCACCTATGCCACATGGTGGATTCGTCAGGCCATCACCCGCGCCATCAGCGGCTCCGGCATGATTCGCGTACCTGTGTACATCAACGACAAGCTCAACGTCGTCCGCCGCGTTTCCGAGCGTCTGCGCAAGGAAAACTGCTGCGAGCCCACCATCGCTGAGATTGCCGCACAGATTCCCGAGCTGACCTATCAGCAGGTGCAGGAGCTTATCACCATCAACAGCGCCGCCATCTCCCTTGATGGGCCCTCCAGCAACGAGGACGACACCACCATCGGCGACCGTCTGCCCGACGCAGACGTTGCCCCCATCTACCATGACATAGAACATTCCCAGCTTCACGTTGAGCTTGAGCAGGCTCTCAACCACCTCTCCACCCGTGATGCTGACATCATTCGCAAGCGTTTCGGTCTGACCGCCGACGGCAAGGTTCACACCCTTGAAGAAGTGGGTCTTGAGATGAACATCACCCGCGAGCGTGTCCGTCAGCTTGAGCGCAAGGCTCTGCGTATTCTCAGCCAGCCCCAGCATTGCGGCTGCCTGCGTGAGTACCTCGCAAGCTAGTTTATATATTTGATTTTACCTCCGTTTTGATCTCCATTTTGGAAGAATCCCCTGCCTTCGGGCGGGGGATTTTTCTTTTGGTTATTCTTTCCGTATGGGTGGGCGCAGAAGCCTAAGCAGCTAACCGCTTGCGCACAACCATGACAGAGCGGAATAAGCCATGATTGTGCTTGTCTGCGCCTTCTGATACACACCCCGAAATATCCTTACTACACACCACCGAAACGTAAAAGCATTGGCAGAAGCCTCAAGGTCTAAAGCGTATAGCAAAAGGCAAAAGCGTAAAGGGGGCGGGCGGGTGGGCGCAGAAGCCTAAGCAGCTAACCGCTTGCGCACAACCAGGACAGAGCGAAAAAACACGCTAGGCTTTTTGTGGGGCTTTGCCACTAGGCTCCTGCCCCACACCCTGCAGAACAGCCTAGTATGAGATTCCTAAGAATCTCATACTGGCGAGAAAAGTCGATTAAAGCTTTTCTGTTTCAATACGATGAGGGGCTGCCCGACATCGTCGGACAGCCCCTCCCGTTAGGTTAGCTGATTAGCAACCGCAGCCGCAGCCACAGTTGTTGGTCTGGCAGCCGCAGTCATTGCAGCCACAGCCATTGTTGTTCTGGCAGAACAGGATGATGAGGATCAGAATGATCACCCAAGTGTTATTGCCGCCGAAAAAGCAGTTCATAGTGTGTTTTCCTCCTTCTTTTGGATTCATTACATACTATGACAGCTGCCGCAGCTGGTTACAGATTTTTTTTCGCTCCCCAAAAAACTTACATCACTGTGTTCCAGCCGTAGTCCAGACCGTAACCGGTGTTGAACAGCAGGTTGGGGTCCTCCTTGGGTATGTCATTTGTGGAATGGTACATCGGCATCGGCAGCTTGCCGGTAAAGTCGGTCTCTCCGCACAGCACTGAGGCAATACCGTCACCCTCTGTGCCGGGCAGCCAGCACATAACCGCCGCGTCCCACTTGTTAAGATGCTCGGTGAGTATAACCGGTCTGCCGGATACTATCAGCGCAACGGTGGGTTTGCCGGAAAGCTCTGCCATGCGTATGGCTTCTTCGTTGCCCGCAAGCCCAAGGTCGCCGGTCAGCGACATATCATCGGTGTCGCCCATCCACTCGGCATAGGGCTTCTCGCCCAGCGCGATGATGACCACATCAGCTTCGCTTATGCGTGCCTCGTCGGTGATTATCTCAAGGTTGTAGCTTTCGGCATACTCATTAAGACCGTCCAGTATGGAAGTGCCCACGATGCAGTCGGGGTTTTCTGCCTCGGTCTGTCCCTGCCACGCGCCTGTCCAGCCGCCGCACTGCACGCCCATGTCGTCCAGCGCGTCACCGGTGACGAACACCTTTGCGCCGCTGTTGAGGGGCAGTACCCTGCCATTGTTCTTCAGCAGCACCAGAGACTTCTCCACAAGGGTCTTTGCAAGGTTGCGGTACTCCTCCGAGCCTACTGCATCAATCTCATGGGGCACCTTCTCCTGCCACGGGTCATCGAACAGCCCCATCTCTATCTTGACCATCAGTATGCGGCGCACCGCATCGTCAAGCCGTTCCTCGCTGATATTGCCCTTTTCCACATTGGCGATGATGGCACGCACAGTGTCGTTGGCGGCGTAGGGCTGCATAAGCATATCCACGCCTGCGTTGATAGCAAGCGCGACGTCTTCCTCAAGATTACTGCCCGAGAGCAGGTCTACAGCAAGGTAATCGCTTATGACGAAGCCCTCAAAGCCCAGCTCACCCTTGAGAATATCGGTCAGCAGGTATTTGTTTTCGTGCATCATCGTGCCGTTGAGGGAGCTGAAAGATGCCATAACCACCTTCACGCCCGCATCGAGCAGCGACTCATAGGGCTTTAGGTACACCTCACGCAGCTCTTCCTCGGTAATCTTTGAGTTGCCACGGTCAAGGGGTGTTCCGTTCTGGCTGAAGCCCGAGCCGTACACAGTGCTGCCGTCGCAGATAAAGTGCTTGGCGGTGGGCATAACGCCGCCGTCAAGCTGCCCCTGTGCAAAGGCAGTGCCAAGGCTTGTGACGATGCTTTCCTCACTGGAATAGCACTCATAGGTGCGTCCCCAGCGGGGGTCGTCGCAGATGGCAACACAGGGGGCGAAGTTGAGGCGTATGCCGGCAAGCTTCATCTCCTCCGCAACCGCCTTGCCCATCTCGTAGGTCAGGTTGGGGTCGTTCGCCGCGCCTATACCTATATTATGAGGGAACACGACAGCACCACTCATCTTGCCCAGACCATGCACCGCATCAATGCCGTAGATGATGGGGATGGGTGCGGTCTTTTTCAGTATCACGTCCTGATAGCTGCCGATACGCTCCTGCCACTGCTCTGCGGTTTCGTGTGTTTCCTCCAGATTACCGCCGCCCGAAAACACCGAGCCCAGCGGGTAGGTCAGCAGGGTTGCCGCATTCCACGAGCTTGCGTACTCGTCCTGGACAAGCTGTGCCGCCTTTTCCTCCACCGTCATCTTTTCAACGATGGCATCGGCACGCTGCTCCGCAGAGAGGGAGGAATCGGACACCACCTGACGTATATCGGCGGCGTGCTCATTATTTATGTCAAGCACATCACTGAAATACGCTACAGATACGGCGGCAAACAGCACCGCCAGACACAGTGCGTACAGCACTCCGCGCCGGCGAATATCCTTGGGTGTAACGCCTCTTTTTGTGCAGCCGCTTTTTGCTATCTTTTTGGCTTTTGCGTTGTTGATTGCGATAATCACAACCATTGCCGCCACAATGCCCACCAGCGCATAGCACCATACCTTGGGCAAAAGCCTTCCGAATATCATAAACGAACCATCGGCAGAGAGTATCAGTCTGCTAATATTCATTGCGGTAACATTCATGGTAAACAACCTCGCATTGATTTACATAATGTTAGTTCTATAATATCAGTTTTTATTCTTGCGTCGGGGTTTGCTGTCCGCATTGCTTTCAATGAGGATATGCAGCCCCATTTCCCTCAGCTTGCGGAATACCCGCTGCTCCAGCTCAGGCTCCTGAGTATTGCGCACGCAGGTGAAATACATCTTTCCTCCGTAGGAATTGGCGCTCCAGTTGCAGGTATTGACACGCTGGGGGCCAAGCACAAACTCCATGCGCTCCACATACTGCTGCATGATTCCCGGCAGCTTGATAACGCCCAGATTGGAGATAGTGGTGGTAAAGGTGGATTCGCCGAAATACATAAAGGAAAAGCGCAGGGCGATGTTCTTGATAAACAGGGGCATCACCTTGAGGATAACCGACTTCTCCTGTTTGACGTTTGAGGAAAACTTCGCCACAAGCTGCTTGTCGGTCAGGTGCACGCCGAGGTAGTGATGGACGGTGTGCATTATCTCCTCAAGCTGCCACTCGCCCTGCCGTGGGTCGATGAAGGGGGTGACGAAGAGGGCGAAGTTGCGCATGGTATTGCTGCCGAAGTAGGGGCGCAGGTTGACAGGCACCTGCACAGCCACCGGCTTATATCTGCGCTTGCGGCTGCCAAGCTTCTCCTTCTGCAGCTCCAGCACCGACTTTATCATCACCGAGGTCAGCAGCGTTGTTACACTGACACCATACTCCCTCGCCTTTTCCACCACAGCCTTTGCGTCCATTATGCCTGTG
>SVPT01000037.1 GCA_015065695.1 Oscillospiraceae bacterium | reverse complement strand
CTTCAGTCAGTCGCAGGGCTGGCTGATACTGGCAGAGGCCATGCTGGGTCATGGCAACCGCGCATTTGAATATTTCCGCGAGACCTCTCCCGCCTGCATGAACGAGCACGCAGAAATCCGCGTACTTGAGCCTTACGCACACAGCCAGTTCACCGAGAGTGTCGAGTCCCCCTTCGAGGGTCGCGCCAACGTCCATTGGCTGACCGGCACCGCCTCCACCGTAATGGTAGGCTGCGTAGAGGGCATCTGCGGTGTACGTCCCGAGGCGGACGGCATAGTGATCAACCCCTCCATTCCCTCGGCGTGGAACGGCTTCACCATGGACAAGGTATTCCGCGGCAAGAAGCTGCACATTCGTGTTGAGAACCCGAAGCACGTTGAGAGCGGCGTAGCCGAGTGCCGACTGGGCGGCGTAAAGCTGGACGGCATCAAGATTCCCGAGACCATGCTTGCCGAGGAAAACGACATCGTGGTGGTAATGGGCTGACGCCTGCCGCAGACCGGCACATAGAGAAAACTGAAACAACACATTCCACGCCCGCGCCATGCCCAAATGGTGCGGGCGTGTTCTTTTGGGCGCAGCTTACTAATCTTTCTGCGGGCGCGAGGTGCGGTTTTGTTCAGTGTCTCCTTACGTTTAGCGATTTGACTATACCACGGAGATAACATGGTTTCAATATCCGAAGTGTTTGCGGCGGGAGCAAGCCCCCGCCCTACAATCATGGATATTGTTTGTGCGCATAAATTCCTTGCAAGGACGCAATGTAAAAAGGTGTTTTCTCTTGCTTTCTTGCAGATGGTGCCTTTGTCCCATACCGTAGGGCGGGGGCTTGCTCCCGCCGAATCCCCATGCCGCAGGGCGGGGGGCTTATGTCAAGAGCAACATTGTTTACACTTTGTGCAATGACATGGTTTACACATTAGCTCTAGGATCGCCCGACAGCAGACAAGCTCATTAAGAGTATAAACTCGGTTTTCAAGGTCGATGCGACCGATTTTGAATTTCCTGAACACCAAGGTAATCTGCCCGGGCAGATTCGACTCTCTGACAGCAATGGTTTTTGGGGCGGCGGGGCTTTACTTTCCCCCTCTTTTCAACTATAATTAGTTCAAACCCCAACACCAAAGGAGGATTCCCCATATGCCCGAAATTACCGTGCCTACCATATCCATCGTCTTTATGGCTATCAGTGCCATCGGCAGCTTCCTCATCCCCCTGCTCCTGTTGCTCTATTACCGCAAAAATCTCGGTGTCTCTCCCAAAAATTTCTTCTGGGGCATGGGCGTATTCATCATCGCCGTCTACGTCCTCGAATCCACCTTCGTTGCCCTGCTCAAACTCTCCCCCATCGGCACCTACATAGATAACAATATCTGGATAAACGGCCTGCTCGGCGGTCTCTGTGCCGGTATCTTTGAGGAACTGGGACGCTATTTCGCCTTCAGCCGCCTCGTCAAGAATAACCACCGCTCCGAAGCCCTCGCCTACGGCGCGGGTCACGGCGGCGCTGAAGCTATCATCATTCTCGGCATCGGCATGATCTCCAACTTTGCCGTTTCCTACATGATCAATTCCGGCTCTGCCGCCGCCCTCGTTCCCAGCGGCACCGATGCCGCCACCGCCGCCGCTGTTCTGGATTCCTTCCGCGAGCTTGCCGAAACCAAGCCCTATATGTTCATCATCGGTTTCATTGAGCGCTGCCTTGCCATCATTCTCCACCTCGCCCTCTCTGTGCTGGTGTTCGCCGCCGCCAAGCGTGGACGCACCAAGCTGCTCCCCGCCGCCATCGGTATCCACGCACTGGTTAACGCAGCCGCCATCATCATCTACGCCCTGTCCAATAACCCCTTCATCACTGAGGCGGTGGTGCTGGTTCTCACCGCAGGTGCCGCCTATCTTGCGCTCAAGGTGTACTATTCCATCTCCGAGGTATAATTCCTCCCTTGCAGCCGCTCGCAGTCAAGCTGATGACGCACAGAATAACCACAGTTTAGTATAGCATAAAAACTCGCCGTTTTCGATTTTTCCGCTTTTAATCACGAAAGCGATGACGAAAACAAAAGAAAGTATAAGAAAAAAAGGCTTGACAAATGTTACCGATTCGGTTATCATTCTGTTGCGCGTAAATACGCACGCACCGTCAAAGCACCAAAAATATTAACGAAAGGAGTTGTACATGATGGCGGGCTTCACCAGATGGCTTTCTACCAATAACACCATGGTATGGAATAATTGCGCCCTTTCCGCACAGTACAACTGCGCCCTTTCGGATAATTGCGGCGGAAATGGGATTGCTGTACCCAAGAATACCCATGCCCATACCCGACTGCGTTCGTTTCTGCACCACACGCTGTCCATAGAGCAATAGAGCCTCACCCCGACAGCGAACAAAATGCCGAACACGAGCCGCAGTCAGCAAAAGACGACTGCGGCTCGATTTTTTATGCGCTTGCCTTTTCCTTTAATTCTTTCACGATACACGACAAGGAGGAATGCAACATGAATGACTCCAAACGCGCCCCGCAAAAGAAGCAGCGCCGCACACGCCCCAAACCGCTGATAGCCTACGCCCTGAGATACTGGCCGCGCTATCTGGTGGTGCTGGTTACGCTGCTCATCGCCGTTTCCCTCAACGCCATGACCCCGCAGGTGCTGGGACGCATCATTGACGATGTAGTGGTGGGCGGCAAGACCGAGATGCTTATGAGCCTGCTCATCATGCTGGTCATCGTCGGCGTGGGGCACGGCATCTTCAACTACATCAAGGAATACAATGCCGACCGCATCGGTATACTGGTGGGCAAGGACCTTCGCCGCGACCTCTTCCAGCATATCCAGAAGCTGAGCGCAAGCTTCTTCAGCAAAAACAACACCGGCGAGCTGATGGCACGAGTAAAGGACGACGTTGACCGCGTATGGTTCATCATGGGCTTTGCGGGAATGCTCATCTTCGAGTGCGTTATCCACTCTGCCGTCACCCTCTTCTTCATGGCTCGGGTCAGCCTGCTGCTGACCGCACTGCCTGTGGCTATCATGATAGTCGTCGGCATAATCGCCCTCATCATGGAGAAGAAGCTCAACAAGTGCTGGGACGACATCAGCAACGAGAATGCCGAGCTGACCACCATCGCGCAGGAAAACCTCTCCGGTGTGCGCACCGTCAAGGCATTCTCCCGCGAGAAGTATGAAAAGCAGAAGTTCGCCTCCCACAACCAGAAATACTACGACCTGAACATGAACATGGCGAGGGTGCTGATACGCTTCCACCCCATCATCAGCGTTGCCTCCAAGCTGCTCATCACTCTGGTCATCATTCTGGGCGGTCTTATCATCATCTTCGATTACAACAACCTCACCCTCGGCGGTGACGGCGCACTCTTCTCCATCGGAGGCAGCAAGCTGACGCTGGGCGGTCTTACCGCATTCGTGGAGTACGCCAACGGCATCATCTGGCCCATGGAATGTATCGGCTGGCTGAGCAACGAGCTGGCGGGTGCTATCGCCTCCAACCGCAAGATAAGAAAAATCATGCTGGAGCAGCCGGAAATCCAGTCCCCCGAGGACGCTGTTGTCCTTGACGAGGTAAAGGGTCACGTCACCTTTGACAACGTCAGCTTCAGCATGGGCGAAACCGAGATTCTCCGCAACGTGTCCTTCGACCTGCCGGCGGGCAACACCATCGGCATCATGGGCATGACCGGCTCGGGCAAAAGCACCATCGTCAACCTGCTGGAGCGTTTCTACGACGTGACCGACGGCAGCGTAATGCTGGACGGTGTGGACGTGCGCAAGCTGTCCCTCTCCACCCTGCGCGGCGGCATCTCGGTGGTGTCGCAGGACGTATTCCTCTTCTCCGACAGCATTGAGGAGAACATCAAGCTGGGCTCGAGAGACCGCATCAGCGCAGAGCGTATGCAGTCGGCATCACGTTCTGCCTGCGCCTCGGAATTTATCGAGAAGCTGGGCAGCCAGTATGAGACCATCATCGGCGAGCGCGGCGTGGGTCTTTCCGGCGGACAGAAGCAGCGCATAAGCATCGCCCGCGCCATTGCAAAGAACGCTCCCATTCTGGTGCTGGACGACGCTACCTCCGCGCTCGACATGGAAACCGAGCATGACATACAGCGTTCGCTGGGTCAGCTTCAGGACGTCACAAAAATCATCATCGCCCACCGCATCTCCGCGGTCAAGGACGCCGATGAAATCATCGTCCTTGATAATGGCTCCATAGCCGAGCGGGGCACCCACGACCAGCTTATGGCGATGGACGGCCGCTACCGCGAAACCTACAACGCCCAGTACGGCGCGTAATTTCGCAAACCAACCCTCTGCCAACCACTCAGAAAAGAGGTGCATATATCATGTCTGTCAACTCATTCCGTGAGGACGAAGAACAAAAAGTAGTCCTTAACAGCAAAACCATGCTGCGGCTGTACAAATACCTGCTGGCATACCGCTGGCAGATTGTACTGGTGCTGATAATCATGTCGGTGACCATCACCATCTCACTTGTCAACCCGCTTATCATCGAGCGCGCCATCAACGTACACGTTGCCGAAAAGGACTGGCGCTCCCTCATCTCCCTCGGCGTTATCGCCGTGGTTATCAACATGGTCTTCTTCTTTGGCATAAAGCTGCGTATGCTCATCATGTCAAAGATGTCCAATCAGGTACTTATGACCATACGCGACCAGCTCTACAGCCACATACAGAAGCTGGGCTTCGGCTTCTTTGACAGCCGCCCCACCGGAAAGATACTCGCCCGCATCATCGGCGACGTCAACTCCCTCAAGGAGGTGCTTTCCGACAGCGTAACCACCCTTATCCCCGATATGCTGACCGTTGTGTCCATCGCCGCCATCATGCTGATAAAGGACTACCGTCTGGCGATGGCAGCCATCATCACCCTGCCCCTGCTGATACTGCTGATGACCATAGTTCAGCGTTTTGCCCACAAGGGCTGGCAGGACCACAGAAAAAAGAGCAGCAACCTCAATGCGTTCGTTCATGAGGAGCTGTCCGGCGCACGGGTTATTCAAAGCTTTTGCGCTGAGGAACAGTCCATGACCGACCTGGACGAGCTTATCGGCCGCTACACCAAGTCCTTCTCCCGTGCCGTCCGCTGGTCTGATGCATTCGGTCCCTCCATCGACCTTGTCTGGTCCATCGGCGGCTTCATTCTCTACTACATCGCGGTGCGAGTCATCGGCGTGGGCAATATCGGTGTCGGCACAATCATCGCCTTCTCCACCTACATGAGTATGTTCTGGACGCCTATCCGCAACCTTTCAAACTACTACAACAAGCTGGTTTCCAACGTCTCAGCCGCCGAGCGTGTCTTTGATATTCTGGACACCGAGCCGGAGCTGGTTGACCGTGAGGGCGCAGGCGAGCTGCCCGAGATTTCCGGCAGAGTCCGCTTTGAGAATGTCAGCTTCGCCTACGCTGACGAAAAGGAAAAGCGTGTGCTTGACAACGTCAGCTTTGACGTGCAGCCCGGCGAGACCATCGCCCTTGTCGGCCCTACAGGCGCAGGCAAGACCACCATCATCAACCTCATCGGCCGCTTCTACGACATCGAAGAGGGTCGCATACTCATCGACGACTACGACCTGAAGGACGTAACCATCGAGAGCCTGCGTCAGCAGCTTGGCGTAATGACTCAGGAGAACTTCATCTTCTCCGGTACCATCAAGGAGAATATCCGCTACGGTCGTCTGGACGCCACCGACGAGGAAATCGAGGCGGCGGCAAAGGCTGTCGGCGCCCACGACTTCATCATGCGTCTGGAAAAGGGCTACGACACCGAGCTTTCGGAGGGCAACGGTCTTTCGGCGGGTCAGCGTCAGCTTGTGGCATTCGCCCGCACCATGGTGTCCTCCCCCAGAATCCTCATTCTCGATGAGGCAACCTCCTCCATCGACACCAAGACCGAGCTGATGGTGCAGGCAGGCATACAGCGTCTGCTGGAAGGTCGCACCTCCTTCGTCGTTGCTCACCGCCTCTCCACCATCAAGCGTGCCGACCGCATCTTCGTCATCGACGACGGACACATCTGCGAGCAGGGCAGCCACGACCAGCTCATGGAGCTGAAGGGCAAATACTACGACCTCTATCAGGCGCAGTTCCTTTCCATATAATCCTTGCACACAGGAACAAAAAACAGACGGCAGATGCCTCGCTCGAGCATCTGCCGTCTGCCTTTTATTTACCTCTTCCCGACTTCTTCACGGTCACGCACAATACATTTCGCTGTCCCCAGCGAACCTCCTGTAAATCACGAATAATCACGAATCATATCGTTCTCCATCCACACCTATCGTTCCCCGTCCGCCCATATCGTTCCCTGTCCACAGCCGCTCGTTCCCCTCTGCGGCTGTTTTGCGTGTGCGCCCGTTCGCAGCGCACATATTTTTTCTTATACACAATACATCATTCACGGACACTACACCTTACACCTCCGAAGAACAGCTTGGCAAAGAGCGAGTTTCGCCGCGCTTATTCCTTGGTGACACCGGAGGCTATATCGTTCCTATCACAGGGTTGGCAGTGCAACCCGACTGGATAAATGCCCCGGCAGCTGCCTGCGGGCACATAACAGCAATTTTTCGCGGCACAACGCCGCCTGGTTTGTCGTATCGGGGGCGAAATATGGGCACGCACAACATCAGGCAGCGATATTCGCCGCCAAAAAGCAATACTCACCGTAATACTCCGCCCCACATATACAATTCTGTAGTGTTATCAGCCCTTGCGGATAACCTTGGTCATCTTGGCTACCTGCTCAAGGGTGCCGGTCAGCAGGAAGCGGACACAGCCGCTCTCCCTGACCCAGATGTAGTCGCAGGTGGGGATTATGTCGGTGGTCACGGTGGCGAGCATATTCATTGCACGCTCGGCAGCCGCCTTGACCACAGCTTCCTCTGCAGCGGGGTAGTCGATGACCATGCAGGCACGGGCGATGGGAATATCATCGTCCTCCTCGCTGAAGCTGGCAAGAGTGTTGATGCGCTCCGCAGCCATCTTGTTGATAGCGGCAAGCTCGGTGGGAACATCACCGCCGTCGCTGCCTTCGGGTGCGATCTGGCGGTTTTCGAGCAGATTCATAACATCTTCCTCGGTAAAACGCCACTGCGCGCCAATCTTCTTGCCACGGAGGAGACCCTGAGCAATGTAGTTGCGCACGGTGCGTTCAGTGACACCAAGAAGCTCCGCAATCTCGGAAACGCTGTAAAGTTTGTTGGGAATCATCATTTGCCTTTTCACCTCTTGTTACCAGAAATTATGTGTCTTGTCAGTCCCTGCCGGTCAGGACAATATGCTCACGCACTATGTCCGCACCGGCGTCAACGGCTGCTTTATGTGCGCAGCGCGTCCCCTCATCAATCGGAAGCTCGCTCCAGTACCGCCTGACAACCCGCTTGCGGGAGGCTGCCGCCAGCATCGGACGGTTGTCCACCCGGCATTCTCCCATGCGGTGCAGCAGTATGTAGTCCTGCTTCCGACTTTTGCCGAAGCCTATACCGCAGTCCAGCACCACCGTCTGCGGGTCGATGCCGTCGGCGGCACACAGCTCCAGCCTTTGCCTGAAATACTCCCTGACTGCGGCAACCGTCAGGTCGGCTGCCGCGCTGTGCAGACAGGGCACTTCCGGTGCCTCCGTCTGTTCATCGCCGTCAGGGCAGAGCTGTGCGATTTCCTCATCGCACATGATGACGCAGCCGCAGCCGGTCTGTGCCGCCGTCCTGCGCATTTCCTCCATGCGGAAGCCGGTCACATCGTTGATGATGTGTGCCCCCGCCGCCAGTGCGCGGGCTGCCACCTCAGGGTAGAAGGTGTCCACCGAGATAAGCGCGTCGACCGCGCCGCACAGCCTGTGCAGCACCGGCTCTATGCGCCCCCATTCCTCCTCCGCGGTAATCTGCCGGAAGCCGGGTCGGGTGGATTGCCCCCCTATGTCGATGATGTCAGCACCCTGCTGCACCAGACGGGCCGCCCATGCCGCTGCCTTGTCCGCCTCCTGATGTTGACCTCCATCGGAGAAGGAGTCGGGCGTAACATTGACGATGCCCATGGTAAGAATACGATCGGGCGAAAGCACTCTGCCGCGCACCCGCCACAGCCGGTTATCCATTGCAGCCTCCCTCAGCTTGTCAGCAGGCTGAGCACTTCAGCACGAGAACGTGCGTCGGAGCGCATTCTGCCACGGAGCGCAGAGGTCTGTGTGCGGGAGCCGGAAGCACGCACACCTCTCATGGACATACAGAGGTGTTCCGCTTCTATTATCACCGCCACACCTTTCGGCTGTAAAGATTCTTCAATAAAGTCGGCTATCTGGTTGGTAAGACGCTCCTGAACCTGCGGTCTGCGCGCAAAGCAATCGACTATGCGTGCAAACTTGCTCAGACCCAGCACACGTCCGCCGGTGGGGATATAAGCTATGTGACATACGCCGATGAACGGGAGAAGGTGATGTTCACACATTGAATAAAGGGGTATTTCTTTTACTACTACCATCTCATCGTTACCGGTGCTGTCCTCAAACAGCTTTATGTGCTTTGACGGATCCTCGTGAATGTTGCCAAGGGTTTCTTCATACATACGCGCAACTCTGTCGGGAGTTTCGCGCAATCCATCACGGTCGGGATCCTCACCGATTGCCAGAAGCATCTCCCTGACGGCAGCGGCAATGCGCTGGTGGTCTACGCGGTGCTTTTCTTCACTCATAACGACCGCCTCCTTTGATTATTTCCTTTCAATATCACTCATCGTCCTTAACCTGGGCGATGTGAATATGCGATACTATTATACCATCGGAAACATAGGCTTCTCTGTCAATCAGCTCCACGTCCGACGCAGTTATGCCCACGTCCCATTCTCCGAAAAGCTCACCGGAAAGGCGATAGCCGTTCATCTTGCCGCGCCCGAGCACGCAGCAGCCCGCTGCGTCCAGCGAGACCGCTGTACCGTAAAGGGGCACGTCCTCGGAAAAGCGAAGCTGACCATGCACGTCAAACACCTGCAGGTTGCCTGTGTCGATATTCTGAATAAGGCTGGTGTATACTGCCGCTCCGCAGTCGTATTCGATGTCGTATGCCATCAGCTCGCCTGCCAGATTTACGGTGGCGTAGGATTCTCCATAATCATCGACAACCAGCATCACTTTGTCGCCAATGCAGTAAAGGGTATCTGCGCTGGTAAACTCCAGCGCAAGGAAGATATTGTCCTGCTGCGTCAGTGTGGCGCGGGGCTTTTCCTCACCCACACGGTACACCATAACCACCGACTTCAGCTTGCCCTCCTCCGCAGAAATGCCGGACACCGCAAGGTACTTGCCGTTGCCGCTCAGTGCAGCATCGTTGATGTAGTACATGGCGTGGTGGTATTTGTATGTCCACTCGCCCTTTCGGTCGTACACATTCACGTCGGAAATCATGGACGCGCTGTGGGTGGAGCCCTTGGTCACCAGAGCGAAATCGCCCTTTCTGGACACCGCTCCGCTGATAATGGGATATTCGGTAGATGCTGTGGACAGTGTGCCTGCCGCTGTTTCCAGCCGAGCCTTCTTTTGTCCGATGTCAAAAACCAGAGCATAACGTCCTGCGGTTTTCATGCCCGGGTTGGTCATGCTGTGGGTGGAGTTTACTGCCTCCTTGCCCGAGCGGTTAAGCACCGAGGTGGTGCTGTCGCTGAGTACGGCAATGCCGCCCGCAAGCTGGTCAAGCTGCAGGGTATTGCCTCCGTGTATGCTCATGGGGTAGCCGTCTCCGCCGCCTGTCATTGCGGGAATGTCGCGGGCGCACTGCACCATGTTGACCGGGTGGAGGTCAATGCGGCTGCGCCATATGCCGATAATGATCATCAGCGCCGCGATAATCAGGCACAGCTTGATCATCGTTCTGGTGATGCGGCTGGATTCAAGCACCGCCTTGCCCTTTCTCAGGTTGGGACGAGGCACGCTCATTCTTGTCCTTGTTCCGGTTTTGGGTCTGTCGTTTTTCTTGCTCTCTGCCATTTTGTCATATCCCCCGTCATTTTACTCATAGTAGCTATATCTTCCTGCGGCTGTGTGCCGCTTTCCCCATTCTATCCGTTGCCTCCCTGCCGCGGAATGGCGCACCCCATTCAGGGCTTGCGCAGGCGCAGCGTGGTCTCGCCGTTATTCATCGACAGTATCCTGCCCTCAATGCGCGGGTGAGAAAGCTCCCTGCGCACCATATTCTGCAGCACTGTGCCGCCGTGGCAGCCGTGAATGACCACTATCTCGGTAATATCCTTTGGGGCACGGGTCAGCAGCAGCTCAAGCTGACGTTTGGCTTCCGCCTTCTGCATTCCGTGTATATCCGCCTCGATGGTCAAACCGTAGCGACGCTCAAGCATACCGCAGCACCCTTTTCCTGAAAAAATTAAATAACCATGAGCCGTATTTAAGCCCATAGCGGTTGAATTATTATGGCTGTGCGGGTATAATATCTATCGTTGGCAGATACTCCCACACACCGCACCCGCAGGCGGGAATCCGCACCGCTGCCGCATTTCCTTTTGAAAAAGCGTTCACACATCGGTCGTAAAACCAACACAATCGGCATACGGTTTAGTTTTGACTTTACTGTAATATATTATGTCTTTCACATATTTTCACGTTGCAGAACGGCCCTCGAGGTCGTCCATCTGATAGTGATATTATATCATAAATTTACCATTACGCAATACATTATGTGCGTACTTTATCAAATACGTCATATATTTCCACAATTTCCGTGCGCATTTTTGCGTATTTTGGATGATTTCGCCAACTGCGTCACAATACCATGAAAAATGCAGCTTTTGGCTGATTTTTCCGAAAAATGCCTGTAACCCATACGCATATGTTTCGCTATTGCAACATTCATGCAAAGGAGGATTAGTTTTATGTCAACCCGCTTTTGGTATTCCAATGAGTGCATAGACCCCAACGATGATGATGCTTTTCTCCAGGAGGAGCTGGACAACATCGTGGATCTGCTGCGGGAAAGCAGCTTCCTCGGAGACGAATCGGGTCTTTCCATCGAGGAGCGCATGACCGAGGTGTTCCGCGGGGAGCTTCCCCAGTGGATAGCCTTCCAGACCCCTGACGCTGTGTGCTACGTCAATTGCTTCGGCGTTTTGCGCGATGGCAACAGGGAAATCCCCATCGAGCTGCAGTTTGAGATTGCGGAGGACATGGAAAGCTTTATCTTCTCCGGTCTGCTTATTGACGATGTCCCCCAGCCTGAGGAGATTGTCATCGACTTTGAGTCGCAATTCAGCACCGAATAAGCCGCTTTTACGCGGCGTGTTTTCCCTCGGTCAACCGACTTTTCATATCCAGACCGCATTTCACCGTCTTGTATGACTATGATAGCACACGTTTTCATATCTGTCATATTAATAAATCTTAATATTTCTTTATTTGCGCCTTTGCGCCGGTCTTAACGCTGTTTCGACCGGCGTTTTCAGTTACATAATTCTATTTATTCTACACCAATGTATTATGTCAACTCACACACGCATAACGAAAAAGAGCCGCACCGCTGTTTCGATAAAATGCGGTGCGGCTTCTTGCTGCCGTAAGAAGGGATTTATCTGAAAAAAGGGGCAGGGGCTCGGGTGGGTGTAGCTTGTTTGCCGCCCTTTACCTCTCACCCCTGCTTTTCGGCATCTCACTTGCCGACCTATGGACATTTGTTTTGCCCTGACATATAATGCAGCCATCAACAAAAAAGGAGCTTCCCGCCATGAACAAAACACTTGTCATTATCCTTATCATCGCAACTAGTCTAATCATTGCCGCAGTATTATTTCTGGCAAACGCCTTTGGCACGCAGATGACAGCCATACGCTCCATCAGGCGCATCGGGCACGCTGATGCTCCGCTCTATTATATGGAATACAACGGTGACTACGGCTTCGACCGCTTCCTTGAGCAGGGCGGCGCCACCTCCGATGACGCTGTAGCGGTATATCTCACCGACTACCTCTCCCATGGCATGATAAAGCAGAATATTGAAAGCACCGACTTTGCCTGCAGCACCCTCAGCGCGGTCAACGCGGAGGGCGAGACGGTTTTTGGACGCAACTTTGACTGGGATTACTGCGTTACTGTCATTATCCGCACCCGGCCCAAGGAGGGCTACGCCTCCCTCTCCACCTGCAACCTGAATTTCGTCAGCGGCGGAAAGCCCTTTGACCCCCAGCGTGACATAGTGTCGGGTATGCTGACCATTGGCGGCATCTATGTGCCGCAGGACGGCATCAATGAAAAGGGTCTGGCGGTGGCTGACCTTGTAATTGACGGGCTGCCCGAGAAGGAAACCCATCAGAATCGGGGCAGGACTCCGTTGACCACCTCCACTGCCATTCGCCTGCTGCTGGACAGGGCTGCAACCGTAGACGAAGCCCTTGCCCTGCTTGAGCAGTACGATATGCACTCGTCGGCGGGCATGGTGCATCATCTGTCCATAGCCGATGCAAGCGGGCGCAGCGTGGTCGTGGAATTCTTCGGGGACAGTATGTATGTCACCGAAACACCCGCCGTCACAAATTTTGTCATGGCAGAGCATGAATACAAGGGCATGGGCACAGGCACCTGCCATGAACGCTATGAAAAGCTGATGGCGGCGCGGGAAGCCGCAGGCGGCATAATGAGCGAAGCGAAAATCGCCTGCGCCATGGAAAGCGTAAAGGAAACGACCGCATGGACCACCGTCTGCAATCTGGAAAAGCTGACCTACAAGCTTTACTTCCGTGGCGATTTCTCTGTCGCCTATGAGTACAGCCTGTCTGCCGACAGCGAATGAGGCACTGATTGGCGCGCCGTCAGATTCTTCATCATACAGAACAACAAGCGGAGTCGATACACAAAAGTATCGACTCCGCTTTTCTGTTAAGTATTGCGGAAAAGATGCAGGCTGTGTGCCAAACCGTCAGGTGCGAATTGCCGGTGTCTGCCAAAAGAAAAATCACTCTGCCAGCCACTCATCGCGCAGGGCGGCGTAAATATAGGAATCAACCCAGATTTTCTCGCCCATGTCGTTCCGCTTGAACCAGATGTTGCGGCGCAGCAGACCCTCCCGCTGCATACCCAGCCGCTCCATCAGCCGCCAGGAGGCGGTGTTGCGGCAGTCGCACATGGCTTGTATGCGCATCGCACCCTCGACAGTAAACAGATGGCGCATCAGTGCGCGGGCACTTTCCTCGGCGTAGCCCCTGTGCCAGTAGCTTCTGTTAAGGACATAGCCGATTTCATAACACTCGCGGCAGCCTACGCTTGAGAAGGTAAGGTTTCCAATCAGCCGCTCGTCCTCCTGCGCAAGACACACCGCAAGATAGACATCGGATCGCTCGGCGCGCCACATTGCCTCGCCTGCCGCCTCTTCCTCGGTGAATACATCATAGGGCTCATACCGCACCACCTGCGGGTCGGATAGGTACTCGTAAAGCTGCGGCCCGTCCTCCTCCCGGAAGGGACGAAGAATCAGCCGCTCGGTTTTCAGTATCATTTGCTCCCTCCCTGTCAGCACACCACGCTGCGGATAACCCGCTCGTTGTCGATACAGAAGCGGAAGCCCTGCTCCATGAAGCCTACTATGTCGTTTTCTCGGTACAGTCGGTCAATGTGGGCAAGCAGCGGCTGCCCCTCTATGCGCACCGCATTGAAATACTCCGGACAGGTACGCCCACGGTAGGGATTGAGGGGCGCAAGCACCGGGTGACTGAGTATCGCCTCGGTCACCATCTCGCTGAAAACCCAGCGCAGGTCGGGAGCGCAGTACAGCTCGGGTGCGTCCCCGAAATGCTCGTGCCACTTCATAAACCACACCATGTGGGAGATTTCGTGCAGCGAAATGCCACAGGCACCCCTTGCGCTGTTCATCCAGAAAAGGTCGTAGGTCTGCTTCTGCCTGTCGCTGCCGGTAATGGGGTTGAGGGTGATGTTTCCTGTCAGCCGCTGCAGCTTGCGCTCAAGGGAAATATCGAATATTTCCTCAAAGGCGGCACACACACCGGCGGTATTCTTGTCCCAGTACACCTGCCATTCGGCGGCGCGGTCACCAAGCTGACGCATACTGCTGCCGTAAACCTCGCCCAACTCCTCTGCAATATAATCGCAAAGCTGCTCATGGGGCAGGTCGGTCAGCTCCTGTTTGTTAAGCCTCGGATAGTATTGAAAGAGGGTGTCCGCCAGAAGCCCCCGGCTGACAGGCAGACCGCTTCCCTCCCCTGCCGCTGTGCGGCAGACGGTATCCAGCATATATTCAAAGGTGGGTAATCTGTAGTTAAGGCGCACAAGCACCATTCCTCTCGGTATATTTATCGCATAATATTACCGCATGGCACGTCACAGCCACTGAATAAAGGCAGTTTTGTCCTCGCTGTTGTAGCCTGCCCTGCGGTAGAAGTTGAGCGTGCTTTCCTGCTTGGAGCCGGTCAGCAGCATCATCTTGTAGCAGTCTGCCTCCCGCGCAATCTCTCTGGCAAAGTTGAGGCACTGTGTTGCCAGCCCCCGCCCGCGGCACTCCTCATCGGTAATGACATTCTCCACAAAAGCGTAGGGTCGCTGTCCGTGGGTCAGGTTGGGGATTATCACGCAGATGCAGGAGGACACAATTCGCCCCTCCTCCTCTGCCACGATAACGTGGTGGTCGGGGTCGTCAAATATCCTTGTCCACAGGGCGTCAAGCTGCTCGTCCATCTGCGGCATGGGGTTGTTGTGAAGCTGGGTGTACAGCCGCAGCAGCCCTTCAAGGTCTTCTCTTCGCGCTTCGCGTATCATGGTTTTCTCCATTCTCTTTTATAGTGCCATCACATATATCTGGCAGGGGTTGGCTTCGCCCCACAGGGTGGGGAATATTTCCAGCTCCTTGAAGCCAAGGCTCTGGTAAAAGCGGTTGGTGCGGTCATAGTCCTCGTAATGCCCCATGGCCACGGTTTTCACCTGCATGAATGTGTAGCCCGCAGCCTTTGCGCACCCGGCAGCCGCCTCAAACAGCCTGCGCCCCACGCCCTGACGGTGCAGCCGCTGCAGCACACCCATGACCGCCAGCTCCACAGTATCTTTGCCAGTTTCCTTCAGGCAGAGGAAACCAACGGCGGTTTCATCATCAAAGGCGGCAAAGAAGGTCTGCTCCGCGCTTTCGGCAATGTACTGCTCTCTGGCTTCCTCAATGCCAAACCAGTCGGGCAGTGCTTCCAGTATCTCCCGGGCAATAGCTTTCCTTTGCTCTGTATTCGTGATTTCTTCTATCCTTATCATTTTTATTTTTCCTTTTTTTCTTGACAAAGCGGCAATCACTGCGCCTGCTCATAATTCTCTGCGTAGTATTCCTCAATGGCAAACAGCCCTTGTCCCAAGGAAACAGGGAAAACCGCAGGACCTATGACGCAGCCGTATGTATTGCCGTTGCTGTCCTTAAATGTTATCAGGTAATCACCGTAGACATCAGCCCATTCCACCCGCACGCACTCCATATGCATCTCGGGGAAATGCTTTTTGGCGTAACTTGTGCCGGCAATTCTTGCGATTTGCTTGGGTATGATTCCCACGCCCCACAACAGCGCAATGACGCATACTATCGCAAGCGGAATCAGCCATTTCTTATTCTTCATTCAGCGTCACTCCTTTAGTACACCGTTTTCTTTCCAGCAACAGCCGCACTGCCGACACCCCACCCCATCTTGCAGGTGAATATTCCGGCTAAAAGTTAAAGCAGTTGGTTACGCCTGCTTCGCCAAAGGTCTTTACCGCCATTCGGTACATGGCTCTTGCGTGGATTCGGTCGTGCCACAAAAACCGCCGCAGCATTTTGCGCACCGTCCACAATTCGCCATAGCTTCCGTCAAAGACAGCGTTGCTCAGGAAATCGGGCACATTTTCCAGAATTTCAAAGCCCCTTGCTCTGCGCTCGACTATCGTACCTTGGTTGTCGGCAGCTGTGCTCACCTCGCCGAAATAGTATGCGTTCACCTGTGCGGTGTGGTCATACATCTCACGGGCTGTGCGGGGCACTTGCCCGTAAAAGGTTTCCCTGCGGGGCAGACAGCTTGCGTCCTTGTCGGGAATGGACAGATACATCGTATGGAAATCCTCTGCTGACTTCATCGCCAAAGCCATTAATGCATCGTACTCCGCCCTTGTCAGCGGCTTCTTTTCTTCCTCAAAAAGCACGTCGGAGTCGGCATCGCAAATGCGCAGGTCGCTGCATTTTTCCTGAACAATCTCGATAGTCATATCCTCAGGCGCGGCAACGCCCGCCCAAGCGGCATACGCGTCAACCTCTGTTGGCAGCTTGTCCACCGCCGCCGAAAGGCTTTCGCCCCGCGAATATGCTCCCACGAAATCCACGCAGTACAGCAGCGTGTCCTCTCCGTTATGCTCCCACACGCATCGTATGCTCATTGATAATATGCCTCCGGAAATTTCAGCATCGTATGTGAGCATTATAGCATTATCAGGGGATTTTTTCAATGCAATCGTGTCCTGCTTGCATAGCATCTAAAATGAATACGGACAGGAAAACCCTCTTTTGAACGGTCAAAAGAGGGTGGTTTTATGCATATGCAATTGGCTGACACAGGCGCAACAATCAGAAATCAATGTCAATTTCGTACCTTTCATCAATCAGCACATACCTGACGTTGTGCTTTCGGGCAAGCTCCAGCGTCTGCGCATTGTCGGCAAGCACGCTTTCCATTGTGCAATCTTCATCGTTCATACGTCTTTCGATGACATTGGCATTACCCTTTATCTCCGCGAAGTGATTGCGAATATAGCTTTCGCTCATCACCAAAAACACGCACCTGATGCTGTCAAGGTACTCTCTTGCAAAGTCATTTTCCCAGTCAAAAGGAATGTAGCACCCCTCCACAATAAGGTTTTGCCCGTTTTCAATGGCTGTTTTGATAATCTCGCGGACGATGGGCCACAGGTAGGCAACGAGGTTGCTGTCATCGCTCATCGGAGTAAGTCGTGTGTTGCCGCTGCGTATCAGCCCCATTTTCAGATGATCTATCGACAGATAAGGGTATTTGTGCTTTTCCAGCAATCGCTGCGCAAGCAGCGTTTTGCCTGTGTGTGACGCGCCGCCTATCAAAATAACCATTCCGACATATCCTCCGCAAAAAGCAGTTTACAAATCGCCCTTCAGCCTGACCACCGACCGCTGCACCTCAAACCCCTCTGGGTATCTCTTTTTCAGCTTGTCGATATTCCCCTGAAACACCTTTTCCAGAGGAATATCCAGTGCGGTGGCTGCCTCCGCCAGATACCATGCAATGTCGCCCAGCTCCTTTATCAGATGCTCCCTGTCAAGGTCGTGCCCCTGCGCCATCCATCTTTTGACGATGTCGATTGCCTCGCCCGATTCACCACACAGCCCCATAACGCTGTTGATAAGCACGTCCCTTTTGCTAAGCTCGGGATTCAGCGTAGCCATCGCCATTTCCTGATATTCGTTTACCCGCATATTTTCCCTCCGCTTTTTCCTGTTTCACCAACTCAATCTGAATGTTCACTCAAAATTCAGGCAGCTCAAAAAATTGCACTCCGTCTACATTCGCCGCTGCCGCATACAGCTTATAGAGAAGCTTTTAAACTTGTGTTACCACCCGATTTGAGTTGGAGGGGGGTAACATAGACTGTGCCATCAAGAATTTCTCGATTTGCGTTAAACTTTGCCCGTGTTGTCCTTGCTGTTTTTATCTTCCTCTTTTAACCCGTCTTGTTCGACAGCCCGATTCTTTTCGGTCATGTAGAAGTCCCAGAAAGAGTAACTAAGGAAGCAAAAAACGACAGTCATAGTCCAAAGCCTGACATCCCTTGCAACTTCATTTCCAACGAACAAATTGATCGCGGCGTTGAATGCATACACAATAAACGACAGCAGCGCAGCAGAAACCGCAATGCTCAATCCGTCTTTCTTCCTTTTGCATTTGAGTATGGAAATCAGCAAGAGCACAATACCTGCAACTGCGTGCAAGACACCGCAGAATATACAGTTTGAGGATGGAAGGAAGAAGAAATCGCCGTTTGTTGCCCCACATATTATTTCGGCAATGGCAAACAGAAAACATCCAGGGATGAGCACGAACGGCTTAAATTTCGTTGTCTCCAACGAAGTAGCCAATAACAAAGTACCAATTACAAAAAGGGTGGAATATATTGAGTCAAACGGTGCATCCGCCTCCTCCAGAACTACCGACAGTGCGCATAAGGCGCAGATGATAGAAATGAGCTTTGATGAGAAGGTGTTCTTCATCTTATTATCTCCTTTGCATTAATATGTTTTCTTGTAGAAATATAATGACAGATCGTTCTATCTCCCAGCTAATCTGATCTCGAAAATCCATATGAGCTATCAGTAAACTGCCCTGTAGCGCTCCATCACATACCTTGCCGTGTAAGGCATCGGCAGCCCGCCGATTTCATCAAGAGGGAACCAGCGCAGTACGCCCTCGTTGGAGGTCAGATCTTCCTTTGCATCTTCTCTCAGGTCGGCAAAGAAGTAATAATTCTGCCTGATTTCCCCCTTTGCCCGCCGCAGTGCAACGTATCTGAGCGAAAGATTCCGTATGTCGCTTTCGCAAAGCCCCAGCTCTTCATTCAGTTCTCTCAATACACACGCCTTGGCGTCATTCAGCTCGCATTGCTCAAAGTGCCCGCCGGCAGAGCCCGTCCACACCTCGTTCACTACCCTGCCGCCCTGTCGATAAAGCAGCAGAATATTTTCGCCTTTCAATAAATATGTGGCAGTCATGTTTCTCAGCCGACCGGTCATTGTTTCGCCTCTTTCTCCTCTGTTTACAATCAAAACTGTACTGCTATAGCTGCTGATAGGCAAAGTAAATCAGATATGCTGTTATGCCCCATGAAAGCACATCAAAAACAGAGCTGTAAAACCGCTTGTTGAATTTCCCCTTCGCCAGCAGGACAAAAGGCTTTCCGTACTCTGCCTTGCAGTTATATGTAGAAGCAATTATACTCGCCGGAATTTCAGCAAGGCAAAGCAAAACCGAAAACCACCAGATTGCAGACTGCATTACCTCTATATATCCCACAGCTACAGCCATAACGGAATACAGCACCGTGAGAATCAGAAAGACGATGTTCAGATGATACAGCACCCCAAGCGGTTTCTGCTTGTTGATGGAATAATAGAGCCAGTAATTGCACAGCCCTTTTCTGCTCTTTTTGATATTGGACTTACTCATTCTTGAAAGGCGCAGGTAGTTGTAAATCCCGCGGCGAAACAGAAAGTAGAGCAGCAGATTGTAGAGGATTATCAGGATATTCGATAAATAGAACAACTATCATCACCCCTGATATAACTATATCATAATGGTGGAAGATTTCAACTGCAAGAGGGTAAAACATCACAGAAAAGAACACAACTACCCTAAACATACTGCCTGTGCGAAGCATTGCTTCAAGCACCGAATGTGCATTTACCGTGCCGCAAGGCACACTTAGTAAAAAAAAAGACTCTTTTGTCAGATGACAAAAGAGTCTTTTTGTGGCTCCCCCTGTTGGACTCGAACCAACGACCCTGCGGTTAACAGCCGCATGCTCTACCGACTGAGCTAAGGAGGAATATTGTGTTGGCATCTTCCTACATTCCCAGGCCGTCTCCAGCCAAGTATTATCGGCGCAAGTGAGCTTAACTTCCGTGTTCGGAATGGGAACGGGTGGACCCTCACCGCTATTGACACCAACTATTATGTACCTTGCTGGCACATAATATACAATTTTGTTTGAGGAAAAATCCTCATGGTGACCCGTGGGGGATTCGAACCCCCGTTGCCGGCGTGAGAGGCCGGAGTCTTAGGCCACTTGACCAACGGGCCATATTTGCAGGTTCCAACCATCCATGACGATTGGAACCTGAATGGTACACCATCACGGGCTCGAACCGTGGACACCCTGATTAAGAGTCAGGTGCTCTACCAACTGAGCTAATGGTGCTCACGATCAGGAATGATCTTGCTCATACCCTGAAAACTGAACAAAGGAGCTTTAAGAAGGAAGCTAAGCGATGAACAAAGGTCAAGCCCTCGACCGATTAGTATTGCCAAGCTGAACGTGTCACCA
>SVPT01000036.1 GCA_015065695.1 Oscillospiraceae bacterium | reverse complement strand
ATCACCGGTGAGCTGCGGCGGTCTGCGGGAATGGAGGGGCTGCGCCCTGCGGCGGTAATCGCACCGGGTGTGCTTGGGCAGACAGGCATTGAGGTGCTGGAGCTGCTCACCGCGCTGTGCGGGCGGCTGCGCCCTGCGGCGGTGGTGGTGGTTGATGCCATGGCTTCCCGCCGCCTTTCCCGCCTTGGCTGTACGGTGCAGATAAGTGACGCGGGCATATCTCCCGGCGCGGGCGTTGGCAACAACCGTCCTGCCATAAACCAAAAGCGGCTGGGTGTGCCTGTGCTTTCCCTTGGTGTACCCACTGTGGTGGAGGCGGCAACCCTCGCCCGCGACCTTGCAGGAGAGGACGATGCGGCAGAGCGGGCGGTCTCCCCCCGTGGTGAACGAATGATTGTCACCCCCAGAGAGATTGACCTGCTCATCGACCGCGCTTCCCGCCTGCTGGCTCTTTCCCTCAACCACGCGCTGCAGCCCGATTTTGACCCGGTGGAGCTGCTTTCCCTCTGCTGATAAAATGGTCATAACATGATGTCATAATACCGCCCCTGTGCGCATATCTATCCAATGAAAAATTGCGATTATATGCGCGGAAGGAGAAATGGTAATGGCATCAGGCACCAGAAAAGAACACAACGGAAATAGCAGAGGGGCGCGTTATGTACGCGTTATGATGGGACTGCTGATGGCAGCGGTCGCGGCGGCCGCGCCTCTTTGGCTTAACAGTGATACACTGTCCGACTATACCAGAAAGGCCGCGATATTCTCTGCGCGGCTGCAGACACCCGCCGCACAGCCCGCGCAGGGACTGGTGAGCAAGGAGGCAGAGGAGACCGCCCCGCCCGAGGGCGAGGTGGTGGAGCCTGTTGCCACAACTGCCGAGGAAGCCACAACTGCGGCTCCCACCACGACCACTACCACCACCGCACCCACTCAGCCGCCTGAAGGACGCAAGCCCATCAGCGAGGTGCAGCTTGGCTCAACTAAACTGAAAAGCGGCAATGTGAGCGTGAAAAACGGCACAAGCTACAGCATCGACATCGATAAGGTGCTTAAGGAAAAGCCCGACTGCAAAATCAAGCTCAACGCAGGGTATCAGGTGCTTATCATGCACACCCACACCACCGAATGCTACGCCGAGGACAGCAGCGGCAGCTATGACCCCAACTACAGCCCACGCACCACCGACAAAAGCCAAAGTGTCATCGCCTTGGGTGACGTGATTGCCGACAAGCTGGAGGCAGCGGGAATACGCACGCTGCACGCCACCACCGTCCATGATTATCCCCAATACAACGGCTCATACGACCGTGCGCTGGAGACCATCAGCGGTTATCTGGAGCAGCACCCCTCCATCGAGATGGTCATTGACGTACACCGCGACGCCATGACGCAGGACGACGGCACCAAGCTGAAGCCCACGGCTGTGATTAACGGAAAGAAAGCGGCACAGGTGATGATAATTACCGGCTGTGACGCTGACGGTACGCTGTATTTCCCCGAATGGCGCAAGAATCTCCGCATGGCTATGCAGCTCCAGAAGAAGGTTGCGGACAATTATTCCGGACTGATGCGTCCGCTGTACTTTGCCCCATTCCGATACAATATGCACATGACCCCAAACTCCCTGCTGCTGGAATTTGGCACCGATGCAAACACCCTTGAGGAAGCACTGTACTCCGCCGAATTGGTCGGCACACAGCTTGCGGAATTGCTGAAGGGCTACGAGGTGTAGCGGGAGTACATTACCAAAAACAAAACAAAGGAATTTGACAAATGATTCATGCTATTGACCGGCGGCGTTTTCTTGCCGCCTTTGCTGTGACCGCGGTTGTACTGATGACCGTTATGGGTATTTTCAGCATTGGAGAAATGTCTCGGGAAAAGGTTCAGCCAACGGTTGAGCCCATGCTTACTTTCCAGCCGCCCGAATGGGCTGCGGATGGACGGGCGGCGCAGTGCGGGCATCAGCTTGTGCGCGACCTCTTCCCCCTTGCGTCACTGGCGGCGGATACCTATCTGCTGATATGTACCGCGCTGGCGGGAGAACTGTAATTTTCCCCCATTCGTCGTATTTCACTCAAATAAATTGACAAACTGCCCCTCCAATGCTATCATTGTATACAGTGATGACTTATTCACATATATAGTAAAATAAAGTTGGAGGAAATAATAATGGAAAACAACAATATTAACCCCATCGATGCACAGAATCTGCCCGTTGAGGAGCCCACTGCTGTTGAAATTACTGCACCCGATGTTGATTCCATAGTGATGCCTGTCATCGAGGACGTTGCGGAAGCAGCCGACGATGTAGTGGCGGCAGAGATGCCCGAAACTCCTTCTGCTGACGATATTCAGGTGCCCGACCTGAGCGATATTGAGATTCCCGCCGCTGAGGATATTGGCGCAGCCCCTGCCGCAGAGCCTGCACACACTGTTGTTGAGAACCCCGCTCCTGCTGCAGCCGCGTTCACTCTCCCCGTAGAGCCTGCCATTCAGCAGCCTGTGCAGCAACCTATCCAGCAGCCCATTCAGCAGCCTATCCAGCAGCCTATCCAGCAGCCCAGCCCCTATGCTCCGCCACAGGCATATGCCCAGCCCAACACCTACGCTTACACACAGCCGCAGGGTGCCGCCCCCGTTGAAGCCAAGTCCAAGCTTGCAGCAGGTCTGCTCGGTCTGTTCCTCGGCGGTCTCGGTGTACACAACTTCTACCTTGGCTACACCGGCAAGGGCATTGCACAGCTTCTTCTCACTCTTCTCGCCTCTCTGTTCACCTGCGGTTTAAGTGCCATTGCGACCGGCATCTGGGCACTTATCGAGAGCATCATGATTTTCACCGGCGGCATCAGCGTGGACGCCAAGGGTATTCCCCTCAAGGACTAAGCACGTCCGCATCATCTGACGCATTGCTAAGTCAGCCCACACGAACATAACAATATGACCCCCGAATGCGCTTTTCGCACTCGGGGGTCTTTTTTTGTTGGATAAGCTTATGCTTCCGGTGTATCATCCTCTTCGTCGCTCTCGTCAGAGAGGAAGTAGCCGCTGCCGTCATCGCACACCGCGTCATCTTCGGGCATAGCCGCCGACATAATCAGCTCGCCCAGCGATGCCACCGCATCATATTTATTTGCTTCGGCATAGTGCGTCTGCGCTTTGTCGTATTCGTCAAACATCTCGTACAGCTCCGCCAGAGCGGTATGAGCCGCAGAAAACTGCGTGGCACGGACAGGTGACATATCCACGCTCTGCAGCAGCTCCAGACACGCCTGATATTCCTTGCAGGCACGGTAGTAGTTGCGGGTTTCCGTGCGGGTGAATATCTTGCCCAGACGGAATCTGCACAGCGCCTCAATATCGGTCAGCATATCGTTATCCACCTCTGAACAGGCAACATCGTCTGCCCGGGCATCGTCTATTGTCTGCGCTGCCTGCTCATAGTATTCGGTGGCTTCTGCCAGCTTTCCTGCACCGTCCAGAATGTGTCCGAGGGGGATACGGCGCAGCGCGGCTATGAGCCGGTTTTCCGCGGTATCGGTGTTTTCCAGTATGCTGATGCATCTGCGGTAGTCTGCCGCTGCCGCCGCAAACTTCTCCATGGCTTCATACGCCTGTGCTCTGCTATACAGAATGGTCTCTGTTTCTTCGTCCTCCAGACCACCCTTTAGACGCAGTGCCTTGTTGCAAGCATTCACGCCGCCCTCATAGTCTCCCATCTGGAAGCACACCATGCTGTAGGCATTGCAGCAGGCGATTATCTGGCTGCGCACCTCATCGGAGAGAATATACTGCATTTCCAGATTATCAATGGTGCTGCTGAGCAGTGTGGAAGCCTTGACGTTGTCGCCGCACTGGCTGTATATCTCTGCCGCGCTGCAGCAGTACATGGCATGATGCAGCAGGCAGGTTTCATCGTCCAGTCTGTGAGAGAGCATATCGGAGGCACGTTTGTACAGCTCAAGCGCTTCCATGGGTCGCCTCTGCCGCTGACGGCATTCTGCCAGATTGCCGCACACCATTGCCAGAAGCACCTGATTATCCGAACAATCCTCGGCAGATTCCATTATAGACATGGCGGTTTCGTACATCTCCGATTCCTTACCGATGTTGCCGCCTGCGCGGTAGCTGCATACGCCCGCCTTGTTGAATGCCTCGGCAGCCTCACTCATATAGCCCTGCCTCTGCAATTCAACCGCTATGCGGTAAAGGTTTTTTCCGCAGAAGTCCATATCGGCCTCCGCTTCCATCGCCTCTTCGCATATGCCGCGCTCTTCCAGCTTATCCTCTGCCAGAAGCATAGCCTGTGAGTACATATCCAGTGCGGTTTCCATATCACCCCGCGCTATGCGGCAGCGCGCCATAAGCAGCAATGCCGCCCGCTCGGTGCGGCTGCCGCTCTCGGTATCTGCCAGCTCCTCGCAGATGGACTGTGCCTCTCGGTAGTTGCCCTGCCGATACTCCCGCAGGGCTTCCTGCAGTTCCGGAATAATTTCTATATCACGATACATTCTTTTTCCTCTGTAGTTGTTCCTGTTCCCTTTTTTCGGACAAAGCGGTGAAGCTTTAGTTTATATTCTCTATGGCAGAGCGAAGCTGGTCGAGCCACATCTCAGTGACTATCGCGTCGCCCTCGCCGTTTATGGCACAGCGGTATCTTCTTGTGCCCGCCTCGGTGTAGGTGATGATCTCTCTCTCTCGGGCAAACTCGTCGAAATACTTTATCTCCACCGTCAGCGCAGGCTGCTCTGCTGTCAGCCCGTCACCAAAGGACACCGCCGCAGCATTGTTGAACACCTCCAGCATGGACTTGTAGGTGGTGTAATTGACCTCCTCGCCGTCGCGGAAGAGATAGTATTCGTAAAGGTCATTGCCGCTTTCCACCCTTTCAAGGCGGAAGCTGATGCGCTCTCCTCCAAACTGCTCGGAGAAGGTGAAGGTCATTTCCTCCACGGCGGCGAAGCGGCGCACATGAACCTGCGTGCCACGCAGAAGCTCCGGCGAAAGGGAGGAAAGCATGGGGTAGTTGTCTGCCTCCAGCTCATAGATGACCTCTATGCCGTCAGCCTTGACGCACAGTATGTCGTGCGTTACCCGGGCAATGCGCAGAACGTGCCACACACCGCCGCGCTGATGCTTGACCACCGCATAGGGTCGGTCAAGTCCGCACTCGGTAATCTGCTGCTCTGTGGGGTAGGCAATCAGTGCCTCGCTTGCGGTGATGCTGGAAAGCTCATCGCGCAGCACTGAAATATTGTAATTATCTGTAGGAGCGATGGCGGGGGATTTTATGACATAGTCGCAGTCATACCACGGGTCGGATTTATCCTCGGTATTATTCTGCTCCATGATGAGGGTTGCGGGGAAGGCACTTCCCCAGACGTTGATGTTGCCAATCTCTGCACCGAAGCCTGTGCCATCGCCGGAGAAGATGTCGTCACTGAGCCAATACTGGTCACCCTGGAAGAATGCTGCACTGAAATCGGTGGCGTACACCCAGCCCGGGCGGGTGCTTATGGTATAGTAATAATGAATATTGGTGCCCGGCATAGCGTTGCCTATGCACACCTCTATCTGACTGCCGTCCTTGTAGGTGCAGGTAAACTGCGCCTGCGGTCTGTCGAAGCCGTAGGGCACGGTGTCCTCTGTTTCCACTGCCCGGACATATCCCAGTGTCAAAGCACTGTACCAGATATTCTCCACGAAATCCTCGTTGATGGGCAGCCCGGAAAGGGGGTCGATGGTCAGCAGACCGCTTTCCTCATCCCTGCGTATGGTATAGCTGCCCGCAAGGTTTTTCAGCGTCATGCTCACCATGTCATCGCTCATCTTGTCAAGGATAAGCTCATCGCCGGAGTCGGTGCCGGAAACCGCATGGTCATGCTCATGGTCGTGTTCCTCCTGCACAGAGGCATCATTGCCGCAGACCGCACAGCCGGAGCAATCGGCGTTGAGCAGTATCAGCAGCACAGCCATCAGCACCACCGCCGCAGACAGAATTATCATACGGCGGCTGTTTGCGGAAAGCTTGGGCAGGGAAAAACCACTGGTCACAGGCGTCTCCTCCTGAAAAATACGATAAAGCCAAGGATAAGCACTGCCACGGGCAGAAGATAGCCCAGAATGACAGTGACGGCGATTACGGCGTTGTTGGTGACGGAGAAGTCAACGGCGGTAAGCGTTTTGGACTCGATATCGAGGCTTTCGTCGGTTATTCCGCAGCGCAGGCTGCACACCCGCATCAGCATGGCGCGGTTGCTGTAGCTTGCCGCGCCGATATAGTCGGGGCTGCACAGGGAAACAGGTGCGACTATTACGTCACTGCGCCGCTGTGTGCCGTCCTCATCGGTTTTGTAAAGGGTGGATTCTGCCATGATGCATCGCAGCGCGGCATCGGCGGGATTGGCACTGTCGGCGGTAAACTCCGCGCCGATGGGCGCAACGTAGCCGTTGGAGGTGGTGGACAGAATGGGGTTGACCACTATGCTTCCGCCCAGAGTATCTCTGGGAATGGAAAGCTCCAGCGCACCTGCGACCGGTATGCGCTTTTCGGTTATGGCATCGGTGATGTACTCGCTGCTGTGCATGGTGGTGTAGAATACATCAGAGCCAAGGGTGGGGATATGCATGGAGGTGTCGCCCTCATAAACCGCGTTGCGTGTCAGCTTTATGCCCCACTCGTCAAGCAGGGTATTGAGGTTGGGCATATCGGGCGATATGCTGCTGGTGAAGCACAGCAGGCTCTTGCCGTACTGACCGCCATTTTCAAGGAAATCCACCAGCGAGTTAAGCTGGCTGATGGTCAGGTCGTACTGGGGTGCGGCAATTATGACTGTCTGCACCGCCTCGGGGATAGGCTCGTAGCCGAAGTTGAACTCGTAGCTGTTGTAGATGTCGTAGCCGTTGATGGACAGCTCATTGAGCAGATAGTCAACGCTCTCTCCCCCGCCCAGCTCATCAAGATAGGCAACGGCGGGCACAGTAGAGATGGTGACTGTCTTTATCAGCGAGGAGATGACCGTTTCGGTCAGGGAGCTTGCAATGTCCACACTGGCACTGTCGGTGGCGGCAGAGGCAGTGAGGCTGGGCAGCATCTCATAGAAGGAGGTGACACGGGAGCGCAGAGGGGAGCGCACCACCACCGAATAGTCGTAGATGGAATCGCGGTACTCCGGAATCAGCTCCAGAAAACCGGGGTAGGTGCCAAGGTCGATAAACTCCACGCGCAGGTTGTCGGTGTACTGGGCGTAGCGTTTTATCAGTTCAGTTGCGAGGGGGATATGACCGTAGGGGTCTACGTCCAGACCGGGATTCATACACGCCGCTTCGGTGGCGATGATGTCTATCTCCACGTGCATATCCAGCCCTTCCAGCAGCTCCTTTGTCACATCGGAGAGGGTGTATATTCTGTTCTTTGTCAGGTCGGGGCTGAGGACGGCGTAGCGTTCGGTAAGACCGCGTGCCACCAGATTGGTGAGCACCACAAACAGCACAAACAGCACCGTCAGCACGATGGCGGCACCGCCCCGCTTAAAGCGGCGGGTACGCACCATGGCAACAATATCCTGCCAGAGCTGCATGATATGCACCTTGAGAGGCAGCCTTTCCTGCTTGCCCAGCACCTTCTCTCTGTCATTTCCGCCTTGTTTCTTCTGCTTCTTTGCCGAAGCCAGTTCGTCCATCCGTGAGGCAACATCTCTGTCGCCGCTGTTAATCTTATTGCTCATCAGTCTCTCCGTTGTTCATTGGTAATATATTCCGAAACAATGCGCTCCGACAGCAATATCGGAGCGCGGCTTGTGGCTTACTCTATTCCTGAGGCGCGGCAGTGGTTGCCTGTGTGCCTGCAGAGGTGTGAGTAAAGTAGGTCAGTTCTGCCGGCGGTCTGTAGTTGTAGGGGTTTGCGGGGTCGGGGTCGGTGGGGTCCCAGCCGGCGTAGGGTGCCTCTTTGATGCGCATGGGCACAGGCTCACCTGCGGGGCCGTTCTTGCCGTATACAATGTGCACCTGAGTGCCGTAGGGTATGTTGTCGAATATCCACTTGGCATCTCGTGCGCACAGACGCACGCAGCCGTGGGAGGCTCTTTGACCAAGGTCATCGTATCGGCTGGTGAGGGTGTTGTTCATTTCCTCTCTGTAGGGTACGGAGTGGAAGAGGTAGCCTGTGCCGTCACCGAAACCGGTGGCGTAACGACCGTAGACCTCCATCATGAAACGCCATGTATGCTTGCGGTAGACGGGGTACACGCCGGCATTGGTGGGATCCTCCTCGGTACCCGGGGAGCAGAGGAAGGTCTTTACCGGTACTGTGTACTTTCCGTTTTCGTCCTTGCCCAGCACCAGTGTGGAGCAGTTGAGGGTGTAGACGACAATGTAGTAGGGGGATTTGTAATCGGCGGCGAATACGTCCTCGTGGTCCTGCGGATAGCGGGTAGCCTCTGTGGTGCTTTCCGTTGTGGTGACGGAAGCGGCAGTGGTGTCGGTGGTCGCAGCGGTGGACTGTGCGCCTTCCTCGGCTGTGGTATCGCTGGCAGAGGTATCGGTGCCGGAAACGTCACCGCCGGAGACGGTGTTATCGCTGCTGGAAACAGCGGGTGCGGGTGTGATGACCACCTCGCCGCCCTCACAGCCGGCGGCAGTCCACATACCAAGCACTGAGGAAGCAAGTATTATAACCGCAAGTGCGGTGCTTCCCGCCATTGCCGCAAATCTCTTAAGCATATTGATTTTGTTTTCCTTCAGTTTCATTCATTTTCCCTCCTTGTTATTATTCCCGATTGTTGTATTCCGTATTTTCATCGCTCTGCGCATCGGCACTGTCTGTCTTTTTCATATCCCGACTGTCGATGACGCGGCGCTGGAAATATACAGGTCTGTGCTTGACCTCCATATAGGTACGTCCAAGATACTCGCCGATGACACCAAGGGCAAGAAGCTGAAGCCCGCCCAGCAGCAGTATCAGCGACACGATGGTGGGGTAGCCCTGCACAGGGTCTCCATAGATCAATTTCTTTACCACGACCACCACAAGGTAGAGGAAAGAAAGCACGCTGAGCACAAGACCCACCCATGTGGTGATGCGCAGAGGGGCTGTAGAGAAGCCAAGTATACCGTCAATCGCATAACGAATCAGCCCGAAGAATGACCATTTGGTCTTTCCGCTGCCGCGGGGACGTGCCTCGTAGGGCATATAGTGGGTCTTGAATCCCACAAAGGAGAAGATGCCCTTTGAGAAGCGGTAGTAATCGGACACCTCCAGCACAGCGTCCACCACATTGCGGCGCATCATGCGGAAATCGCTTGCGCCTGCGACAAACTCTACCGATGCCGCACGATTTATCACCGAATAGAAGCACCGCTTGAAGAAGGAAATCACTGCGCCCTCCCGCCGTTTTTCCTGCACGGCGGCAACGCAGTCGTCCTCCGGGTGGCTTTCCAGCCAGTCGTACATCTGCAGCACCACCTCGGGCGACTGCTGCATGTCTCCGTCCATGATGACAGTATACTCGCCCGATGCATTGCGCAGACCGGCATATATGCCCGCCTCCTTGCCAAAGTTGCGGGAAAGCTCCACCACGCGGACACCGCTGTGGGCTCTGCCTGCAATGGCTTCAAGCTGGCGCATGGTACCATCGGTCGAGCCGTCATCGACAAATATCACCTCGAAGCTGATGCCCCGCTCACGCATTACCATCAGCGTTTCGTCATACAGCCGGGAGACATTCCCCTCCTCGTTATAACAGGGGACAACTACTGACAGCTTGCATGGAAAGCTCAAACCTCGTTCCTCCTCGGTACACTCCCGCCGCATCTATGGGCGGGGGTACAATTCTGTGTGCATATATAGCGTACATATATCCAGTTTTATTATAGCGGTTTTCCTCTCGCCTTTCAAGCATATAGACAGTTAAAGACGAAGTTTTTCAAATTCTTCATCATTTCTTCTTTTTCTGTTCAGACGGCATGACAAAAGGCGCGCGGGCAGTCAGCGATTACTGAAAATTCGCACATCGCCCAGCAGTGTCAGTCTGCCCTCCGCGGCGAGTATTGCGCCCTTTCCGCAGGCGGTTGCGTATACCACTGCATCGCGCTCGGCAAGCACCCGGTTTATAGCCTCGTCCTGCACTTCATTGCCCTCGTAATGCACTTCCAGATAGAAATCCCGCAACCACGGCAGACCATTGCTGTACATAAACTCTGGAAAATCGTCATCGGGGGAAAGATGGTACTCTTCCATCTGAATAAGGGCACCCGCGCTGAAACCCATCACAACGCCGTCGTGCTGCAGGATTGTCTTGCGCAGACCCATCCGGTCTATGCGCTGCATCATCAGCACCGGATTGCCTCCGGGGAAGTAAAGAATGTCCGCGTCCATTATCTTGCGTGCCGCGGTTTCCGGTGTATCGGTGAAGTAATTGACAAAGGTGACATCGTCATCGCCTATGCCATAGGCTGCAAACGCGCCGACGATGGAATCGTAGTATCTGCCCACACGGGGAGTGTACAGCTTCTCCCACATATCGGCACTTCGGATGCTTTCGGCAAAGGAGAAGGCAACCACGGTGACCTTCTGCGCCGGCTTTATATATTTTTTCAGTGTGCCGTACAGCCAATCGGCATCTATATTTGAGCCATCGAGAAGAATATTTATCATGATGTTTCCTCCTTGTCCTGTGATAAAATGATGCAGTAACTAAACGCGCCGCCTGCCTTTGGGTGAGGCGGCGGCGTTGTTTATTGATTAATAGTGCCTGCTGCCCCTGCGCCAAACAGACGCTCGGCATTGCGGGCGGTTTGCTCCAGCAACTCCTCATAGCTCACCCCACGCACCTCGGCAATGCGCTGTGCGGTGTGGGCTATCATGCGGGAATCGCAGCGTTTGCCTCGGTGGGGCACAGGTGTCATGTACGGGCTGTCGGTTTCCAGAAGCAGGCGGTCGGCGGGCACATATGCCGCCACCTCCAGAGGATGCACCGCATTCTTGAAGGTGACCGCACCGCCAAGACCTATATGCAGACCCATGCTCACCGACTCCCGCGCCAATTCCGCGCTGCCGGAGAAGCAGTGCATCACGCCGCAGAGGGGGGCGAAACGGCGCAGCAGTGCGTACATATCGCCGTGTGCCTCACGGTCGTGTATGATGATGGGGACACCCATTTCCTTTGCGATGACAAGCTGTTTCTCCATGACCTCCTGCTGCAGCTCACGGGGCGAGAAGTCGTAGTGATAATCCAGACCAATCTCTCCCAGAGCAACCACACGCGGGTGCTTCAGCAGCTCACGCAGCTCCGCCTCGGAGTTTTCGTTCCATGTGTCCGCCTCGTGGGGGTGAAAGCCCACTGCCGCATACACAAAGGGGTACTGCTCTGCAAGCTGCACCGAAATACGTGAGGATTCCATGTCGCAGCCGCAGTTGATGATGCAGCCTACGTTGGCTTCTGCCATCGCGGACAGCACCTCATTGCGATCCTCATCAAAACGGGAGGAATCGTAGTGGGCGTGCGTGTCATAAATATATGCTGTATTACTCATTGTATAGGCTTTGTACTCGTTTCTGTTAATCGGGTGTGGTTTTGCCGCACAGGGCTGTTACTCCTTTGGCGGCAGCTCCAGAGTAAGGCGACCCAGCTTGCCGCCCCTGTATTCGTCCAGTATAGTGGCGCAGGCTCTCTCGATGTCAGGCTCGCCGCCTGAGATAAGCATTCCACGCTTCCTGGCGATAAGCTCTATTACCTCGCCAGCGGAGAGACCCTCGATGTCGTCCAGCTTGTAGCGTGCCTTAAGCGGCTCGGGGGCGGCTTCGGCAAGCATACGCACCAGCTCGGCGCACAGCTCCTCCACGTCCAGCACGTTGTCCTTTACCGCACCGGTAAACGCCAGACGCAGACCTACCTGCGGGTCCTCAAACTTGGGCCACAGCACACCGGGGGTGTCCAGCAGCTCGATGTTGCCGTCGATGGTAAACCACTGATTACCGCGGGTGACACCGGGACGGTCGGCTGCCTTTGCCTTTGCCGATTTTGCCATGCGGTTGATGAAGGAGGACTTGCCCACGTTGGGGATTCCAACAATCATCAGCTTGATATAATGACCCTTCATGCCCTTTGCCTGCCATCTGGCTATCTGCTCTGCCAGCAGCTCACGCACAGCGGCGGAGAAGCGACCCAGTCCCTTGCCTGAGCGGCAGTCGCAGGCGATGGCGGCTACGCCCTTTGCCTTGAACCACGCGCACCAGCGGTCGGTGGCGGCGGCATCGGCGTAGTCGGCTTTGTTGAGCAGGACAATGCGGGGCTTGCCCGCCGTCAGTGCGTCAATCTCCGGATTGCGGCTGCTGATGGGTATGCGGGCATCAATAATCTCCACCACCGCGTCCACCATTTTCAGGTCGGATTCCATGCGGCGGCGGGTTTTGGTCATATGACCGGGATACCATTGTATTGTCTGTGCCATTGCATATATACCGTTTTGTCTGTTATTTTGATGAGGCAATCCTCACATGGTGACAGTTTCTATCTTGCCAAACTCACTGAAGGGGAAGATGCGCAGGACCACATTGCCGAGAATGTACTTTTCATCTACGAAGCCAAGGCGGGCATCGCGGCTATCGAGGGAGTTGTTGCGGTTGTCGCCCATGACAAATACGCAGTCCTCCGGCACCTGCACCGGCTGACTCCAGTCAAACTTATCGCCCAGCAGGGTGATCTGCTCCAGACCGGCAATCTGCCTCGGAGTCATGCTCTCTGCGGTGTCACCGACATAGAGTACGCCATCGATAATCTGAAGATACTGATTCTCCAGTGCCACAACGCGCTTGACCAGCGGCTTGTTGTAGTCGTCACCCACGGGAGCGATGACGATGACGATGTCATTTTCCTTGGGGTGGCTCATCATGCGGTTGACCAGTATGCGGTTTTCATTCTGGAGAGTGGGCTGCATGGAATCGCCGTCCACGCTGATGATGCGCAGCACGAAGGTGAAGAGCAGCACCACTATCGCAAGGGCGAATGCAATTGCTTCCAGCCACTCATACAGCTCGGCCGCAAAACCGGTAAGCTGGCGGTCGGAGTCCTTATCCTGCTGCATAGCCTGCATTGACATATTGCTCTGTTTTGCCATGTTTAGCCATCTCCTTTTACACTATGTTTCGCTGTTTTCATATATTTTCCTTTGCTTTCAGCATATGCTTATAGCAAAAAAGGGACGTTTGACCGTCCCTTTTCGTAATATTTACTATCTGATCTGCTCCTTGAGCTTGGCAGCCTTACCAACACGGTCACGCAGATAATAGAGCTTGCTTCTGCGGATACGGCCATGTCTGATTACCTCAATCTTCTCAACGTTGGGGGAGTTGACGGGGAATACTCTCTCTACGCCGACATTGTAGGAAACGCGACGGACGGTGAAGGTGGAGGAAACGCCGCTGCCCTTGCGAGCAATAACGGTACCCTCGAAAATCTGAATTCTCTCGCGCTCGCCTTCACGAATCTTGACATGAACCTTTACGGTGTCACCGATGTCAAACTTGAGTTCGTCCTTGCGCAGACTGCTGTCGCTGATAAGCTGGAGCTTGCTTCTTTTCTCTTCCATGTGTGTATCCTCCTAATATTTTCGGGCATTCATGGAACGGCTTACATACCGCCCCAGAGGAATACCGGCTTTTGATCTCCGGCCACACTGCGCCGGTCAAAATCCCGAACGACCCACGCCATTTCGGAGTGCGCCGCCGATATTAATGCTGAAATATTTTAGCATATGATTCTGACAAATGCAAGTGCTTTTTTGAAATATGCAGTGTTTTTTCTGGGTTGTGCCTGATTTCGTGCGGAATATCAGCCCTGAAGCTGCTTTACTGCCTCCACAAGCTGTTCGGTTCTGTCGGTGCGCTCCCATGTGACATCGAGGTCCTCTCTGCCCATATGACCGTAGGCTGCAAGCTGGCGGTAGATGGGGCGGCGCAGCTCAAGCTGCTCGATGATGGCGGCTGGGCGCAGGTCGAACACCTTGCCCACTGCCTGAGCGATAAGCTCGTCGGAGCAGGTGCCTGTGCCGAAGGTATCAACCAGTACCGAAACGGGGTTGGCAACACCGATTGCGTAGGCAATCTGCAGCTCGCAGCGCTTTGCAAGACCTGCCGCGACAATATTCTTTGCCACATAGCGGGCCGCGTAGGCGGCACTGCGGTCTACCTTTGTGGGGTCCTTGCCGGAGAATGCGCCACCGCCGTGACGGGCATAGCCGCCGTAAGTATCGACGATTATCTTGCGTCCGGTAAGTCCGCTGTCGCCCTGAGGACCACCCACAACAAAGCGTCCTGTGGGGTTGACGAACACTCTCATGCTGTCGTCCACCAGCTCTGCGGGCAGAATAGGCTTGATTACATACTCAAGCATGGCCTTGCGTATCTCGGGAAGCTCCACATCGGCGCTGTGCTGAGTGGAAACCACTACGGTGTCAATGCGCACAGGGCGGTCATCGTCATATTCTACGGTGACCTGAGTCTTTCCGTCGGGGCGCAGCCACGGCAGTGTGCCGTCCTTGCGCACCTTGGTGAGCTGCATAGCCAGCTTATGAGCCAGAGAGATGGGCAGGGGCATCAGCTCGGGGGTCTCGGTGCAGGCATAGCCGAACATCATGCCCTGATCGCCTGCACCGACGCTGTCGAGGCGGTCGGTGGAGCTGCCGGTCTGTATCTCATTGGCGTTGACCACGCCCATGTTAATGTCGGGCGACTGCTCGTCGATGGAGGACAGCACCGCGCAGGTGTTGCCGTCAAAGCCGCCACTGGGGTCGTTGTAGCCGATGTCGCAGATGACCTGACGAGCCAGCTTGGGAATGTCCACATAATGCTCGGTGGTGATTTCGCCCACTATCATTACCATACCGGTGGTGACCACCGTTTCGCAAGCCACATGGGCGGCGGCATCGCTGGCAATTATCTCATCAAGTATCGCATCAGAAATCTGGTCGCACACCTTATCGGGATGTCCTTCGGTGACCGATTCCGAGGTAAACAGTCTTTTTGCCATTTTTTCTTTTCCTTTCTTTTGCTCATTCATTCCGATTATTATATCACAAACGACTGCACTTGTCAATTTTCTCGTTTTACCTGCGCTGTTTGAGAGGAAATGGCGCGTCCCCATTGCGGAAACGCGCCATGTGTTTATTCGTAATTCTGCTCCTTTGCGGGCATCTTCTTTCCTTTTGCCAAAGAGAAAATCAATCGATCAGTTCGGGAAACTGCTTCTTGAGGAAGGGGCGCAGAATACGGAAGAATATGCCGGCAAGCAGGCAGTTGCTGGCCGCCTTGATGAGATTGAAGGGGATAAGCACCGGCAGCAGAAGCTGGGTGATTGCCTCAACGGGCGCGCCTGTGTAGAGGGGTGTGAGCAGGTAGTTGAGGGGAATCATCACAACAGCCATCGCCAGTGTGCCTGCGATAAGACCCAGCACCAGTGTCAGCATATTGCGGCGGGTGCGCCACACAGCCCAGACAACGAAGAGCATGGTGCCCGAAGCGATCATGTGCATGATGAAGCCGATGATGCCGCTTCCGCCGAGCATGAATGCCTGAATTGCGGAAACGCAGAACAGTGCGCCAAGACCGGGCAGCGGCCCGAAGAGCAGGGTTACCAGCACAATGGGCACGTCAGCGAAGTCTACGGTGAGAAAGGGTGCCGCGGCGAAGATGGGAAATCTCCACAGACCGATTACCACAGCCAGCGCGCTGAGCAGAGCAACGGTGGTAAGACGAAGCACCGACCCGGTTTTTGCGGGGCTGCCTGCATTGCTTTCGTTCGCGATTTTCTTCATTTTCTTTTCCGCCTTTCGTTAAAGTGATTGATCATACTGTGTTGTAAATAAGCTGCAAATAAAAAACAAACGCCCCCGCAAATACAGCGGGGGCGACACAGTACACCTATAGTGTCATCTTCTCACATCCGGACTATACCGTCGGCACCGGATTCTCACCGATTCTTGTGTCCTCCCCATTGCGCAGGAGTTCACTCGCGGGCTTGTGGACGGCACGCCGCCCCATCACCGCCGGTGGGGAATTGCACCCCGCCCCGAAGATTTGATGTAATTCTAGCACTGTACCGCTCTGTTGTCAATAGCTTAACCCCCTGTGCGGGGAAATATATTTTGCGTGTATCTGCACTTCGCCGTCTGCGGACAAACCGCAAAAAATGAAAAGACCCGCACAGGGGAGTTTTTTCTCTCCTGCGCAGGTCGTTTTGCTGTAATTATGCGTTATTTGATTTCCCAGACGAACACGGCGGTGTCGCTCATCTCTATATCCTGCGGCGCGATGTTGACCGCTCTGAGTGCGGTTTTAGCCACGCCGCCCGCACAGCATTCGTCTGCCATGCCGTAGGCGGTGGGAGAATACATACCTCTGTCCTCCCAGTGATAATTGATGCTGACCAGCTCGCCCAGCTCTGTGCCGGCGGCGCGGCAGAGGATTTCCGCCTTGCTGCGGGCATTGGCCGCCGCATCGCAGAGAAGCCTGTCGCGGACAGCCTCGCCGTCCTTTACGGTGAAGGCGATGTTCAGCATGGGCTGCACACCGCTGCCTGTGATGGCGGCAATTGCCTTGGCGAGCCGCTCGGTATCCATCGGGAAGCGGAGCATCACAACGTGCATACACATATAGCCCACAAACTCCCTGCGGTTGCGTCCCGTGTCGTCATGGACATACTCGTACTCGGTGTTGACGTTGAAGCTGGTGGTTTTGATGCCGCCCTCTTCAAAGCCCGCAGACACCAGCGCATCGGTCAGCTTGTCTATGCGGTCAGCCGCCTGCTCGGTTGCCTTGTCATAATCCTTGCTGCGGGATTCCAGAGTGACGGTGATTTCTACTGTATCAGGCGCAGCACTTACACGTCCTGTGCCCTTTACGGTGATGGTTTTTGCCATTGTTTTTTCTCCTTATGAGCATTATATTCATATACTGCACAGCCGCCGCAGAGCAGTGTTTCTCTGCGGCGGCCCGGTAAATTTTTTATCGGCTGTTATCCTTTACTCTTTAAGCAGGGATTTGTACAGCTTGATATAGGCATTAGCGCTCTTGCCCCAGCTATTGTCAGACTCCATTGCGCGGCGGACCAGTATTGACCAGCCCTCCTTATCGGCAAAGCCCATGAAGGCTCTCTCGATGCAGTAACGCATATCGCCGGAGCTGTAGCTCTTGAAGGTGAAGCCGTTGCCCTCGCCATCGCCGCTGTCGGTGATGGAATCGCCCAGACCGCCGGTTTCGCGGACGATGGGGATAGTGCCGTAGCGCAGAGCAAGCATCTGGGAAAGTCCGCAGGGCTCGCTCTTGGAGGGCATGAGGAACAGGTCGGCTGCCGCGTAAATCTTATGGGACAGCTCGGGGATATAGCCGAAGCAGGCTACCAGCTTGTCCTTGTGGCGTTCCTGCATCTCACGGAAGAAGGACTCGTACTCCCAGTCGCCTGAACCGAGAATGACAAACTGAATGTCGTTGTTGTAGAGCAGGTCGTCCAGTATGTCGCGCACCAGGTCAAGACCCTTGTGGGAGACCATGCGTGTGACCATACCGATGAGAGGCACCTCGGGGCGCTCGGGCAGATAGAGCCTGCGCTGAAGCTCCCGCTTGTTCTCTGCCTTGCCTTCTGCGAAGGTCTCGCAGTCGTACTTGCGGTAAATCATTCCGTCGGTGCTGGGGTCATACAACTCGGTGTCGATACCATTGAGTATGCCGGTCAGCTTCCACTCCCTCTCGCGGAGAATGGGGTCGAGCCCATGGGAGAACCACGGGTCGAGTATCTCGCGTGCGTAGGTGGGGCTGACGGTGGTGACTCTGTGGGCGGTTTCGATAGCACCCTTCATCAGGTTGATGCAGCCATCATACTCCACGATGTGGCGCTGGTCACGGGGAATACCGAATACGTCCTCGCTCAGCTCCAGACCGTACTTGCCCTGATACTGAATGTTGTGAATGGTAAAGATGGTCTTGATGCCCGAATACCACTCGTTGCGGGAGTAGAACATATCATAATACACGGGCACAAGCGCGGCCTGCCAGTCGTTGGCATTGATGATGTCCGGCTTGAAATCCAGATAGGGCAGCATCTCCAGCACAGCGCGGGAGAAGAACGCGAAGCGTTCCGCATCGTCATAGTGACCGTAGAGACCCTTGCGCTTGAAGTAATACTGGTTATCCAGCAGGTAATAGATTACACTGCCCACCTTTGCCTCGAATACGCCGCAATACTGTCTGCGCCATGCAACAGGCACAGAAAGGCTGGTGATGAACTGCATCTGGTCACGCAGCTCCTGCGGTACGCTCTCGTAAAGAGGCATGACAACACGGCAGCCAATCAGCCGCTGACGCATAGCCTGAGGCAGGCTTCCTGCTACATCCGCAAGACCGCCGGAAGCTGCAAAGGGCTGGGCTTCGCTTGCTACATACAATACTTTCATAGATATTCCTCCTTTTGCTCCTTCCATCACACCTCATCGACATACGCCTTGGCGGGTGTATGGTGCTTCCCCTTGATTTGCTCTAAGGAAATATATTAGGAATAGGTTGTTTACTGTGTTGATAAGCAGCAATTACACGCTGCTGCCCTTGGCGATGTAAAGGGGGTGAGACTCCTGTCCGTTCATGGAGCTGTCGGGGCTGTACATGACGTCCTTGTCGCCGATGATGTAGCTCATCTGCACCCTGTCGCCTACTATGGAATCCTGCATGATGATGCAGTTCTTCAGCTTTGCGCCGCGTCCGACGTGTACGCCGCGGAAGAGTATGCAGTTTTCAACCTCACCCTCGATGATACAGCCATCGGCGATGAGGGAATTGGATACATGGGAACCCAGACCGAAGCGGGTGGGCATCTCATCGCGCTCCTTGGTGTAGACGGGGCGGTCACTGCGGAACAGGTCTGCTCTGACAGCGGGATCCATCAGAGCCATGCTCTGGCGGAAATAGCCCTTGCGGGAGCCGAGAACACCTGCGAAGCCATCGAACTTGTAGCCGTAGATGCGGTACTCGGAAATGCCGCTCTGCAGCACATCACGCACGAAGGAGAGGCGGTTGCGTGCCACTACATTGGAGATGACGCGGATAAGGAAATCCTTGTTGGCTACATATACGCCCATGCTCCAGTTGCACTTGCCCTCAACTTCCTCGCCGTTGATAACCTCGGTAATCTTGCGGCCGCGGCCCAGCTCGATGCGTACTTTCTCGGGCAGGTCTTCGGGCATGACGCCATTCTTGTAGACCACTGTCATATCGGCACCCTTGGAGATGTGCTCATTGAGTACCGCACGGAAGTCCATGGTGTAGATGATGTGGCTGTCGCTCATTATGACATACTGTTCCTTGCACTGTTTGAGGAAGTTGAGTATGCCCCACAGAGCCTCAACACGGGTCTGGTATACGCTGTTGCCCAGACCGAAGGGAGGCAGGATAAAGAGACCCTCGTGCTTGCGGGAGAGGTCCCATGCCTTGCCGGTGCCCAGATGGTCCATCAGGGACTGGTAGTTGCTCTTTGTTATGATACCCACCTTGGTCACACCGGAGTTGACCAGATTGGAGAGGGGGAAATCTATAGCGCGGTAGCGGCTGCCGTAGGGTACGGAACCCATTGTGCGTACATCGGTCAGCTCGCGCAGACAGTTGTCATGCATATTGGAAAAGATTATGCCGACAGTATCGTTGCCTATCATGATGCTTTCATTCCTTTCTTTTATATGCTCGCTGCGCGGCTATATTTTTGCGCCTTCCGGCACATTTTCTTCAACCATTGCCTTGGCGGACACTTCGGCATTCCTGCCGATGGTTACATTGTTGCCGATTACGGCGATGCCCCACTTGTCCATGTCGGTTACGTCCTCGGGACGCTGACCGACCACTGCACCCGGCTCGACCACTACGTCCTCAGCAATTATGGAATACTGAACGGTAGCACCTTCGCATATCTTTGCGCCGGGCATGATGATGGAGCCGGTTACAGAAGCGCCCTTCTCCACCGTTACACCGGCGAAGAGTATGGACAGCTCCAGTGAGCCCTCGATCACGCAACCCTCTGCCACCAGAGAGTTCTGGCACACAGCAGAGCGGGAAACGTATGCGGGGGGCATGACGGCATTGCGGGTGTAGATGCGCCAGGAGGGATCGGAAAGGTCCAGCGGGACGTTGGGGTCCAGCAGATCCATGTTGGCATCCCACAGACTGTCGATGGTTCCGACGTCCTTCCAGTAGCCGTCAAATGCCCATGCGATCATAGTCTCACCTGCGTTGAGCATTCTGGGCAGGAGGTTCTTGCCGAAGTCGTTGTCGCTGTTGGGGTCAGCCTCGTCCAGCTCCAGATACTCATGGAGCTTGGACCATGTGAAGATGTATATACCCATGGAGGCCTTGTTGCTCTTGGGCTTTGCGGGCTTCTCATCAAACTCGTAGATGGTGCCGTCCTCATTGCAGTTGAGGATACCCATGCGGGGTGCTTCCTCCCAGGGAACCTCGCGCATGGCGATGGTGCAGGCTGCGTTGGCACTCTTGTGGGCTGCCAGCATTCTGGAGTAATCCATCTTGTAGATGTGGTCACCGGAGAGAATTACAACATACTCCGGGTCGTATCTCTCGATGAACGGAATGTTCTGATAGATGGCGTTGGCTGTGCCCTTGTACCAGTCGCCGCCCTTCTGCCGCTGATAGGGGGGC
>SVPT01000035.1 GCA_015065695.1 Oscillospiraceae bacterium | reverse complement strand
GGAAACCGGCATACTGGTCTCCTGCTCCGATTACCACATCTTCAAGAAGCTGGGCATGAACCGCAGCGAGGCTATGAACCACTATCTCAAGACGGTGGCACAGAGCTTTGAGGCGGGCATCTCTCCCCGCTGCCATTTTGAGGACATTACCCGTGCCGACTTCTACGGCTTCGTTGTTCCCTTTGTCAACGAGCTGCAGCGTATGTCCGACGACGCGAAGATTCCCGTAAAGATTCGCGCCTGCGACACCATGGGCTACGGCGTGCCCTACGCAGGTGTGGCTCTCCCCCGCAGCGTGCCCGGCATCATCTACGGTCTGCAGCACTACGCCGACGTGCCCAGCGAGATGCTTGAATGGCACGGTCACAACGACTTCCACAAGGCTGTTGCCAACGCCACTGCCGCATGGCTGTACGGCGCAAGCGCAGTCAACTGCTCCATGCTGGGCGTAGGCGAGCGCACCGGCAACGTGCCTCTGGAGGCTATGGTATTTGAATATGCCTCCCTGCGCGGCACCCTTGACGGCATGGACACCACCGCCATCACCGACATTGCCCGCTTCTTTGAGGAAAAGCTGGGCTACACCATTCCGCCTATGACCCCCTTTGTGGGCGAAAACTTCAACGTCACCCGTGCGGGCATCCATGCCGACGGCATGATGAAGGACCCCGAGATATACAACATCTTCGACACCGATGCTCTTCTGGGTCGTCCCGCCTCGGTGTGCGTAACCAACACCTCCGGTCGTGCCGGCATTGCCTTCTGGCTTAACGAGCACTACCACCTTGAGGGTGAGGCTGCTCTTAGCAAGAACGACCCCATGGTCACCTTCATCAAGGAATGGGTTGACGAGCAGTACGCAAACGGACGTGAGACCGCCATCTCCACCCCCGAGCTGGAGCGTATCTACGCCGACCTGAACGAGTGATAACGACAGCAAATATTGCAGAAAAGGAATACTAATATGTCTACAGGTTCACTTTCTGACAAGGTATTTGAAAAGCTGGAAAGCGACATTCTCACCGGCACACTTGCCACGGGCGAGGTATTGTCCGAAAACAAACTGTCTGCGGCACTTGGCGTAAGCCGCACCCCTGTGCGTGAGGCACTGCAGCGGCTGGTGCAGGACGGACTGGTGCGGCAGGAAGCAGGTCACGGTCTGGTAGTGCATGGCGTGACGGTCGATGACCTTATCGACATCTACGACATACGCCTGCGCATAGAGGGCATGGCAGCCCGCGATGCGGCTGTGTGTGCCACAGCGGAGCAGCTTGCGGAGCTTTCCTCGCTGGTGGAGCTGCAGGAATTCTATGCGGCGAGGGGCGATGCCGACAAGCTGCGCGACACCGATTCCCAATTCCACAGCATGCTGTACAACTGCTGCTCCCGCCGTATTCTCTCAGACACCCTGCAGGGACTGCATCACCGCGTGGAGCGTTACCGCCGTATGTCGGTGCAGTCGCCCGAGAGGGCGCTGCGCATGGCAGAAGAGCATCGTGCCATTCTTGATGCCTTTACTGCCCACGATGCCGATGCCGCCGAGCGACTGGTTACCGAACACATCAGCAACGCACTGGCAAGCCTGCGCAGCAGCGTTGCAAAGGATTGACCATATCAAACACAAACACAGCAGCCCCTCCGCCGGTTTTGCCGGACAGAGGGGCTGTTTTCTTAATTATATTATTGGCTTACCAGTAGGTAAAGACGAAGCCCGCCAACGGCGACAGCACTATCATGATGACCGAGAAGCTGAAGGATTCCACCGAGGTAAGGGTGGCACGCTGCTCCGAGGGGAACATATCCTGCAGCAGTGCGTTGGTGCGCACCTGCAGGGCATCGTCACCCACAGCGGCGATGAAGCCGCCCAGTGCCGCCGCCCAGTACAGCGGCGAATGCTCCGCAAGGAAGCCCACTGCCACAAGAGCGACCGACACAGCAAAAATCACCCTGTAGCTGACCTTCGGGAATTTCAGTATCAGCCTTGAGCCGACGATGCCGCCAAGCTGCATGAACAGCAGTGCCAGCCCAAGACCCCAGTCGGGTATGCCCTTTTCGGGCAGCTTTGCCTGCAGGAAGAAGAGCAGCAGTATATCCACAGCACCCACGAGGGAATTGCACAGCATCAGACCGATGGCACTGCGAATCTCCTTGAGGAAAGCAAAGCTCTCGCGGAAGCAGGACAGCAGCCTTTGGAAAACACGGGAGTCACTGCCTGGCTTATGACCGTCCGCGTACACCTCCTGCAGCGAGGCAAGCACCATAAGCTGAATTATGCCGGTGACGATACCTGTGCCGTAGGCTATCCTGTGTCCTATGGTGAGGGCGAAGCCCGCGCAGAGGGTGGAAATGCCGCTGCACAGGCGGTAGATGATAAACTGGTTGGACTCGTACTTCTCAAACCGGCTTTCCATACTCGCCTGCTTCAGCGAGTCATACGCCAGCGCGTCCCCCGAGCCGGAGGAGAAGTTGTAGTTGAGGGCATGGAAAGCGATGGACAGGCACACCATGAACAGGTTATTGGACAGAATCATCACCACGTCGCCAATCATGCGCATGACTGTGCTGACTATCAGCATCTTTTTTCTGCCCAGCACGTCTGCCAGAATGCCCGAGGGAATCTCGAAGATAAGGCTGACGATGTGGAAAACCGTTTCCGCAAGACCTATCTCCACGAGGCTGTAGCCCCTCGCCGCGAGAATCGCCACCCACGCGCCTGTCAGCGACAGGTTTCCGATGACAGAAGATGTATATAACTTTGATAACTGCTTTTTTACTTTGATTTTGGACATAAAAAATATCTCCTTAACTGATGTAATGGTCGTTAAGAAGACAGTGCGTACTTATTGAATTAACCTGCGGAAACCGCCTGCGTTCAGGCGTGTTTTTGGCAAATCAATCTAAAAAAGGGCGCACTATCCCCATAGGGAGCAAAAATGCAGCCTTTTTCCAGTCTTACGTTTGCCATCTTCCAAGCCATAAGCGTGTCCTTTCCAAGATATTTTCTGCAATCTATTAAACAACATTACCTCCGCAAAGTCAAGTATCTTCGGTATAAATTTTAGAGGACACAAAGAAACAGCGCAGGGCAGCCCTGCGGCAGACCCTGCGCTGTTGGTGTCAATTACTGAGCGATGTCGCCCTTCTTGCCGTCCTCACGTCCGAATACGGCATTGATGGGATTCTTCTTCTGGGCGATTCTTGTGTGTCTGCTGTTGCCCTTGCTGCCGTATGCAGACAGGGAAGCAAACAGACCGGAATGCTGCGGAGTGTTGGTGGTGCAGACACCAATCAGCTTGCCGCCCGAAGCGGTGAAGACGTCCAGTGCGGTGCGGATAGCGTCCACCTTGGTGTGTCCGTACTGGGCAACGGCAACGGCGCAATCCACCTTGCCGATGATGGAGGTGGCATCGGGTGCCAGCTCCACAGAGGGGGTGTCAATGACAACGTAGTCAAACTGACCCTGCACTGCCTCCAGCAGCTCGTCAAAGACGGCGCTGTCCAGCAGGTCGGAGATATTGATGTTGTTGAGGCTGGTGTTGTTTATGCCGGTGATGACGTAGAGGTTGCGGTTGGAGGTCTTGCAGATGGTGTTGGCAAGATTGGTCTTGCCAAGCAGCAGGTCTGCCAGACCAAAGGTGGACTCAACGTGCATCTCCATGCTCACGTTGGGGCGGCGCAGGTCTGCCTCGATGAGCAGCACCATTGCGTCGGTCTCCGCGAGGGCGGTGGCAAGACCCACCGCAACGGAGGTACGGCCGTCTCTGGGAGAGGGGCTGCAGATGGCAACCGAGCGCACCTTGTCCTGAGAATACTTGATGGAGGAGCGCAGCACACGGTAGGCATTGGAGATGCGCTGACCTGCACGCTCGTTGTTGCCAAAGCGGGTAAACGCGGGAATGGAGGCGATGATGGGCACCTTGGTCAGGCGCAGGAATTTGTCGTTGCTGCGCAGGGTCTTGTCGGTGGAGAGGGCAATAAGCTGCATTAGCAGGAAGAGTGCCAGCGCACCCAGTGCCCAGTAGAGGGCGGTGAGCAGCGAGGGCATGAACGCGCCTCTGCGCTCTATCATTCTGCCGGTGTCCACAATCTCACCTGTAAAGGCGGTACCGTAGAAGCTGGTGGCGGCAATCTTGTCGCAGGTGACGGTAAGCAGGTTGTATGTAAAGGTGGTCGCCTGCGTGTCGCTGTTGTCGTACACAACGGTGACCTGAATGATGTCCGACTCGTTGATGCGCTCGGCATTTACGCGCTCGTTGGCGAATGCGGCGGCATCAATGTCGTTTTCCAGATGGGTTTCGGTAAGAGCAAGACCCACTGTGTCGGAGTTTTCGATAAGACCGATGACGGTGTTGGCGGCAGCGGTGCTTATGGAGGCAAGGTCACTCTGGTCGGAGATGGTCTGCGGGGTTATTTCCGCAACCATGCGCAGCTTGCCCTGAAAGACGTACTGCACAGGGGTGGTGACAATGAGATAGACAAAGACAAAGGTAAATGCAACGCCGACCATCGCCGCAAGCAGGGGCGAACGGCGCGAACAGAGGCGAATATACTCGCCGAAGCCGGTTCCTGAGTTCATTAGCGGTACCAATCCTTTCGATCCGCCGCGCAGCGGATTGATATACTTTATCATTATAATAGCAATATAACCTCACGTCAATAACATAAATTTTGAACAGACCACTTCATTTTCAAAAAAACAGTTGAATTTACTATTGAATTTCCTACAGGTATGTATTATAATATCTTGGCAGATGCGTTTGCTGCCTTGGCCGCAGACAGCGTTCTGCGCTAGGAGACAGTCAATGCCTGCACACCGACATGCGGATGCCGGGCCCTGTGCGATGGGGCACCGTGAACCATGTCAGGCGGGGAACCGAGCAGCATTAAGCGGTTCGCTTCATGCGCCGCAGCCAGCCTGGTGTCCGTATGTCAGTGTGCAGGGATGCGACCGTCTTTTTTCTTTGCGTTACTGTGTCTGTGAAGGGAGGAGCTGCCGTGTACCGCGTTCTGTACAGGAAATACCGCCCGCCGACATTCGCTGATGTCTGGGGTCAGGCTCACATCACCGAGATACTGCGCAAGCAGATTACCACCGGTCGTGTGGCTCACGCCTATCTCTTCACCGGCTCCCGAGGCATAGGTAAAACCACCTGTGCCAAAATACTGGCAAAGGCTGTCAACTGCCTTCACCCAAAGGACGGCGACCCCTGCGGAGAGTGCGAGGTGTGCCGCGGCATTGAAAACGAAAGCATCACCGAGGTCGTGGAAATGGACGCCGCCTCCAACAACGGTGTCGGCGACGTGCGTGACCTGCAGGAGCGGCTTGCCTTTGCTCCCACCCAGACCAAATACCGTGTCTATATAATAGATGAGGTTCACATGATGTCCGACAGCGCGTTCAACGCACTGCTCAAGACACTGGAAGAGCCTCCCCAGCACGTCCTGTTTATCCTTGCCACCACCGAGGTACAGGCACTGCCCGCAACCATTCTCTCCCGCTGCCAGCGCATGGACTTCCGGCGCATCTCTGCCGAGGACATAGCCGGTCGTCTGGAGGAGATTGCCGCACGGGAGGGCGTTATCATCGAGCATGACGCCGCCCTGCTCATCGGGCGCATTGCCGACGGCGGTATGCGTGATGCCGTTTCCCTGCTTGACCAGTGCCTGACACGCAGTCAGCTTGTTGACGAGCAGGTGGTGCGTGATGCCGCAGGTCTTGCGGGACACGAGCATATACTGGAGCTTTCCCAGACGATATACCGACGTGATGCAGCAGCCGCCATAATCATGCTGGACAGGCTGTATGGTATGTCGATGGATATGCTGCACCTTGGCGATGAGCTGCTTTCCCACTACCGCTCGCTGATGATTATAAACACCGTCAGCAAGCCGGAGGAGCTGATTATCGCCACCACCGAGCAGCTTGCGGAGCTGAAAGAGGACGCGAAGAATTACCCCCTCAGCCGCATCATGGGCATCATCGACACCCTGCAGGGCACGATGGAGCGCATGGGGCGCGGCGCACAGAGGCGCACCGAGATGGAGCTTGCGCTGATGAAGCTGTGCCGTCAGGCGGACGAGGACGACAAGGCGGTCATCGCCGCGCTGGAGCAGCGTGTAAAGACGCTGGAGCGCGCCGTCCGCGAGGGCATTCCCGCCGCGGAGACCAAGCCCAAGCAGCCCGAAGCACCGCCTGTTGCCAATGACCGCCTCACCCAGATAAGCGATGCCGCCCAGCCCTTTGACCGCTGGAGCGAGGTCATTGCCGCACTGGAAAAGGAATCCAACGCGCTTTTCTCCATGCTCAACGGTTCTCGGGCATTCGTTTCCGACAGATACCTGCTGATAGAAACCACCGACATGGCCGCCGACCTGCTCAACCAGAGCGCGTCCAAGGCAATCATGCACCGCATCCTTGAGGAAACCATCGGCACCGACTACCGTCTTGCCCCCTATCGCCCCTCTGCTGCTGCCGGCAGCAAGGAACCTTCGCAGGCAGACCGCCTGCTGGAGAGGGCACGCAGCCTCGGCGCAAATATCTCCGAGGACTAGAAATCCGATTACACCAACATTCACATAAACCAAAAAGAAATTCAAGGAGGACACTAAGAAATGAAAGCAAGACTTCCCCAGAACGGCGGCGGTACCGCCAGTATGCAGCAGCTCGCCCAGCAGGCACAGAAGCTCCAGGAGCAGATGGAAGCCATCACCGATGAGCTGGACGTTAAGGAATACACCGAAAGCTCCGGTGGCGGTGCTGTTACCGTAACCGTAACCGGTAAGAATTCCATCGTCAAGATCGACGTCAAGCCCGAGGTCGTTGACCCCGATGACATCGAGATGCTCACCGACATGATCATGGCAGCAGCCAACGAGGCTCTGCGCAAGGCTGCAGAGGAGCGCGAGGAGCGTATGTCCGCTCTCTCCGGCGGTCTGAACCTGCCCGGTCTGTTCTAAAACAATATGGCATACAGTGTTGCGCCCCTGTCGAGGCTGATTGACCAGTTTGCTCGTCTCCCCGGCATCGGGCGCAAAACAGCCCAGAGGCTTGCACTCTTTGTGCTTAATCTGCCGGAGGGCGAGGCCGAGGGCTTTGCCCGGTGCATACTTGACGCCCGCCAGCAGATACACCGCTGCGCCGTCTGCTGCAACCTCACCGACGAGGAGCAGTGTACGGTGTGCGGCAGCGCGGAGCGTGACCACAGCACCATATGCGTAGTCAGCGACCCGCGTGACGTGCTTGCCATCGAGCGCACCCGCGAGTTTACCGGCGTATACCATGTGCTGCACGGCGTTATCTCCCCCATGGACGGCATCGGTCCCGAGCAGCTTACACTCAAGCAGCTTCTCGCCCGCATTGACGATACCGTCAGCGAGGTCATCATGGCCACCGGCGCGACTGTGGAGGGTGACGCTACGGCGATGTACATCTCCCGCCTGCTCAAGCCTATGGGCATAAAATGCACCCGCCTTGCCTACGGAATCCCCGTTGGCGGCGACCTTGAGTATGCCGATGAGGTTACTCTGGGACGGGCTCTGGACGGGCGCAGCGAGATGTGACCCGCAATATTGTGTGTTTCTGAGATATTTATGAAACGTATATTTTCAAAGATATGGAATACCCCTGAGCTGCGAATACTGCTCAAGCACAGTATTTTTACCGCAATCTCCACCATATGCGGACTGGCGCTGCGGTACTGGCTGCTTTCCGGAGGGGGCAGACACACCTTCTTTGGTCACAGCTTTGTTGTCAGCGACAACGCCGCCTACATGGTGTACTACATCACCGGCATTGTGCTGCTCTATCTGCTCAAGTGGCTGCACGCCGATGGTGTCAGAGGGAGGAGCTTTCTCCCCCGTCTGATTGCCTTCAGCGCGCTTTACACCGTTTCCATGTTTGCGGGCAACGCCCTGCTCAGTCTGCTGACAAGCCGCACCGCCATCGGCGAGGAGCTTGCCTTCTGGCTGACCTGTCCGGTGACATTTGTAATCAACTTCCTTGGCAATCGGCTTATTGTATTCTTTGATGCCGAAAACCGGGAGAGCAGCAAAATCCGCGAGAACAACGCGGCAGAAGAGGCGAAAGAGGACTGCTGAAGCCCATTCGCCCACTGCCCTGAGAAAGGAGTGAGGTGCATTGGCTGAGAAAACCCAGCTTAAGACCATCGCACAGAATCGCAAGGCATACCACGACTATTTTGTGCTGGAGAGTTTTGAGGCAGGCATTGAGCTGTGCGGCACGGAGGTTAAATCCATACGCGCAGGCGGTGTCAATCTCAAGGACGCATGGTGCGCCATTCAGAATGGCGAAATCTTCGTCCGCGGAATGCACATCTCCCCCTACGAGCAGGGCAACATCTTCAACCGCGACCCGCTGCGTGTGCGCAGGCTACTGATGCACAAGCGTGAGATTATGCGTCTTTTCGGCATGGTGCAGCAACAGGGTCTCGCACTCATTCCCCTTTCCCTTTACTTCAAGGGCTCACGGGTCAAGGTGCAGGTGGGTCTGTGCAAGGGCAAGAAGCTCTACGACAAGCGAGATGCCGCCGCTGCGCGTGACGCACAGCGTGACATCGAGCGCGAAATGAAACAACGTCGATAATGCGGGGGCGGTCATCTGTACCGCCCTTTATTGCTTTACTATAAAGGAAACACTGAATAAACCACACCCTTTTGCCCTTTTCGCGTTTTTCCTGCGGGGAAATAAATGCACGGAAGCGGCACAAACTACGGAAGAAAGGGAGAAATCAGGATGGAAAAGTTTAAGGTTGGTATTGTCGGTGCCGATACCCGAATGGGTCAGGAACTGGTGCGCAGGCTGCTCACCCACCCCTTTGTGGAGGTAGCCGCCGCAAGCTCCTCCGCCTATGCGGGTCGCCCCATCAATGAGGTATGCCCTCAGCTTATGGGACTCACCTCCCTCACCCTTGTGGGCGAGCAGGAGGTCATTGCCCGCGCCGATGTGGTATTCAACGCGGATACCTCCTTCAACAGCCAGGAGCTGGGCGCGCTGTGCATAAAAAATCGCTGCGTATTCATCGACCTGAGCGATGAATTCCGCCTCTCCAACGAGGCTGACTTCAAGGCATACTCCGGCGAGGACTTCTCCTACGCCGGACTACATGAGGCAGCCATCTACGGTCTGCCCGAGCTTATGCGTGACCAGATGCTGGGCAAGGTGCTTATCGCCAACCCCGGCGCTGCTGCAACGGCTGCTGCATTGGCACTTATCCCCCCTGTGCTGGACGGGCTTATCTCCTGCGATGGCATTGCCATCAACGCTGCCATTTCCGCTGCGGACGCCCCCGGTCTTTCCCGCCCGGCAAGGGAATTCGGCTCTGCCGCCAACAACATCGCCCTCGGTCCCGACGGCACCATCGACCGCTACGAGATCGAGCAGCTTCTCACCATAGCGGCAGGCAAGAATGTGCGCATCACCTATGCGCCCACCACCGTCTGTGCCTCCCGCGGCGTACTGGTAAGCTGCTTTGTGCGCACCCAGCTTGCCGCAAGCGAAAAGACACTGACCAACTCTCTGGTCAAGCTGTACAACAGCGAGCGTTTTGTCCGTATTCTGCCGCCCGGCGCAGCCCCCTCCACCACCGCCGTCTACGGCACCAACTGCTGCGACATCGGTGTGCGCTGCTTTGAGCGCACAGGCACTGCTGTCATCACCGCCGCACTGGACACACTGGGCAAGGGCTCTGTGGGACAGGCGATACAGAACATGAACACCCTGCTTTCCCTGCCGGAGCATATCGCACTGGTAAGCAGCCCGCAGTAAGGATTTCCCCTGCTCGGCATTTTTACCCTGCGCATAAATTCACAAAATCGTATTGAAAATGATTTTGTGCGGCGTTATAATTTATCTCGGCTGTATTTTTATGTAGCTTTATTTTTTCGCCTTTTGCAAAGGAGATGTTCATATGGCAGGAAAAAGACCCGTCAACCTTCCGCGAACCCCTCTGAACGGTCCACTTGCCGCTGACATAAACCTGCTTGACCCCACTGTGCGCGGCGGCAAAGTCCCCTCCAAGGGTCAGCAGACCGACGAGGAAAACACCGCCTCCCGCACCGATGACGATGGGGAGCTGTACGGCTATGAGGACAGCGGCGAAGGCTTTGACGGCGAGGATTCTGACGATGACGGACAGTATCCTCCCACACTGACCGATCGCATTGTCAGCGGTGTTTCCACCGCACTGTCCATGCTGCTGCTCGGCGGAAGCGTGGTTTTCTGGTGGGTGCTGCTCAGGCACCTTATCTCCAGCCCCTTTAACCTTGCCGACCCTGTGCTGATGCGTCTGCTGCTGATTTCCTGCGCACTGTGCCCGCTTGCCGCCACCGTGGTGCAGAAGCTGCTGCGCCGCCCGATTAATATTGAACGCTGGCTCATCTCCATGTGCGTCAGCGGCGTGCTGGCAACGCTTGTTGTCACCTTTACCAAGCTGGTTATATGGCATCAGCCCTTCAGCTTTTCCGACCTTTCGGTAATGCTGTGCTGCTCGGTTTCCGGCTGCGCACTGCCCGCCGCCCTATACATGGGCATACGCTGGTTGCTGGAGCGTTTTGCTGAGAAGTCCGCTGTTTCCGCCGGTGACTGGGAGCAGATAAAGCGTGATGTTTCTTCTCTCAGCGATTTCGACCTGTAATTCTTTCCCGACACATTCACGCGCTGTGCGTCATTCACCCGCGCACGGTGCATATATAGAACAAACTATCACTTTTGGGGGTAACAATCGCCATGCAACACCTGCTGAAGATGCTCGACCTTAACTCCAAGGAGCTGGAGCAGCTTCTTAACCTTTCCGACCAGATGAAGTACGAGCAGCGGCACGGAATCTCCCGCCGTCTGCTGGAGGGACGGGCTCTGGGAATGATTTTCCACACACCCTCCACCCGCACCCGCGTCACCTTTGAGCTGGGCACTCACCAGCTTGGCGGTCACTCGCTCTATCTCCCCACAGAGGCTATTCAGCTTGGACGCGGCGAGTCCATTGAGGACACCGCCCGCACCATGTCCTGCTTCTGCGATGCGGTGGTGATGCGCACCTATGCGCAGGAAGAGGTGGACGAGCTTGCCCACTTTGGCACCATTCCGGTAATCAACGGCATGACCGACCTTGCCGACCCCCTCCTTGCGCTGACCATGCTGATGACGGTGCGGGAAAAGAAGGGCCGCCTTGACGGACTGAAGCTGGCATTTATCGGTGACGGCAACGCCCGCATGAATTCCATCATTGTCGGTGCGCTGAAGTCACGCATGAACGTGGCTGTTGCCTGCCCCGAGGGATACGACCCCGACGATTCTGTGCTTGACTACGCGGCACAGGTGGGTCACTTTGAGATGTACCGTGACCCCAGAGGTGCCGCCCGTGCCGCCGATGTGGTCATCACCGATTCGTGGATTCCCGTGGGTCTGGAAAACGAGTACGAGCAGCGTCTCAGCGATTTCCGTGGCTTCACCCTCAGCAGCGAGGTTATGAATTACGCAAAGCCCGATGCCTCAGTGCTGCACTGCCTGCCCGCCCGCCGTGAGGAGGAAATCACCTCCGAGCTTTTCGACCAGCATTCCATTGCCATATTTGAAGCCTGCGACAACCGCCTGCACGTTGCCAAAGCGGTGCTGTGCGCTGTATTCGGGCTTTAATCATTAATCAATAATTTATAACTAGCTTTTGGGGACACGAAAGATGGGACACAGCTTTTTCGCCATGCTTTCACGCATGAAGTACATATCCCGCTGGGCACTGATGCGCAACACCAGCGGCGAAACCCTCAGCGAGCATTCGCTGGAGACCGCCTACCTCGCCCATGCCCTTGCCGAGATGCATAACCGCCGCTTCGGCGGCTCGGTGGATGTGGGTAAGGTGGTGCTGCTTGCCATGTACCACGATGCGCCTGAGATACTGACAGGCGATATGCCCACGCCGGTAAAATACTTCAACGCAACGCTGCGTGCCGCCTACGGTGACGTGGAGCGTGCCGCCTCCGAGCGGCTGCTCTCCACCCTGCCCGATGACCTGCGCCCCGCCTATGAGCCGCTGCTTGCGGAGGACGGGGGTCTGGAGCATCGTCTGGTAAAGGCGGCAGACAAGCTGAGCGCGCTTATCAAGTGCATTGAGGAGCGCAAGGCGGGCAACAAGGAGTTTGCCACAGCAGAGCAGACCACACTTGACTCCCTGCGTGCCATGGATATGCCCGAGGTTCAGTGCTTTTTGGACGAATTTATTCCAACCTACACCCTCACTCTTGACGAAAGCTTTCAGTTAAGCTAAAATTATCTTTGCAGCAAAAAAAACTCTTGCAATTTCGGTTGATATGTGTTAATATGTGTTGGTATTCGACCAGGCAGATATTTTAAGGAGGTGGAGTTATGCCCAATATCAAGTCTGCTAAAAAGCGTGTTATCGTTTCCGCCAAGAAGAATCTTCGTAATAAGTCGATTCGCACCAACCTCAGAACCGTCATCAAGAAGGCCAACGCCGCAATTGAGTCCGGTGCTTCCGAGGAAACCACAATGGCCGCCCGTCTTGCAATAAAGAAGATCGATCAGGCCGTTGCAAAGGGCGTTCTGCATAAGAACACCGCCGCCAGAAAGAAGTCTGCGATCGCTCGCCGTCTTGGCAACGCATAATCACACTTAATACGCAAAAGCAGGTGCTTCGTGCCCTGCTTTTCTTTTTTCTGCTTTTATACTGCTTACCTGCTTATTGCAAGCAAAAGCATTGAAAGATTTTCATCTCCCTATTTTAAACTTATGTTAATTCCACTTTGCAGATATTGACAGCCGCCCGTGTTGGGGTTAAAATATAGTTGTTAGAAAGAGTAAATCACACAACAAGACAATCAATTAATGTGGAGGTGTGTTTAATGGAAAAGAGAAATTCTAATTTCAGCTTCTGGGCTGTAATCGGCATCATCGCCGCTATCGCTGCTGTGATTGCTTCCATCACCACAGCCGTTCTGATGCTGGAGAAGAAGCGCAAGGATGACGAGGAGCTTCAGCACTATCTCGACTGCTCCATCCAGTAAGCTTCATCACACTGCTTTATGCAACCGAAAGGGGCGTCAGCCGTTCGCCTCTGCAGCACACGCTGCGGGCGGGCGGTGCCGCCCCATCTCTTTATGTCCGTATGACTTTTATTACTGCGAGGTAACTGCCAGATGAGATGCCAGAGGTGTCACGCAAAAGTAGATCCGGGGCGCAAGACCTGCCCCACCTGCGGCACAGTCGTGCGCAAACGCAGGGGCAGCGTCACGCTCGCGCCCGAGGTGGGCGGCACAAAGCTGCAGGCCGCACTGAAGAAGATCGGCACACGCTTTGACATAGATATTGACCCCAAGGTGGTGCTGCTTGCCATCGTTATCATTCTCGCCCTTGCCCTTTTCATCACCTTTGCCCAGTGCAACGGCTGTATGTCCTGCAAGGGCTGCAGCTCGTGCGATTCCTGTACATCATGCGCCTCCTGCGGGTCGGGTGTTTCCTGCGCCTCCTGCGGCTCGTGCGCTTCGTGCAATTCCTGCGCTTCCTGCGGGTCATGCACCGCCTGCGGCTCCTGCTCCTGCGGCGGCAGCGAGCAGGACGAGGAGCTTTCCGGCGGCAAGGGACTGCTCAACGCCCCCGCCCTCTCCAACGAATACTACCACAAGGGCACACTTTACTACATTGACGGCAACAATCTGGTCGCCCTCAGCGACAGCGGCGTTGTCAGCATAGTGGCTGCCGCCTCCGGCATGAGCAGCGTGTACGCCGATGACACCAACGTATACTACCTGAAGGACGGCAGTATCTGGGCTGCGCCCATCACCAAACCCGCCACCATCTCCGACGACCCCGATGACCGCTACGCCGCAAAGCGCATACTCAACGCCACCGTAAGCGGCTCTGACGCGGGTGTGCGCGCCATCTACGGCTACGGCATCACCAACGGCTGGATTTGCTACTGGGGCCCCGACCGTGCGGACAGCTTTGTCATAGGCTGCAAGCCGCTGGAGGGCGGCGCTGCCCGTGTGCTTAACACCGGCAGCTACCACATGGTGCAGTGCTACGACGGCAGCGTCTACTTCCTCGGACGTGACGAGGCCGACTACGGAATCCTCTACCGCATCAAGCTGGACACCGGCGAAAAGACGGTGGTATTCAACGAGAAGGTATATTACTTCACCCTCAGTCAGGGCTGCGTTTACCCCATCACATGGATAAACAAGACCGCCACCCTCTACCGTGTAAACGTGGACAACGGCGAGGTTGTGCGCCAGTGGGAGATTGACGAGCTGAGCGGCATACTCGCCAACGACAGCTACATCTTCTACTGCGTCAACGACAGCCGCGGCGGCAACATCTACCGCATGGCACCTGACGGCACAGGTCGTCAGAACATCTTCTACGACAGCAGCACCATTCAGCTCACCGGTGTCTGCGGCAAGTATTTCTCCCTTTACACCGACCTTGACATGAAGTCCGACAAACGCTACGAAAACGCTGTATATTACGTTATTGACAGCGCAAACGGCGAAAAGATAATCAGCAGACCGTAAACGAAAGCACTTGAGCAAGGAGATGTCATATGAATCTTTTCCTCAGCAAGATTGCAAGCAGCATATTGCAAATCATTCTGTTTGCGACTGTGCCATTTATCTGGTGGCTTGCAACCGCAAGAAAAAAGCAAACATTCGCAGAGTGGATAGGCTTAAAGAGAATTACGGGCGGCAGAAAAACATTAACTGCGATTATCATTGCAATCATTGCATTTCTGTTATCAGGAGCATTCACCCTTTATGCAATAAAGGATATTGAAACCGCTGCTTCTGAATTTACAGGACTTGGTGCAGCAGCTATTCCGGCAATAGTTATCTATGCTGCTCTTAACACCGCATTTCCGGAAGAGCTTTTATTCAGAGGATTTATTCTGAAGAGATTGGCAAACAAATTTGGATTTGTCACAGCAAATATCATTCAGGCATTGTTATTCGGGCTGTTGCATGGAGTGTTGTTCTTCTCCCTTGCAGGAACATTGAAAAAGGTTCTGATAATTCTGTTTACCGGTGTCATTGCATGGTTTATGGGATATATCAACGAGAAATGTTCCAATGGCTCAATAATACCGAGTTGGATTATCCATACTGTTTCCAATTTGTTCTCGGGTATATGTGCTGCATTTTTGATTATCTGAAATATGATATGCACAACGAAAATTAATTTCTGATTTCAGGAGGATAAATTCATGGAATACATCTACAAAACTCAGGGCACCTGCTCCAGCAAGATTCGTGTCGTTCTCGACGGCGACATCGTGCGTGAGGTCAGCTTTACCGGCGGCTGCCACGGCAACCTGCAGGGCGTTTCCAAGCTGGTTGTCGGACTGACCGTTGATCAGGTTGAGGAAAGACTGCGCGGCATTCGCTGCGGCTTCAAGAGTACCTCCTGCCCCGACCAGCTTGCCATTGCTGTGCGCAAGGCATACGAGCAGAGCAGTGCGCAGTAATCCGCGGGGGCTGTATATCCACATTCCCTTCTGCGGCGGCAAATGCCCCTATTGTGACTTTTACTCGGTCGCTCCGACCGAGGAGCTTTGCGAACGCTACGGCGGCGCGGTGCACACTGAGCTGCAGCGTGCCGCCGTTTCTTTCACGCCCACTAGTATCAATACGATATATATTGGTGGCGGTACACCCCCTCTGCTGGGGAGCGCAAGGCTGGCGGCACTGCTTGACAGGGTGCGTGAGCAATTTCCCGTCGAGCAGGGCGCAGAGGTCACTGTGGAGGTCAACCCGCGCACCGTCACACGGGAGCTTGTCTCCGTACTGGCGGCGGCGGGTGTCAACCGCATCTCCATGGGTGCGCAGTCGGGTGTGGAGAGCGAATTGGAGCTGCTCGGGCGGCAGCACTCCCCCGATGACATACGCTGTGCGGCAGACGTTATCCATGAGGGCGGCATAGAAAACCTCTCGCTGGACATAATGCTGTGCTTCCCCGGGCAGACCATCGACACGCTGCAGCAGTCGGCAGAGCTGCTTTTCTCCTGCAACCCGGAGCATATTTCCGCATACCTTTTCAAGGTGGAGGAAGGCACCCCCTTTCACCGAAACAGGGACAGCTACAGCTTCCCCGACGAGGACGAAGCAGCCGAAATCTACCTCGCTGCCTGCGAGATTATGGAGAGTGCGGGCTTCTGCCAGTACGAAATCTCCAACTTTGCCAAGCCGGGCAGGGAAAGCCGCCACAACCTGAAATACTGGAACGCCGAGGAATATATCGGCATCGGCCCTGCCGCCCACGGCTTTGTCGATGGACAGCGGTATTATTACGAGCGTTCGCTGAGTGATTTCATCGCACAGGCAGAGGCAGGCGGCGCGGCGCGTATCCCTGATGGAAGCGGCGGCGATGCAGAGGAATATGCCATGCTGCGCCTGCGGCTGGCAGAGGGGCTGGAGCATCGGCTGTGGCAGGCGCGCTTCGGCGAGCCGCTGCCCGCGGAGCTTATCCGCAGGGCGCGGCAGCTTGCCGCGGGCGGGCTTGTTGTGTGCGATGAGCGTGGCGTGCGTCTGACAAGACAGGGCTTTCTGGTGTCCAACGCAGTCATCGCACAGCTTGTTTATTTTGAGTAACTAAGGAGCATATACAATGGCTGACATAAAGAAGGATTTTACTCAGCTTATCGGAAACACCCCCATGCTTGAGCTGACCCGCATCGGGCAGGAGCTGGGGCTGTGCGCCCGCATTGCCGCCAAGCTGGAGGGCTTTAACCCGGCGGGCAGTGCCAAGGACAGGGCAGCACTTTACATGATACGCAGTGCAGAGGAAAACGGTCTGCTCCGTGAGGGCGCAACCATCATCGAGCCCACCAGCGGCAACACCGGCATAGGACTTGCGGCGGTGGCGGCGGCACGGGGTTACCGTGTAATCCTCACCATGCCCGACACCATGAGCATCGAGCGGCGCACACTGCTTGCCGCCTACGGTGCGGAGGTGGTGCTGACCGAGGGCGCACTGGGCATGAACGGCGCGATAGACAAGGCACGTCAGCTTGCCGCTGAGATAGAGAACAGCTATATCCCCTCCCAGTTTGATAACCCCGCCAATCCGCAGTGCCACTACGAGACCACCGGCCCTGAGCTGTGGGCGCAGACCGGCGGAGAGGCTGACATCTTTGTTGCGGGTGTGGGCACAGGCGGCACACTGACGGGCATCGGACGCTTCCTGAAGGAGCAGAATCCCTCGGTGAAGATTGTGGCGGTGGAGCCCGCCTCCTCCCCCATGCTTTCCCGCGGCAGAAGCGGCACACACGGCTTGCAGGGCATTGGCGCAAACTTCGTCCCTGCTGTGCTTGACCGCTCCCTCATTGACGAAATCATCACCGTAACCGAGGAGGAAGCATATGCCGCAGGGCGTATGCTCGTCCGCAGGGAGGGTATACTTGCCGGCATATCGGGCGGTGCGGCACTGCACGCCGCCATCGTGCTGGCACAGCGGGAGGAAAACGTAGGCAGGCTAATCACCGTACTGCTGCCCGACGTCGGCGACCGGTATCTTTCCACGCCCATGTACTGCGGCGGCTGACCGAATGCAATCTGCGCAGGATATTTGACAGCAATCCCCACTATATGGTATAATAGACGCACAGAATTTTCATCTATTCCAACCGAAACGGGGGTTTATAATGAAGTTCACCTTCCGTACACGCGACAATATCAGCCCCATCGGGCTTCAGAATATCTACATCAGCCACTGCCCCGACGATGCCGCTGAGAGGGACAGGTTAATCTCCACACTGCTTGAGAATGAGCTTGCCCCCTTCTTCGCCTGCTGGTACGATGGCGACCAGACCACATACACCGATGCTGCCCTGTCGTGGCGCATCGGACAGATGGATCTGATGGTGCTTCTTGTCACCAACCGTATGCTCAACCACCCCTCCCGCTCCCTCGCCTTTGAGCTGGAGAAAGCAAGGGAGCATCGCATACCCATTCTGACTGTGCTTACCTCCGGCTGTGATATTGGCGAATTCCGTCACCGCTTTGCCCAGCAGCCCTTCATCGCACAGGACGATCCTGCCTTTGCCGAGCAGCTTGACCGTCAGCTTTGCCTTAAGCTGGGCTCTGCCGAGCTGCACCGCACTGCCGCAAAGGGGATTTTCTGCGGACACATCTACATCTGCTCCGCACCCGAGGACAGGGAAATTATCCCACGCCTTGCCGCCAGACTGCGCAGCATGGAGCTGCTGTACGACTTCGCCCTCATTCACGACGACCTCTTCGGCGTGTACGAGCCGGACGCTGACGAGCAGCAGGCTCTGATACAGAAGAGCAGCATCGTGCTTATCGTTGCCACCTCCCATCTGGGTCAGCGGGAAAACAGGCTGATAAACCAGATTACCGAATCGGGCAAGCACGTTATAGCCGTCACGCCGGAGGACGACAGGCACCTGCGCACCGCCAGCCTTAACAAGCTGCTCACCGACTGCATCAGCATCAGCAATCAGCAGCTTCTCATGGAGAAGATAGGCGTTGTGGTGGGTCATCTGCTCAGCGGCAGAAACACCCTTGAGCATCAGCACCGCCTTGCTCAGTCCTATCTTTACGGCATAAACACCCTCGCCAGCACCAATCTGGCTCTGGACTTCCTCAAGTCGGCGGCGCAGAGCGGATATCTGCCCTCGCAGATACTGCTGGTTGATATTCTGCGTGGCGAGCTGGGCTTCAAGCCAAAATATGACGAGGCAGCCACCGCCCAGATGCGCATAATCGAAAAGCACACACAGACCTTCAACGCCTCCCCCACACCGGAGAATGCCATTATTCTGGCAGAGGCAATCAACCTGCTGGGCAGCATATACCTTGCCGCCGACCAGCAGGACAAAGCGGAAAACGCATACAAAAACTGCATAACCCTCTGCGAGCGGCGCAAGCGCGGCGCACCTCCCCCCGAGCTGCTGAGGCAGTATGCCATCGCCTGCGAGGAGCGGGGACGTCTGCGCGAGGCAAAGTTCGACATCAAGACGGCTGAGGAGCATTATCGGCTTGCCCTTGAAAACTTTGAGAAGCTGCAGCAGTCTGGCACTGACCTTGAGGTGCAGCACCACATCGGTCAGCTTTATCTTGCCCTTGGCAACATCAGTATGTCCCGCGGACGTCTGGAGGACGCCGACGAATTTTACCGCCGCTGTTACGAGCAGCGTGAGACCACCGCCGACCTCTGGAACACCGTCCACTTCCGCAGAGAGCTTGCGGAGGTGCTTGAGCGGCTGGGTCAGCTTTACGAGCGGTGCGGCGACACCGAACGCTCGGAGGAATGCACCCGCAGCGAGATAGAAATCTTCCGCTCCCTTTCCGAGGAAAACGGCTCGGTGCAGGGGCGGCGCGACCTTGCACGCGCCATCAGCACCATGTGCAGACAGCTTCTCGCCGCCAACCGCCTGAGCGAGGCACAGGAGCAGGTTTCCGAGACCATCGCCCTGCGTGAGCGTCTGCTGGCGGAAACCGAATCGGACGAGGTCGCCCGTGAGCTTATCGCCGACTACGACCTGCTGGGCGACATCTGCGCACAGCGGGAGAATATTACGGCCGCCTGCGATGCCCGCGTCAAGGGTGTTCAGGTGAGAAAGCGCATCGCCGAGAAAGCCCCCGACGACAACCGCGCACAGGAGGCAGTTGCCGAAGCCTGCCTGCGCATTGCCATGCTCAACCCCGAAAGCCCCCTCGGGCGCGAGATGGTGGAGGCGGCGGTGTCGGTATTCGACCGCCTTTACTCCAGAACCCGACAGAAGCAGTACCGTGACCGCATTGCCGAAGCACGGCTCATTCTCAAGCCACGGCGCATTGTCACCGAAAAGGTCAGCCTGCTGTCAAGGCGCGGCAGATAGTGCGGATCTTTACACAAATGAAAACAGCGGACATCGCTCCCTGCGCGCAGGGGTGCGGTGTCCGTTTCTTAATAATGCTTGAACAATACCGCCATTCGTGCTAGTATATATATTATGATAATCGGGCAAGTCTTACCTTTTTTCCGCAGACTATGCTGTCGGAATGTGTATAAGGAGGTTCTTCTTGAACAGTTCTGATGCAATTATCCGGTGCCTTCTGGCGGAGGGCGTTGATGTAATATTCGGATACCCCGGGGCAGCTATCGCTCCCTTTTACGATGCCATGTACCGCTCCGGAAAGATACACCACGTCATGGTGCGGCACGAGCAGAATGCGGGACACGCCGCCTCCGGCTACGCACGCGCCTCCGGAAAGGTGGGTGTGTGCTGTGCCACCTCCGGCCCCGGCGCGGTCAATCTGCTGACCGCCCTTGCCACCGCTTACATGGACTCCATACCCATCATCGCGCTGACAGGACAGGTGCCTGCCGACCTCATCGGACGTGACGTTTTTCAGGAGGCGGACATCACCGGTGCCTGTGAGCCATTTATCAAGTACAGCTACCTTGTCAAGGACAACAGGGACATTCCCCGCGTATTCCGTGAGGCATTCTACATAGCCTCCAGCGGTCGTCCCGGCCCTGTACTTATCGACCTGCCCATGGATATGCTGCTCGCCCCCTACGAGGAGCCTTTCGTCTATCCCGACAGCGTGGACATCATCGGCTACAAGCCCCGCACACAGGGTCACGCGAGGCAGATAGAGAGGGCACTGCGGGAAATCGAGCAGGCGGAGCGTCCCGTGATATGCGCGGGCGGCGGCGTTGAAGGGTATCGCGGTCACCGGCGTCGACATGCATATCGGCAGCCAGATCACGGATCTGAGCCCCTTCGACAACGCCACCGCGCTGCTGGCCGAACTCGCCCGCGACCTGATGGCCGACGGGCACAAGCTGCATCACATCGATCTTGGCGGCGGCCTCGGTGTGCCCTATCGCGAGAACAACGAACCGCCGCCCGATCCGCAG
>SVPT01000034.1 GCA_015065695.1 Oscillospiraceae bacterium | reverse complement strand
CGTTGATGTTCTTAATATCGCCGTTTTCATCCATGATCAGCTTCTTGTCACGGCGACCGATGGAGATAAATACCGAGGTGGTACCGAGGTTGTATATGTGGTGATAAACCGAGCCTATACCGGTGGAACCGATGTCGGTTATGTACATGGAGGTGTGGAAGGGGCTGAGGTTGTGCAGCCACTTGGGAGTGCCGCGGTGTCTGTCTCTGCGGTTGACCCAGTTGACAACGGCGCGGATGAGGAACTGGGGAACAGAGGTCAGATTGTCAACGAAGTTGTCGGTCGCGTTGTCCACATGGTTCTTGGAGGCATCAATCTGCTCCTTGATGACATCGTAAACCTGACGCAGGTTGTAGTCGGGGTCAAAGAACAGCTTAAGGTTTGCCTCGTCAGAGTCGATGCTCATGGACTGCTTGATGGTCAGCGAGATGCTGAAATGGTTGCGAGCGTAAATCTTGTTGCCTGCGACAAAGCGGTTGATGCGCGGATAGCGGGAAAATGCACGCACGCAGGCTGCCATGACCACCGCCAGACGGGAAAGCTCAGGCATCTCATAGGAGGGGTCGCGGCGCACACGGCGGACAAATTCGTCCAGTGCGGAGGTGTTCAGCTCTTCCTCAAAGAAGACCTGACTGTCGCAGCGCATGGGCATAATATGAGGAATAAGGTCAAAGGTGGGGTCGGAGGCATGAACGCGCCAGCCGTCTGTGCGGTCGCCGCGGCGGCGTTTGTAGTTGAAAAACTTCTTGCCTTTGATTCGTTTCAGTTCTTTTTTCTTCTTTGCCATTTTCTTTCATCTCCCGATTTGTTGCAGCAAGGAACTGCGTATTCTTGCCAGAGTGTGGGTTTGCCGTGCCTTTGCTCCGCACGGTAAACACTGCTATTTTTATTATATTGAATATTCGGTCGAAATACAAGGACAAATATTAGGTGAGGTATCAAAAATACCCCGGATATTTTGTGCAGAAGAGTCAAAATATCCGGGGCTTTAATCAAATTAAAGGGTCAGACAGCATACAAACAGTCGTGATAAAATACAACAATTGATGTAACAGCGTTACTTCTTTTCCGGGTTGGCGTTGGCGCACATGGCGAGCAGGACATCGTTGCGCTGTGACGCGGTGAGCAGACGGAAGCTCATTATTAGCCGCTGTTCCTGACGGGTCAGGTCGCCAACCTTTGCGCCTACAGTCTCGTCCAGTCGCTGGTATTCGTCAGAGGAAGCCGAGTCGTTGACAACGCTTCTGGAAGGCTCGGAAATCTCCAGCAGGTCGAGCATGGACACGCCAAACATACGGGCGAGCCTTTTCAGATTATCTATGGAGGGCTCTGTGCGTCCGGATTCGTAGTAAGAGTAGGTTGAGCGGTCAATATTAAGCTGCTCGGCGACCTGCTGCTGAGAAAGGTCGCAAAGCTCGCGGAATTCTCGTAGTTTTGTGTTAAGCAAGATGAAAACCTCCATAAATCAATGTCGTACTGGTAATATACAATCGTGATTGCATGCCTGACTAATATTCTGGATTACTCATTCGGTCAAAGCAACATCACAAAAAATCTCCATAATCTATATAATACACGAAAATTATCCAAATTAGCAATATGTTGCAATAACTTCACAATAAATTTTTAGCAAACAAGACTACTAAACAAAAATTGTTAAAATTGTGTCAAAACTGATAATTGAACAAGGCATAATGCGGAAAAAATGCATGAAGCAAACAACTGCTACGAATACGCAAGCAAAAAATCTGCGGTATAGGCACGCTCGGGCAACAGTGAAAGTGTATGCAAGCCTGCGCAGGCAGATGCTTTTATGGGCGCACAGTACATAACGCAGCCACTGTATGCTGAGAAAATCCCGTGCCCGATGCTGTATATAGTATATATTATAGCACAAAAAATTATAGTTGCAATACAGTATAAGCATATGCTATAATAACTTGGTGCAATAACCGGACGGTTATTCACCGCAGGCGAGAATTGTGTTGCTTTTAGTGCAATACAATACCGCCCCCCAAAGGGGAGGTAATCTCCATCATATTTGCTGGTGTGGCGCAGTGGTAGCGCAACTGATTCGTAATCAGTAGGCCAGGGGTTCAAATCCCCTCACCAGCTCCAGACCGCCATTCCTTACCCCACGGAATGGCGGTTTTTCCATGCCCAATGCATCTCACACCACCAAAACGCATCTCACCGCCCAAACCATTGCCTTTCTCCCGCCTGTGCTGTATGCTGATCTCACCAAACGAAAGGCATGGTGACATATCATGAAAAAAGAAAACAACACCGAAAAGAAAAACAACGGAAAGAAAAAGAACAAAGGCTGCCTGATAGGTCTTGCCATTGCGGGCGGACTGCTTGCGTTGCTGATATTGCTTGTAGCATTGCTGCCATCGCTGCTTTTCACCGACTATCAGGGCTTGCCCACCACAGGAAAGTACGATGTGGAAATGGCATCGGCAATACTCGTGGACGAAAACCGCACCGAGAGCTTTGAAAGCGATGGCTCAAATCGTGAAGTGCCTGTGTATTTCTTCTATCCCGACACCGCAAGCGGCAGCTTTCCGCTGGTGGTGTTTTCCCATGGCGCATTCGGCTACTACCAGAGCAATATGTCCACATATATGGAGCTTGCCAGCCACGGCTATGTGGTGGTAAGCCTCGACCATCCCTATCATTCCTTCTTTACCAAGGACACCGATGGCAAGACCGTGATCGTCAATCCCGAGTTTATGCAGCAGGTAATGTATATCAACGACAACGCTCCTGAGGAGGAGATAATCAGCATATCCCACGAATGGCTCAGGCTGCGCACTGATGATATGAATTTTGCGCTGGACACCATAAAGAAAGCCTGCGAGAGCGGCATCACCGATGCATGGCATATTGACTCTGACAGCGGTAATATGGAGAATATCCTGTCGCTCATAGATACCGACCGCATCGGTCTTATGGGACACTCAATGGGCGGCGCGGCAAGTGTCACGCTGGGACGCACCAGAGATGACATTGACGCTGTAATCAATCTGGACGGCACCATGCTTGGTGAGCAGTATGGCTATAAGGACGGCGAATACGACCTCTATGAGGAAAGCTATCCTGTGCCCCTGCTTTTCGTCAGCAATGAGGCGCATCACTATGAGTCGCAGGAAGTAGAGGAACTTTATGTCAATAATGTAGTCCTTGAAAATGCCGTCGACGCCCGATATACTTATTTTGTGGGCAGCGGACACATGAACTTTACCGACCTGCCCCTCTTCTCGCCTAAGCTTGCGGAGATGCTGGGCACAGGCGAGGTTGATGCCAAAGAATGTATCGTGACAATGAACGAGTTAATTCTTGATTACTACAACTGCTGCCTCAAGGACATGGGCGAGGCAGTGGTGGAAGAATGTTACGGCTAAAATGATTTGCGGAGTGAAGCACTCATGGAGATTAGGTTGTTCAAAGTAGGAAAGAACCAGCCCGAGCAGATGGACATTCACTGCCACGAGGTGACCGACGAAATACGCGAGATAGTCACCTTTGTGAAAACCCGACAGGGTCAGCTTAGCGGCACGCTGGAGGGCAGGCAGTATGAGATACCTCTGCCCGACATCTGCTATATCGAAGCGGTGGACAACAAGGTGTTCATCTACACCCGCGAGCGCGTGTACGAAACAAAACAGCGGCTGTATGAGCTGGAGGAAATACTCAGGGAAAAGCATTTCCTTCGTGTGTCCAAGTCACTGCTGCTTAACCTGCTCAAGGTCAGGTCGATAAATCCTGCCCTCAACGGTCGCTTCAAGGCGGTGCTACAAAGCGGCGAAGATGTCATCATATCCAGAAAATATGTCCCCGCACAAAAAACCGCACTGAAAGGTGGGAATGAATAATGCACGGAAAAGAATTTCTCAACAGTCTTGTACGCTCGTATTTTGCCGTTGTAACGCTGGTGGTTCTGGCTGTCGCGATACTTGGCAATATATTCGCACCGGAAGAGCGGTTCGGATACGATGCTTTCTATCTGCCGCTGCTCTATGGCGCGATAGGCGTGCTGCCCGATGTCATCATGTATTCCCGCAAGGAACTGAGCGTGAAGGCGTTGATTGTGCGCAAGGTGCTGCAGCTTGTGATGATTGAAGGAGCTATCCTGTTTATCATGTTTGCCTTCGGACCGGCGTATAACCGACAGCCGACATTGGTAGTGAGCGTGGCAATCAGCATTTTTATAATCTACATTCTGGTCAACCTCATGGACTATGCGCACAATTGTGCCGCGGCAAAGCAGCTCAATGACGAGCTTGGCAGGCTCAAGGCGAGCGTTTCCGCTGATGCTGCGGACAATGAGGATTAACCCGTTGCGGAAGGTGCCTCCCTGCGTACAAGAAAATGCTTGCAAAACAGCAGAAAACTGATATAATTAGTTTAATTATTGATATGCAGCAGAATGCTCTGCCGCTTTGCCTTGTGCGCCGCAGTATGAGCATTGGTCATATTTCAGGAGGCAATTATATGGAGAGAACATACATCGCAAAAGCCATCACCTGCCCCGGTGAAAAGGTTCTTGTACAGGGCTTTATCGACAATCTCAGAGACAGCAAGTACATGACCTTCATCGTCCTCAAGGACATCACCGGCAAGGTGCAGATTACCATAGAGAAGGAAACCCACCCCGAGCTGTGCGACACCATCAGCCAGCTCACCGGCGATTCGGTCATTTCCGTAGTGGGCGAGGTTCAGGCAAACGACTACGTCAAGATGGGCGGCGTTGAGATAATCCCCTCTGAGATTATCATCGAATCCATCGCAGAGGCACTTCCCATCGTCCGCAAGACCATTCCCGCAACCAAGAAAAAGCCCGAGGTAACCCGCTCCAGCATCGACCAGCGCATCGACTACCGCTGGATCGACCTGCGCACCGACGAAAACCAGCTTATGTTCAAGGTGCAGACCCTCATGGTCAACTCCATGCGCCAGTTCCTCGTCGAGCAGGGCTTTATCGAAATCCATACACCCAAGCTCATCGGTGCTGCCAGCGAAAGCGGTGCGGATGTTTTCCCTGTAACCTACTTTGACCGTCAGGCATATCTTGCACAGAGCCCCCAGTTTTACAAGCAGATGGCAATGGCAAGCGGCTTCGAGAGAATCTTCGAGGTAGGCCCTGTATTCCGTGCGGAGAAATCCTACACCAGCCGCCACGCCACCGAGTTCACCGGCTTCGACCTTGAGTTCAGCTATATCCGTTCCATCGATGATGTCATGGATATGGAAGCAAAGCTGCTGACCCATATGCTCACCGCCGTTGCCGAGAAGTACGGCGACAGCATCAAGGAAGCCTTCGGCACTGAGGTCATCGTTCCCACCCTGCCTTTCCCCGTAATCACCCTGCAGGAGCTTTACAAGCAGCTTGAGGAGAAGTACGGCTACACCGTTCCCGAGGAAGAGAAGTGCGACCTGACCACCGAGGCAGAGCAGCTCAGCTTCAAGTGGGTGCAGGAGACCTACGGTCACGAGTTCCTGTTCGTTGTAGGCTTCGGCCCGGAGAAGCGCCCCTTCTACCATATGCGCGACAAGGACGGCACTCCCATCGGCTACGACCTCATCTGGCGCGGCGTGGAAATTACCACAGGCGCACAGCGCGAGCATAGATATGACATTCTCAAGGCACAGGCAGAGGAAAAGGGTCTGAGCGAGGACGTCAAGTTCTATCTGGAATTCTTCAAGTACGGCTGCCCGCCCCACGGCGGCTTCGGCATCGGCGTAGACCGCATGACCATGCTGCTGCTCAACGTGGGCATCAAGGAAGCCATGTTCATCTTCCGTGGCCCCAACCGTCTTGATCCGTAAAAACAAAACATCAGCATAACAAAACGACACCTTGCGCATTGTGAAGTGCAGGGTGTCGTTTTTGCGTTGTTGTCAGATAAATTATACACGGACACGCAGGTATGCCTTGCCAAGCAGGGCAAAGATATTGATAAGCTCCCTGCGCACCTCAGGCTCAAGCTGCATCAGCTTCTTGTAGCTTGTCAGTTCTCCACTCTTTATGTACCCCAGTACATCGCCGAAGGTGTCGGCATCGGTGGAGTCAATCAGCTCAAAGAATGCATCTACTACCAGCCTTCTGCGGCGGTCATCCATTCGCTCCAGCCAGTTGTCAAGGGTGGCATCAAAGTGAATGGCGTCCTCCGAAAGCTTATCAACCAGCTTCGGCTCCAGTCCGTCAAAATGCCATGTGAAAAGGTCGTGCTGTGCAAAGCCCTCCGCGCCGCTTTCTATCACCTGGTATCTTTCATTCTCAAGCAGCAGCGTGCCGATTTTGGAATCCTGCGGCAGCAGACTGAACACTCTGTCCTCCAGCGCACGGTAGCGGTGGCTGTCGTATATCATGTTCTTAAAGCCGGGGGAATCCAGCGTAAAGACCTGCAGTATGCGGCTCTGTACCTCCGGCTTGCAGAATATGGAGGAATAGAGGGCGAGGTTGCCGCCCTTTGAATGACCGCCCACACGCAACTTGCGCCTGCTCCAGCCCGCAACATTGTTGAGGTAATTGACACACTCACGCTGTGCTGGCACAGGGCAGAGGAAAGCCATGTTGAAGTTTTCCTTCCAGCCGGTAAGGGTGTTGTCGGTGCCGCGGAATGCGATAAACGCGGTGTGGTCAGCAAGGCGTATAGTGACGGCGGAAAACTGCTTTTCCATGTCGGGATCAACGATGTTTACATAATAATCGAGGGTCATGCCGGCAAAGCGAGGACTTTCTGCCAGTGCGCGGGCAAGGGCAAGCTTGTTTTCCGCAGAGGGCGTGTCGCCCACCATTCTCTCCAGTGCGCCCGGGCGTGCGGCAATTATGCTGTAACGGACGGGAATGGAAAGCAGAGAGGGCGGGGGTACCATGCCCTGAAAATCCAGATAAGATAACTCGGCAAGCACCATGCTGTCGGCAAGAGAGAAGGGTGCTTCCAGAAGTGTTTGCTGCATATTGACTACATAGTCAATAAGATTTCCCGTTCCCGAAGTCTCCGGGGGCTTTTCGGGTTTTGCGGGGCGGCTGAGCAACGGCATTGTGAGCTCACCTCTCAAGTGTGATTATCGGAATTATTCGTCCCTCTGGCGCAGGCGGTCAATACCTGCCTTTGCCTTTCGGGGCAGCCACATTGCCGCACGGTTGACACGGTTGAGCAGTGTGGCGTTGGCTTTCTCAAGCTCTTCGCGCAGTCCGCGTATCTCCTCGCGAAGTTTGCGGGAGGTCTCTCTCTCATTGGCGCAGCGGGTGTCAAGGTCGCGTATGTGCTGCTTCAGCTTGGCGGCATCGGCGGCATATTTATCCAGATGCGCCCGCAGGTCGCGCTCCATGGTGTCCTTCCGCTCGGTAAGCTGCTCAAGCTGGCAGCGCTTGCGGTGGAGGGCGAGTCGGGCAGCCTGCACAGAGGCGGCATTCAGCCGCTCGGTTTCGGCTTCCTGTGCGCGCAGACGTGCGCTGCCGGAGATAAGGCAGGCAATGCTGTGGGCAAGGGGAGCATCGGCGCAGGGGAGAGGGGGGGCGCTGATGCAGGCAGCGTTGATGGCTTCCCGCCACAGTTCAGGCTCGGCATCTGCGGTCAGGTAGACCACGTTTTCGCCCATAATGCGCAGCAGTGCGCCGCTGTCAATGTCACTTACGGCAGCCGCACCCACCATTGCAATGGTGTCGGGGCAGTGCAGGAAAGCGGAGTCAAAGGCTGTGCCGTTGGTGGGCTTGTCGCCAAGGTATACAAGTACGCTCAGTCCACGCAGGCGGGCGGTGGCGATAATGTGCAGCATACGGCGGGCATCGGTGTCGTCTGCGGGGGCGTAAACCAGCACCTCCGCGCCGCATACGGGCAGCTTGGTGTCAAATTCATCGGGAGCAATATCAATCAGCCGCAGCCCCATCTCATCGGTGTTCAGACCGCAGATGGAGAGGGGCGCGCCCTCGCAGAGGACGGCGGCTGTTTCGGGTATGGACTGTGCTATGGAGTGGGCACACTGCCTGGAGATGCAGCGGGCAATTGCGAATGGGTCGGTGGTGCCGCGCTCCAGTGCGGACAGTGCCGCAATACCGCCCCAGCCTTCGCAAAGCCGCTCAAAGGGCAGCTCGCCGCGCAGGACAGCCTGAGCGGCACACAGCAGCAGCCGCTGGCGAATGTTGTCGCATATGGCAGTGGGGGCATCGGTGCGCAGTGCGCAAAGGGCATCAGCCTTGCTGCGCATGGAGTCGCCGCAGTGGGGTAGACGTGCGCCGCTGTGGTATACACAGCCTGCGTCGCTTATGGTCACCATGCTGTCAGCACACTCGGAAAGATGGATAAGAAGCTGCATCGCAAATGCGCCGTCAACACCATCGGTGCAGGCAAAGGCGCCGTTGTCGCGGGCACGGAGGCAAAGCTGACGGGTGAACAGCTTGTCGCACAGCAGATATTGCAGGTCGGCAGGGTCAGCCGATGCGGTCAGCAGGCAGCGAGGAAGAATCTGCTCGCCGCGCTCGATTGTGCCGCCGTCCTTGAAGGTGTCCCACGCATCGGGATAAACCGCGTCTGCCTCGGGGGAAAGCATATTGGCTGCAAAGCGAATGATGTCGGCATCGGGGTGATGAACAGCGCGGCTCATCAGCGTTTCAACAAAACCCTCGCCCAGTCGGTCGTCGGGGCTGAGGAAAATAACATAGTCGCCCTGCGCAGCCTCAAGTCCCAGACGGGCACATTCGCACAGGTTGGTCTTTTCTTCGGGGGTTACAATACGCACACGCCGGTCGTTGCTGGCGTGCTTCTTCAGTGCCTCGCCCATGCCGGAGCAGTTGTCAACGCATACCACCTCGATGCCGTGCTGCGTGCCGGAGAGGGCATCTTCAATAAGCCCGTTGGGGTCATCGCCCTCGCTGACAGTGACAATCGCGGAAATCTCCGGACAGAAATCGTAGGAGGGGTCACGCATAAGCGCAATAAGCTCATCAGCGGAAACGCCATGCTCGCGCTCGCACAGCTCAGCGGCTGCGGCAAGCTGTTCATCGTTGCCGCCAAGGGAGAGGTTGTAATTCCAGAGGGTGGTGTTCTGTGTGCCGGGAACATAGCGCAGCGGGCAGTTGGGTGCGGCAAGGGTAACAGGCACACCCGCAAGGGTGAGCATTACCTTGAGCCAGATGTCATCTGCATTGGGGCAGGCTTCCTGTATTGATTTGATGTCGCTGGCGCAGGGGAGCAGTATGTGGGGAGGGAAGAGAGTGCCGCCGCCTGTGGTGGCGAAAAGAGCCATAGACGGCTCAAGCACCCTGCCGTATTCTCTGCGCCAGTGCTTGTAGGGCAGCAGTGTGCCGTCAGGGGCAAAACGCATCAGGTGGGTGCGCATGGCTGCCACAGAGTATGGGAACTGTCTGTAGCAGTCGTACAGCAGCTCAATCATACGCTCGTCATAGATAAGGTCATCGTCAACGGTGATAAGCAGGTCGTCGGGATAACGCTCCAGTGCGGGAAGCAGCTTCTTGTAGGAGCGGGTGTCGCTGCACCAGCCGATGACCAGCCCGCTGTCACGCAGGCGCAGAAGCTGGTCGGGCAGGGATTGCTCTCCCTCGGGAAACTGCTCGTTTGCCAGCCACAGCACAATGCGGTCGGGCTTCATGGTCTGGGCGAGCATATTCTCCACAACCTTGTGTACGGTGGCTATCCGTGCGGGATAGGAGGTCATGGTGACGGTAATGGAAGGACGCTCTGCGGCGGATGATATGTTGGTCTTCATCGTAATCCCTCGATTGTTCGTATTTTTATGATGCTTTGGGGGGCGGGGAAAGATTCAGAAAGCTAATCAATAACCTCATTTCTGCCGCCTATGCTTTCAACAAGTATGTCGCGGTCGGCAGAGGTCAGTTTGCCGTCAAGGTCGTAGTCTGCGGCGTCGGTATAAGCACCCAGCGCGGTGTGTGCAGCGTAATCCTTGGCGTTGACATAGCCGTCGCCGTTGACATCTCCCGCATAGAGGGTGATAAGTGAGGGCAGACTGTCGGTACCGGCGACAAAGCTCTTGTCGGTGTAAGAAGTATAGCCCGGACGGGATACCTTTAATTCATATGTGGACTGAGGAAGTTCAAAAAGCAGAGAAATGCGTTCATTTTCAATGATACGGCTGATGTCATAGACTGCCTGCTTGTCATTTTTGTTGGTGATAGCAAGGTCAACATTGGCATAGGTGTGGCGGGAAAGACCGGAAAGCCGTACCGCCATGGAAAGATGCACCGGCTTGGGCAGTACGGTTACAGTTGCCTTTGCCGAGCGGCTGCCCGCCGATGCGGTAACAGTAGCCTTGCCGATGCCCACAGCGGTGACATTGCCTTCATCGTCTACCACAGCTACCTTCTCGTCGGAGGAACTCCATTCGGCAATCCAGCCGGAGGGCTGAATAGTTGCCGTAAGCTGGCTCTTTTCATCAAGATACAGGGAAAGCGCGGAGCGGTCAAGTGCCACAGAAGTGACCGGCTTGCCCACCTTGATAACGCACTTTGCAGTCAGACCGCCGTCGTTGGTGGTGACGGTGATGGTAGCCTCGCCCTCCTTGACTGCGGTTACCTTGCCGTTTTGGTCAACAGATGCAACAGAGCTGTCGCTGCTGCTCCAGCGCACGCTGGTGTCCAGCGCAATTTTGGGCAGCACAGTTGCCTCAAGCTGATATTTCGTGCCGCGTTCCATCATATGTTTGTCGTCGTTGAGTGTAACACTCTTGACGTTGGGCCACTTGACGTTGACGGTGCAGGAATCGGAATAAGCACCGACAGTGCCGGTGATGACCGCCGAGCCCACCGAAACACCTGTGATAACGCCGTTGGCGTCCACCTTGGCAACGCTCTCATCGGAGCTGCTCCATGTGACCGGGTTGGAAGCGTTGTGCGGGGTGAGGGTTGCCTTGATAACCTTGGTGTCCTCCACATCAACGGTGATGCCCTCGGAGGGCAGGGCGATGTCCATCGCCTCAATCCAGATGTACCAGAAGTTGCAGTCAACGCTGCCGGGGATTCCGTCAACAGTGCCCACGGAGGTGTACTGCCAGAAATCGAATGGACCGGTGTAGGAGGTGTTCTGTGTGTAGTGCGCCAGCCAGATGGGGTACTGTGCGCTTATCTGCCATTCGTAAAGGCTGTCGGTCAGCATGGACTTGTTTGCGTATACCATGGGGGTATAGCCCGCATTGGCGACAGTGCGGCAGAAGGCAAGGCAAATGTCGGTTGCCTGCTGCTGTGTGAGGTTGGCATTGTACAGTCTGCCGCCGTTGCGTCCGCCCACAGAGGCGTATTCAAAGTCCAGCACCACAGGCAGCGACAGCGCACGACCATTCAGGCGGGTCAGCACGAAGTTGGCTTCCTCAATTGCCTCTTCCTCGGTTATCGCCTGAGAGTAAATATATACACCCGTCTTGACACCCGCGGCAGCGGCATTGTCAAGATTGGTCTGATAGTAGGAGTCGGCAACCAGTGTGCCCTCCGCGCCGTAGCCACGGTAGCCGACACGGATAATGGCATACTCCACTCCATCAGCGTAGGCGGCTTTCCAGTCGATGTTCTTCTGATAGCTGGAAACATCAACGCCATGCAGCACCGAATGTGTAGGGTGGGTAGCATGGGTGTACACAAGTCCCTCGCGGAAGGGGCTGTAGCCCTGACCGACCGTCAGCTCCCCCTCTTCTCCTGCCATGTCGGCGGAGAAATGGCCGAGGGTTTCTATCTCAGATGCATAGTGTATATAGTCATCGAAGAACGCATCGGGAATGATGCCGCTCAGTCGCTCTGCGCCGGGGTCATATTGATCACCGACGGCAGAGGGAATGGCATCAGCTTCATAGCCTTCCGCATTGCCGACAACAGGTGCAATGAAAAGCAGAGACATCGCCGCAAGCAGCGCGGCAATGCGTTTGATAAATATACAGGACATTGGTTTCCTCCCAAGGAATATCTGATTAAGTGCCCCAACCGCATTGTGTGCAGCGGGCATAATGGGTTATCTGTACCAGAAGTTGCAGTCTACAGCACCGGCAATGCCGTCCACACGACCCTGCCATGTGTACTGCCAGTAGGTGTATTCCCCGCCGTAGGGATTCTCTATGCCGGGATAGGCGACCCATATGTCGCACTCCTGAGCCAGACGTGCGGCATCAAGCTGTTTGTTGAGCATAGAGGTATTGGCATATACAGCAGGCTGATAGCCCGCAGAGCGTATACGCTCGCAGAAAGCAAGGCACATCTCGGTGGCGTCTTCCACAGAGAGCTTCGCATCGTAAAGACGACCGCCCACGCGCCCCTCTACGTCAGCGTATTCAAAGTCCAGCACAAGGGGCAGGTCAATGCGGTGACCGCTGACACGCCGCAGCAGCACATCGGCCTCCTGCAGAATCTCCTCCACGTTTGTGGCCTGCGAGTAGTAATACGCACCCACCTTCACGCCCACCGCATTTGCGCAGGCGATGTTGGCGTCAAAGGCAGCGTCCTCAAACATACCGCCCTCGCTGTACCCGCGGGAGCCTGCGCGCAGAAAGGCAAACTCAACGCCGTCGTCACGGCAGAGAAACCAGTTGACTGCGCCTTGCCTTGAGGATACGTCAATGCCGTAGGCACAGGTGGTGCCGTTTTTTGCGCTGTTGTGGAAGTAGTATTTGTAAGTGAAAGGGCTGTAGGTGGAGGGTACGTCCTCCGTAAGTGGTTTGGCTGAGCTGACAGGCTTTCTCGCAAGAATCTGCCTTGTCGTGTAGGTGTGGGGCTGCTTCTCGGTCTGAGCGGGGAGGGCGGGCATATCAGCGCCGCCGCCAGCCAGCACGGAAATCATTATTGTCAGCAGGATAAGCATTGCAAGTGCCATGGCCGGCAGCTTGTTAATATCAAGGTCGAGCATTTACACCTCCGTGTGTTTTGAGAAAGGAAAGCGAAAAAGGTAGATTAACCCAGCAGTGTCGTGCAAAGGCTGTCGGGTACAGCGTTGCTGCCGCCGAAGATGTATACATTGCGAACATCACGTCCGCTGACATAGGACTTCATCTCGTTGGTAACGTAAGGTGTGTCAGCCAGCACAAGGGGCAGCTTGAGCTTTGCCGCCAGCGCGCCGCCCGCCAGTGCATCGGGGAATGCAAGACCGGTTGCAAAGGCTGCGGTGCCGGTGGCAAAGAGGCTGTCGTACTTCTGGTTGATGCGCAGGGCAGTCTGGTAGCGGTTGTCGCCGCTTATGCGGGTGACGGAAGCTACGCTGCCCACCTTTGCGCTGTTTTGTACTTTGGTATTGATAACGGCAGTGCCGCCCAGTACAGTTACGGAAGCCGCGCCGGAAGCCTTTATGTAATCAGAGGTGACGGCGGTGATTGTGCCGGTCTTGGGTGCGTAGAGAATGGGGGAGAGGGTCATGCCCGCAACGGGGCTGACCGCCAGTGCGTCAGGAAAGCTGACCGCCGAGGCGAGGAAAACATTGGAGGGCTTTCTGCCGGTGATTTCCTGCAGCTTTTCGGCAATTGCCACAGCGGTGGCAAAGCGGTCACTTCCGGCAAGCCGCTCTACGGAAACGCCGCTGAAAGAATTCTCAACCGACTTATCTATCGCGGCAATACCGCCCAGAATATATACCTTGCTTGCGCCCAGACGGGCAACCTCTGCCTTTACAGAGGAAGAAACGCTGTTCTTTGCAACAAGCAGGATAGGCGCGTTAAGTGCCGCGGCAAGGGGCACACCCGCCAGCGCATCGGCAAACTGTATGCCGTTGGCAATTATAACAGCGTCACTGCCGCCGCTCCAGCCCTCTTCGGAGATGAGTGCGGAGGTGGCAAAGCGGTCACTGCCGCCAAGCCGTAGCCGCGCCGCGCTGCTGAGGGAAAAGTTGGCAGAAACACGACCGCCCGCAGCAGTAAGTACGTTGTTGCCGCTGCACAGCAGCAGACCGCCGTCATTCTGATAGCCGCCGATGTCCTCCAGCCAATCCTTGTTGGTGCATACGGAGATTACCTCGTCCAGTCTGCGCACCGTCTTGCCGCTCTTTATACCAAAGGTAATGAGGGCAACATCGCTGTAGCTGTCGGTGGAAGCCAGACGAATGGGGTAGTGCCAGTCAAGCCCGATGTATCCCGAAGAAGCATTGAAATACACAGCCGACTTCTTTGCGGGGCTCTGCGCAGAAACGGCAGAGGAAGAGGCGGTGAGTACATTGGTATCGTACTTGAGCAGGAACATTCCCGAATCCAGCGAGGTGTTCGGGTTGTTCAGAGAGACAGCCACAACCAGCTTGGAGCTGCTGACTGTGCCAGAAAAACGCACAGTGGGTTTTTCCTCAGCGGCAAATGCCATGATGGGAAAAGAGGCCGCCAGAAGGCAAAGCACCAGCAGCAGAGAAATCATTCTATAAAAGCGTGAAGCGGTTTTAAGCATAAACAAAGTCCCTTCAATGGAATGGAAATACGGTGGGTACAGAAACCCAAGCATACAAAATATTATATCAGATTAGCAACTATACGGTCAACCAAAACGGGCTGTAAACTTATAACATTTTGTAAATATAGCATTAATATTCGGTAATTCAGGCCGCTGATAGGTTTTGCACCCGATAGATTGGAGCAAATAATGTGAATTGGTGAGGGAATCATAAGAAGATAAAGCTGATGCATGGTCGTGAGGTGCAGAGTCTTTTCATAAAGCAGTACCGTTATTTCTGCAGCAACTTAATGTGAGAGTACCAGTAATGCCAAATGCGATAGAAAACAGCAACAGGTTCGCTGACACAATAAAGGTCGGCGAACCTGTTCTGTACTATCGAGCGTATCATAATGCGGGATATATCTGAATACCGTTCATTGCACTTATCATATCAGAGTGCAATAAGCTATCAGCCGTAGGTGATCTTCAAATCATCGGCACAGCCGCTAAAGGTGTGAGTTTTATCAATTTTCGCGTGGCTGTTTCGGATTCTGATTGAAGACAGGTCGGAGCATTGATAAAATGCATAGGCGCCAATCGAATTCACGCTGGAGGGAATATCGATAGAAGTCAGCTTTGTGTTGCTGAAAGCGTGGTTTTCGATGCTTTCCAGTTCTTCGTTAAGGGTGACGGAAGAGATATTGCTGCAGCAATGAAATGCGCCAACCGTTATTATCTTTACATTTTCCGGTATATCATAATGACCGACATATCCCATCGGGCATGCCAGCAATTCAGTTCCGGAATAATTGAACAGAACACCGTCCTTGCTGCGATAATTGGTATTGCCCGGGCTGACGTCGATGCTGCGTAAGTTTTCACATTCCATGAATGAGCCGTAACCATATGATCTGAGGCTTGCAGGGACTGTGACAGATGTGAGACTGTTGCATTGGTTGAAGCAGTGTTCGCCTGTGGTTGCTAAACCTTCAGAAAGTGTGAGCGAAGAAAGATTGGTGCATTTGTGAAAGGCGAAATTGCCAATATCTTTGACACTTCCGGGTATGGTCAGCGAGGTAATGCTGGTTTGCTCCATGAAGGCTTGTTCGCCAATTCCTGTAACAGGAATACCGTTTATTGACGAGGGAATAACAACATCACCGCCATGACCGCAATATGCAGTGATAACTCCAAGTCTTGATATCCTGAAGTCAGCTGCGTTTGATGTGTTGTCGTCATCCGATGGTTTCGTTGTGGTGGTGTGATAAGGTTTTTGAGGTTTGGTTGTCGGTGCTGCAGTGTTATTATTGCGCAGCAGAATGATAACCCCTGCGATAAGGATAAATACCAGCAGTCCGATAATGCACACAGGAATTACTCTGGGAAAACGTTTGAGAAAAGCGGCTGCATTATTTGCGCTGTTGTCTCTGCCGGTTGCATTTGATGAAGTATCGTTCATCTCGCCGCAGCTGATACATATACCATATTTGTCACAATCACCTCCGCAAACACGACATGTTATATGGTGCGAAGAAGAGGCACGGGTGGATATGTAACCGCAATTGGGACAGATGTTGTTGTTGAGATGAGAACCGCATTTAACACAGAAATTTGCCATTCAGTGTTCTCCTTTCCATAGGCTGAATTGTGATTCTGTAAGGTGTGTGCAGCATATTGCTGTTAGTCAGTGGAGGTCCGCAACTGTAGATAAAACAAACACCAATTATTTAGTATTCTTGCTGATTCTCATATTACATTTATCTGCAGACAAATCAGCATACATATCAAAAACATTATAATGCCGGACGAGGATTTTTGCAAGGGTGATTGAAATATTTGTCTATAGAATGTCAATAGTATTTATCATGCAAGAAACATTAAGCCAAAAGGATGTTGTAAATGGGTCTTTTGAAAAATGAACAGAGACAACATGTAGGAACGCCAGAAAGATTGTGAAAGCGATACGATATGGGGGAATATTGTAGGTACAGAAGACAGTGAATAAATAATGACAAAGACAAATCAGTATGTATACAGGTGACGATCTTTGATTGCTGTGTTCATGAATTCTGTGAGTGCGATGAAACAAAATCGCTTTATACAACAAAGCAGGAGATAAATGAGCGATTGACAAGAAATATCAGGTATGATAAAATAACGGAGCGTGAGCAGATCGGGCGGTCGCGTGCGCACGGCGAAAGCCGGCGTATGAGGAAAGTCCGAGCATCATAGGGCAAGGATAACGGCTAACGGCCGCCGGGGGTGACCCTAGGGAAAGTGCAACAGAGATATACCGCCTGTGCTTCGGCGCAGGTAAGGGTGGAAAGGCGAGGTAAGAGCTCACCGGTGTGCGGGGAACCGCACAGCCCTGTAAACCCTATCCGATGCAACATCGTGGAGGGGCAATATGCGGTGGCCCGCCGCGCCCCGGGGAGATGGCTTGAGCCGTATGGCAACATACGGTCGAGATAGATGATCGCCGCGGCGGCTTCGTCCGCCGAACAGAACTCGGCTTACAGATCTGGTCACGCAGCCCTCCGACCCGCAGCGGTCGGATTTTTAGTTTGTCGGGTATAGTAAAAGCAAAGGGAGAGAAAGAATGAAGAAAGAAATCAAAGAAAACAGCTCAGCAAGGGCAGAATTTATCCGTTCGGTAAAATTCCTGCTCTTTTCAGTAAGCGCAGGTGTCATTCAGATTGCCAGTTTCACGCTGCTGAATGAGATGCTCCATCTCCACGAATGGTTCTCCTATCTCGTTTCGCTGGTGCTTTCGGTGCTGTGGAACTTCACCCTCAACCGCAAGTTTACCTTCAAGTCTGCAAACAATGTGCCTATCGCCATGCTGAAGGTGGCACTGTATTATCTGGTGTTCACGCCCCTTTCCACATGGTGGACTGCTGTGTTCACCGAGCCTTCATACGGCTTTATGTGGAACGAGTACCTTGTGGTAGCCGCAACCATGGTCATCAACTTCGTCACCGAGTTCCTCTACGACCGCTTTGTGGTGTTCGGCAAGAGCATTGACACCGCAGTAAAGCCCACGCTGGATAAAGACGAATAAATAACAAGCGATAGGAAAATAAACAATGACTGAGAAGGAAATAGCCGAGCTGCGCAGACGTCTGCGCACCGAGAAGAACAACATAACCAATATCCGCGGCTGCTATGTTACGGAAAAGGGCGAGATAATCGCCACCTTTGACCAGGGTGTAGGTCTGATGCAGCAGGAGGACGCCGACCGCTTTTTTGCTCTGCTGAAAAAGGTGATGTCCGGACAGCAGGGAAAGAACCTCATTGACGTGGAGTTCAGTGTAAAGCAGGTCATGGAGGGGGAGGAGCACAAACGCCTTGTTGCCCTGAGGGAATGTGCCCTGAAGGACGATGAGCAGGTGAAAGCCCTCTTTGAGCTGATTGCCGCCAACCTGCATATGGAAGGCAGCTACGTCATACTTCTGGCGTACGATACATACGATGTCCGCTCCCGCTCCAAGAACATGGAGGAGATGGAGGACGATTCGGAGAATATGTATTCCTACATTCTCTGCAGCATCTGCCCCATAAAGCCCACCAAGCCCACGCTGGGTTATGTGTTCAGCGAGAACGAAATACATACCCTTAAGGAAAACTGGGTGGTGGCATCGCCTGCTCTGGGATTTCTGTTTCCCGCCTTTGACGACCGTGCCACCAATCTCTACAACCTGCTCTACTACACCCAGGACGCCGCCGACAGCCATACCGAGCTGAGCGACGTGCTGTTTGGCACCGAGCTGCCCATGCCAGCCGCCGAGCAGCGCAACACCTTTGGCTCCATGCTCAGCGAAACGCTGGAGGAGCAATGCAGCTTTGAGGTGGTGCAGGCAGTACACGAGCAGCTTTGCGGCATCATTGAGGCGCACAAGGAGAGCAAGTCGGAAGAGCCCCTTGCCATCTCACGCACAGCGGTCAGCCGTGTGCTGGATTCCTGCGGTGTGTCGCAGGAGCACGTGGCGGCATTTGATGAGCGGTATGCCGAGGTGTTTGGCGAGGATACCGACATCAGCCCCCGCAACGTGGTAGATACCAGACGCTTTGAGGTGACAACCCCTGACGTGGTTATCCATGTCGCACCCGAGCGCAGCGACCTCATCGAAACGCGGGTGATAGACGGCACCAGATACATACTCATCTGCGCCGATGCAGGCGTGGAGGTCAACGGTGTCGCCGTAAGCATCAAGGGCGAAGAATAATTGAATATATAGCAAAAGAAGCGGTGCGCAGCAATTGCGCATCGCTTCTCTTTATGTCTGCGGTTATGTATTTACGGATGCTTGGGCAGGGGGCGGTGCTTGGCTGTGTATTCGCTTACGTCAATGCGAAGCACGCTGACAACACCCACCAGCTTATCGTTGAATTCAAAATCCCTGCCGGTCTGGGTTTTCATGAGTATGCTCATGGCGCGCTTCTTTTCCTCCACGTCCTCAACGATGGTCACAGTGCCGCGCCCCATCAGGGAGTAGTAGGATATGCCGTACTTGCAGGCAACATCGCCCTCAAAGGGCTGCAGACCGGTCTCCATCTCAAAGCAGCATACGGGATTCTTCGCAATAACCTCCATCTTGTAGCCTTTAAGCGAGCTGTGGAGGTATATTGTCAGCTTGCCGTCCTCCATAACATAGCCGTAGTTCATGGGGACGATGTAGGGCATTCCGTCGTCTACAAGACCCAGATGGAGAATCTTGCTGTCGTCCAGTATCTTTATTATCTGCGCTGCATCGGTTACTTCAAGCTCACGTCTTGTCATATGTGTGTCTCCTTGCGTTTATATGTCTGCCGCACGCAGCAATAGATGCTACGCAGGGGCTTGATACCTGCTGTGCGCAGACATCAAGCCCCTTGGGCTGTCGGGTAATAAATTAAAGCACCTTGGAAAGGAAGTCGCACAGACGGGGATTCTTCGGGTTTGCGAAGAACTGCTCGGGAGCAGCCTCCTCCAGAATCTGACCCTCGTCCATGAACAGTATGCGGGAGCCAACCTCACGGGCAAAGCCCATCTCGTGGGTGACAACCACCATGGTCATGCCGTCGTTGGCAAGGCTCTTCATAACGTCCAGTACCTCGCCGACCATTTCCGGGTCGAGTGCGCTGGTGGGCTCGTCAAAGAGCATTACCTCAGGCTCCATGCACAGGGCGCGGACGATGGCAATACGCTGCTTCTGTCCGCCGGAAAGCTGACTGGGATAGGACTTGGCGCGGTCTGCAAGACCGACCTTTTCCAGCAGAGCCATGGCCTTCTCTTCGGCCTGCTCCTTGGTCAAGCCACGGAGCTTCATGGGTGCGATGGTCATGTTGCGCAGAATGGTCATGTGGGGGAAGAGGTTGAAGTGCTGGAACACCATGCCCATGCGCTGGCGGTGGATATTGATGTCAACCTGCGGGTCGGTGATGTCTACGCCGTCAAAGATGATGTGACCCTCGGAGGGATTCTCAATAAGATTAAGACAGCGCAGGAAGGTGGACTTGCCGCTGCCGGAAGGACCGACAACCACCACGACCTCGCCCTTTGCAATCTCGGCGGAAACGCCGTTCAGTGCGACAATCTTTTTGCCGTTGTAGAACTTATAGACGTTATCTACAACAATCAGCTTTTCTGCGGGAGCCTCAGTGGTCTCCACTGCTTCTACGATGTTAGCGTTATCAGCGTTCACTGTTGCGCAGCCTCCTTTCGAGCTTGCCAACCAGCCAGCTCAGAATAACGACCATTACAAGATAGATGAGTGCCACAGCAATAAGCGGCATGAATGCGGAATAGGTGCGTCCGCGGATAATATCGCCTGCCTTGGTCAGGTCGCGCAGGGCGATGTAGCCGGAAACGGAGGTTTCCTTGAGCAGGACGATAAACTCGTTGGCGAGGGTGGGCAGTACGTTCTTGAATGCCTGCGGAAGCACGACATAGAACATGGTCTGTGCATAGTTGAAGCCCAGCGAGCGGCTGGCCTCAAACTGACCGGGGTCGATGGACATGATGCCGCTGCGGAAGATTTCCGCAACATACGCGCCGGAATTGATGCCAAAGGCGAGTATCGCAATCAGTATCTTGTTGTTGGAAGAGGCGAAGATGACAAAGTACATGATAAGAAGCTGAACGACCACAGGCGTGCCGCGGATAACCGTCAGGTAGAGGTTGCAGATGCCGTTGAGCAAACGCAGGATGCCTTTACCGAGACCCTTCTTCATGTTCTCTTTGTTTTTGTCCCATGTGGAGCGCACAGCGGCCACCAGAATGCCAAGCACAATGCCCAGCAGAACCGCGGCGAAGGTGATTAAAAGCGTGTTGCCGAGACCCTCCAGAAGCAGCTTCCAGCGGTCCTCATTGATAAAGTTGAGGGTGAACTCATCTTTCATTTTCATAAACCAGCTATTGAAGCTTTCGCGTAAGCCGGTCAAGCCGGAGGCCATGAGTAACATAGCGTTGTCATTCCTTTCGTCCGCCCCGTGAAAGGCGGCGTGTATTTGCGCAGAATAAATGAATAAATATCAAAAAAGATTGTAACACAACAATTCGGTGGGGTCAATAAGTAAACGTAAAAAAATACATAAAAGCGGCGGAACTTCCCGTTGGAATGCATAAAAAACGGAGCGGGGCGGATAAGCCGTCCCGCTCCGCTCGGAGCAGATAATTGTTTGCCGAATGTTATTCAGCGGAAGTGATTACTCAGCGGGGATGTACTTCTCAACGATAGCCTTGACAGTGCCGTCAGCGATCAGCTCCTCAAGAGCAGCGTTGACCTTGTTGTAGAGCTCCTCGTTGTCCTTGGACATTGCGATTGCATAGTCCTCAACAGCGTACTCGGTGTCGAGAATCTTCAGACCCTCGTTGGCAGCAACGAATGCCTTTGCGGGCTCGTTGTCGATGATGACGCAGTCGACCT
>SVPT01000033.1 GCA_015065695.1 Oscillospiraceae bacterium | reverse complement strand
TGAAGCCTTTGCGCAGATATGCGAAAACTACTTCGGCAATCCGCTGAAGAAGCTGAAGCTGGTGGGTGTTACAGGCACCAACGGCAAGACCTCCATCACCTATATCCTCAAGCACGTTCTGGAGCAGTGCGGTCACAAGACCGGTCTCATCGGCACCATACAGAATATGATCGGTGACGAGGTGCTGGAAACCCACTACACCACCCCAGACACCTACGAGCTGCACGAGCTGTTTGCACGCATGGTGGAAGCCGGCTGTGAATACTGTGTTATGGAGGTGTCCTCCTTTGGTCTGGAGCAGGGGCGCGTCGCGGGCCTGTTCTTTGATACTGCCTGCTTTACCAACCTTACTCAGGACCACCTTGAGGTACACGGCACGATGGAGCGGTATTTTGCCGCCAAGTGTATGCTCTTTGAACGCTGTGCCAAGGCAGTCATCAATGCAGATGACCCGTGGGGAATGAAGATTCCCGTCAGCGACGGCGTAAAGACCATCTACTTCTCCGAGCGTGAGGGCTTTGATGTCACCGCTTCGGACATCGTCTGCCGCTCCGACAGCGTGAGCTTCACCCTCTCGGTAAAGGGCTGTGATAAGGGCTATCCTGTTAAGGCGGGAATCCCCGGACGTTTCAGCGTTTACAACCTGCTGACGGTGGTGGGTCTTGCCATCTCACTGGGGCTTACCCCCGAGGAAATCACAGCAGCACTGGCTACCGCAAGGGGCGTAAAGGGTCGTGCCGAGGTAGTGCCCTGCGACCGTGACTGCACCTTCATCATCGACTATGCCCATTCTCCCGACGGCGTTGAGAATATCCTGCGCTCCATGCGTGAGATTACCAAGGGCAGGCTGGTTGCGCTGATTGGCTGCGGCGGTGACCGTGACAGCGCCAAGCGCCCGCTGATGGGCGAGGCTGCCGCTCGTCTGGCAGACTTCGTCATCATCACCTCCGACAATCCCCGCAGCGAGCAGCCCATGTCGATAATCGAGCAGATAATGCCCGGTGTCCTCAAGCACGATACACCCCATGTGGTCATCGAAAACCGCAGAGAGGCCATCGAATACGCTGTGCGCCATGCGCAGACCGATGATGTTGTGGTGCTTGCGGGCAAGGGACATGAAACCTATCAGATACTCAGCACCGGCACCATACACTTTGACGAGCGTGAGGTGCTGGCAGAGATATTTGAAAAGCTGAAAGCAGAGGGGCAGTAATATGGAAAAAATCACACTGGCAGAGGTAGCGGCAGCCGTTGGCGGCGCTATAATAGGCGACCAGAAAAAAGCAGGCGCCGTTGAGATAACCGATATATGCATCGACAGCCGCAGTGTGGAGGAGGGGTGTCTGTTTTTCGCCATCGTGGGCGAGAATTTCGACGGTCACACCTTCGTGCGCACCGCCCTTAACACAGGCGCGGCCGCAGCGGTCTGCTCCTCCTATGTCGAGGGGGTCAACGCTCCGATAATCATGGTGGGGGACACCCGCACCGCCCTGCTGCGTCTTGCGGGCTGGTGGAGAAAGCGCTTTGACATTCACGTTGTGGGTCTGACCGGTTCGGTGGGCAAGACCACCACCAAGGACATGGTTGCGGCAGTGCTGCGTCAGCGGTACGATACACTTGCAACCGAGGGTAACCTGAACAACGAAATCGGTCTGCCCCGTATGTGCCTGCGCCTTAACAAGAGCCATCAGGCGGCGGTGTTTGAGATGGGCATGAGCGGCTTTGGCGAAATCAGCCGCCTCACCCGTACTGCCTGCCCCACCATCGGTCTTATTACCAATATCGGTGTAAGCCACATCGAGCAGCTTGGCTCTCGTGAGGGCATACTCAAGGCAAAAATGGAAATACTTGAAGGCATGGACAAGGACGCTCCGCTGATTCTCAACGGCGATGACGATATGCTCATCACCGCCGCAAGCGGCAGAAAGAACGTGCTTCTCTACGGCATAGACAACGAGGACGCCGATTGCCGTGCCTGCGATGTGGAGTTGGGCGAGGAAGGCATACGCTTTATCCTGATTTATAAAGAACAGAGTTATCAGGTGGAGCTGCCAGTTGTCGGTCGTCACAACGTATACAACGCCTGTGCGGCGTTCCTCTGCGGTGTTACCGCAGGGGTTGAGCCGGAGGCAGCCCTGCGTGGTCTGCGGGACTATATCCCCGACAGCCGCCGCCAGAAGATTGTCCGCAAGAAGGGTATTACATTCATAGAGGACTGCTACAATGCCAGCCCCGATTCCATCTCCGCTTCCCTTGCGGTGCTGCGTGCCCTGCCCTGCGAGGGCAAGCGCGTTGCCGTACTGGGCGATATGCTGGAGCTGGGCGACTACGCCCGCAAGGCACACCACGACTGCGGTGTGGCAGCCCGCGACAACGGCGTAAACATTCTCCTTGCCTTTGGCACAAACGCCATCTACTACATGGAGGGCGCAGGAGAAACGGTACATTCCCGCCTGTATGATGACAAGGCAGAGATGGCAGCCGACCTTGCCGATATGCTCAAGGCAGGCGATGCGGTGCTGTTCAAGGCAAGCCGCGGCATGAAGCTGGAAGAGGTCATCGCTCAGACCTATAAGAATCTGGGCATTGCAGAATAGCCATCTGCAAATTGGATAGGGGTTGAGATTGATGACCGAAAGCGTTGCATACGGTCTGATGAGTGCTGTGGCTGCAGGTGTTTCCTTTGGGGTAGCCGCATTGCTGGGAAAGAAACTGATTCCGTGGCTCAGAAAGCTTAAGTACGGGCAGACCATCAAGGAGATAGGCCCCGCGTGGCACGCCTCCAAGCAGGGTACGCCCACCATGGGCGGCATAGTGTTCATTATCGGCATTGTGGGTGCGTGCGTCATCGCCCTGCCGGTATTCTCGGCACTGATACCCTCCATGAGCGGTGCGCCCCGCCTCAGTACGCTGAAAAGGGTGTACATATGGGCAGGCGTGGTCATGGCGCTGCTGTATGGCGCAATAGGCTTCCTTGATGATTACATCTCCGTCGTAAAGAAGAGAAATACAGGGCTTACCCCGTGGCCCAAATACCTGCTGCAGCTCGGTGCTGCGGCAGCCTATCTGGCGGCCGTCTGGATAGGCGGCGACCGTGGCGAGGGGCTTACCCTCATTCCCTTTGTGGGAGAGGTGCAGCTTGGCGTGTGGTTCTACATCATATCGCTGGTTGTAATCACCGGCTTTGTCAACGGAGTCAACCTGACCGATGGCATTGACGGACTGTGTTCCTCGGTGACCTTCTTTGCGATGGTGATACTCATGCTGACTGCCGGCTTCATGCAGCAGTTTGATATGGGCATCATCGCCGCCGCCACAGCGGGCGGCTGTGTGGGCTTCCTTGTGTGGAACTTCTTTCCGGCAAAGGTGTTCATGGGGGATACAGGCTCGCTGTTTCTGGGCGGAATGTTCTGTGCCGTGGCATACGGCATCAGAATGCCTGTGCTTATTCCGCTGGTGGGCATCATCTACCTTGCCGAGGCAGGCTCGGTCATTGTGCAGAGGTATTACTACAAGCTGACACACGGAAAACGAATATTCAAAATGAGCCCCCTCCACCATCACTTTGAGATGTGCGGGTGGAGCGAGGTGAAGATTGTCTCGGTTTTCAGCACTGTCACAGTAATCGGCGGAGTCATCGCCGCGCTGGCAGTTGCGGCAGGACTGAGATAAAGAAGAGATAAAAAAGTGAAAAGACCGCCGGAAAGGCGGCAGAAGGAGGAACGATATGGCAACCGCAAAGACACAGAGAAGAAGCTATGCAGAAGAGGAAATGACCCTTGGCGAGATTATGAAAAAGCGGCTGGCGGAAACCTTTGCCGATATGCGCGGCATTGCGGGTGACCGTACCAAGCGGGTCAACGCGGTGCTGATGTGGCTGGTTATCCTGCTGCTGGGCATTGGCATTGTTTCCATGTACTCGGCAAGCTACGCCTACGCCTATGCCTATAAGGACGGCAACAGCGAATATTTCCTGCAAAGGCAGCTTGTCTATGCTGCAGTGGGCGGCGTGATGATGTATCTCGCGTCCATCTACCCGCTGGAGCGGCTCAAGAGACTGACACCCTTTGTGTACGGCCTGTCCTTTGTGCTGCTGATAATAGTGCTTTTCTGTGACCCGGTCAACGGCTCCCGCCGCTGGATTCCCCTTGGACCGCTGGGTACCTTCCAGCCCTCCGAGGTAGGCAAGCTGGCACTGATTATGACCATGTCGGCATGGGCAAGCAACAACTACAAGCGTATGCATACCTTCAAGTACGGTGTGGCTATCCCCATCGCAGCCGCGTTGTTCATCATTGCGCCTGTGCTGGCGGAGACCCACCTTTCCTGCTCCATTCTGATGGTGCTGCTGGTTGCAACCATTCTCTACATCGGCGGTATGTCCTACAAATGGCTGCTCCCCGCCATCGGCGCAGGTGTGGGAGGCATAGCACTGCTCTTCACCGGTGTTATTCCCTACGGTCAGAGCCGTATCGCCGCTTACAAAGACCCCTTTGTCGATGCCCTCGGCATCGGCTGGCAGAATATACAGGCGCTCTACGCAATAAGCTCCGGCGGATTGTTCGGTCAGGGCATCGGTCAGTCCCATCAGAAGCACCTGTATATATCCGAGCCGCAGAACGACTTCATCTTCGCCGTTGTGTGCGAGGAGGTAGGCTTCTTCGGCGCGCTGGTCATAATAGCACTGTTCGTCGCCCTTGTGGTGATAGGCTTCTCTGTCAGCATCAACCACTCCGACCGCTTCTGCCGCCTTATGGGTGTGGGCATAAGCGCGCAGGTGGGCTGGCAGACCCTGCTCAACGTAGCCGTTGTGACCAAGACCATTCCCAATACCGGTATAAGCCTGCCCTTCTTCAGCGCAGGCGGCACCTCGCTCATCATGCTTATGACAGAGATGGGCATATTGCTGGCAATTTCCCGAAGCTCAAATGCAAGGAGAAACTGATTACTATGGCAGAGAAAATCAAAGTAATGCTCGCAGGCGGCGGCACAGCCGGACATATCAATCCGGCACTTGCCATCGCAGGCGAGATAAAGAAGAATCTTCCCGATGCGGAAATAACCTTTGTGGGCACACCCCACGGAATGGAATCGGAGCTTGTCCCCAAGGCGGGCTATGCCTATGAGACCATGAATGTTGCGGGCTTCCAGCGCAAGCTGTCGCTGACCAACATCAAGCGCAACGCACAGGCGGCATGGTATCTGCTCACCTCCGGTGCGCGGGCAAGAAGCATAGTCAATAAGATCAAGCCGGACATCGCCATCGGCACCGGTGGCTATGTCAGCGGACCCATCATGCGCATGGCGGCAAAGATGGGTGTGCCCGTCATCATTCACGAGCAGAACGCATTCCCCGGTGTCACCACCAAGATGCTTTCCAAGAAGGCTGCCTGCGTCATGCTTGCGGTGGAAGATGCCCGCCCCCTTATCAACACCGATGCGCCCATGGTGGTCACAGGCAACCCCATTCGCTCGGACATTCTTTCCTATGACCGCAGCAAGGCCCGTGAGGAGCTTGGTCTGGACGAGCGTCCTCTGGTGCTGTCCTTCGGCGGCTCCCTCGGTGCGCGCAGAATAAACGAGGGTATGCTGGACCTGCTGTGCCGCAGTGCTACAGACGGACGCTATCAGCATATCCACGGCTACGGCAGATACGGTCACTTTATCCTCGACGAGATGAAGAAGCGAGGCGTTGACCCTGAGAATACACCCAATCTGGACGTGCGCGAGTATATCGACGATATGCCGCGTGTCATGGCGGCGGCCGACCTTATCATCTGCCGCGCAGGCGCAATAACCCTCTCCGAGCTGCAGGCTCGCGGCAAGGCGGCAATACTTATCCCTTCGCCCAACGTGGCGGAAAACCATCAGTACCACAACGCCATGGCACTGGTCAACCGCGGCGCTGCCGACATCATTGTGGAGTCGGAGCTTAACGGCGGGTTGGTCGTGCAGAAGGCAGATGCTATTCTCTGCGAGCCGGAGAAGCTGCGCCGCATGGCGGAAAGTTCCCATAACATGGCCATCACCGATGCTTGCGAGCGTATCTTCGAGGTTATGGAAAAGGTGCTGGCAGAGGCAGGCAAGCCCATCAGATAATTACCCGAAAGTGACACATACAGCCGTTCCTGCATAATATGTCGTGTAAATCGGCATAAAACACAAAGGAGCGGCTGTAATATGGCAGTTATTGAGATAAACGGCGGCGTAAGGCTGTCCGGAGAAGCGGTAATCCATGGGGCAAAGAACAGTGCGCTGCCCATGCTGGCGGCGTGTGCGGCAGTACAGGGCTGCTGCAGGCTGGAAAACTGCCCCGCACTGACCGATGTGAATGCAGCGGTCGGTATACTCAGGTACATAGGCTGCCGCACGGAACAGTGCGGCACAGCGGTGTGTACAGATGCCTCCGAGCTGTCGCGCTTTGACATACCCGAGCATCTGATGCGGGAAATGCGCTCGTCAATCTCCTTTCTGGGGGCGGTGCTTGCGCGGTTTGGCAGGGCGGAAATTTCCCTGCCCGGCGGCTGTGAGCTGGGCGCACGTCCGGTTGACATACACCTTTCCGCGCTGGAAAAAATGGGCGCGGCCGTGCAGGAGCGGCATGGCATCATAAGCTGCCGCTGTAATGGGCGGATGAAAGGCGCGGCAATAACCCTCAGCTTCCCCAGTGTGGGCGCAACGGAGAATATCATGACCGCCGCAGCCACCGCAGAGGGCACAACAATAATCAATAACGCCGCACGAGAGCCGGAAATAACCGACCTCGGCAATTTTCTCACCTGCTGTGGTGCGCGTATATCGGGCTGCGGAAGCTCAACCATCATTATCGATGGTGTCGAGCGGCTGCATGGGTGTACATATACCATCATGCCCGACCGCATAGAGGCTGCCACATACATGGCGGCTGCCGCGATTACAGGCGGCAAAGTGCTGCTCAGGCAGGTTGTGCCGGAGCATATCCAGCCTGTTACCTCCGTTCTGGAAAAAATGGGCTGCCGCATACACTGCACCGAAAGCGGTCTGCTTGTTGACGCACCCCGCAGACTCCGCCCCGCAGGGACGGTGCGCACCATGCCCTATCCCGGCTTTCCCACCGACGCACAGGCCATCATCATGGCAGTTACCTGTGTGGCAGAGGGCACAAGCGTCTTTGTCGAGAATATCTTCGACAGCCGCTTCAAGCACGTTGGCGAGCTGTGCAGGCTGGGAGCACGCATAACCACAGAGGGCAGAGCAGCAGTGGTGGAGGGTGCAGAACGCCTTACGGGCGCATCGGTCACCGCCACAGACCTGAGAGGAGCAGCTGCACTGGCAGTTGCCGGTCTGGTGGCAGAGGGAACGACAACATTGAGTGGACTGAACCACCTTGACAGGGGTTACGAGAATCTGGAAGAGGGTCTGGCGGCATTGGGGGCAAGCGTTATCAGAAGATGACGTTCCCAAGCCCTGAACCCCGACTAAATTGCAGGAGAATAAAATGAGCAAATACCAGAAGGAAGACGAAAGCAGAAGCAGAGGCACAATCCCCGCCGCAAGAAGCAGCTCTTCTGCGGGAACAAAGAAAAAGCCGGCAGCTTCCGGCAGCAGCGCAAAAAACTCCGGCAGCGCAGGGGCAAAGAAAGCCTCTGCCGCGGGAAAGCCCGCCGGGAAGAGTGCAGGGAAGAGTACCGCTTCCCGCACAGCTTCTGCGCATAAAACATCGCAGAAAAAGCAGGCTGCTCCCAAGGCAGAGAGAGACCAGCGCGCCACAGGCGGCAGTGCCTCCCGCAGGGAAAAGCAGCTTTCCGAGCTGGATAAGCGCCGCAGAAGTGACGAAGAGCGTGCGCTCTATCAGTCGGAGGAAGCACGGGAGATTGCCCGCAAGCGCAAACAGCGTACTTTCAATAAATCCCACAAGAGAAATTCCATCATCTTCTATGTGTCGCTGTCCATCGCCGCGATAACCGTTATCGTGGTCATGTCGCTGACAGTGCTGTTCAATATCAGCACTGTCAACGTGGTCGTGGAGGGCGAGCTGCCCTACACCGAGGGGCAGATTGCGGAAAGCTCCAAAATAGTGGAGGGGCAGAATCTCTTCATGACATCTCTGGAAAACAGCGCGGATAACGTGGTTTCCGCACTGCCTTATGTGGAGACCTGCAAGGTGCAGCGCAAGCTGCCCTCCACCATCATCATCACTGCCCGCGCCGCCGACATAGCAGGCGTGCTGACCACCCCCACCGGACAGAGGGCGGTCATAAGCTCAGGCGGGCGCGTGCTGGAGATAGTCGGCGGAGACAGAGAGATCAGCGCGCCGGAGCTGTACGGTCTGGAGGTAAGCTCCCTGCAGACCGGCGAGAATGCGGAGATAGCCAACTATCAGGCGATGGAATGGATAAGAACCATAAACGAAGAATTTTTGAATGTGGGTCTTGTTCTTGAGTCCATAACCATAGAGGAAAAGGGCTCGGTTACCGCAATGTATGACGGGCGCATAAGAATCATCTTCGGGCAGCCCGTTGAGCTGCGGAAGAAAGCCATGCTCGGAGCAATGCTTATCGCCGACGGCAGCATCACCTCCAACGAATCGGGCGACATCAACGTCACCAAGATAGACTCCGCCATCTTCACTCCCGACTATGTCAAGGAGCAGAAAGAGGAACGCAAGGAGCAGCAGCAGACCGACACTGCTGAGGCCGACTGACCATATGAAAATGATAAAAGCACAATTGCACCAAGGCCAAGGGCGGTGCAATTGTGCTTTTGGATATTGTTGGCACTGTATATTAAGAACGAAATAACATTATGTGGTGGATTTCGCATTAGAAGAATATACAAAATAACAAAATATTGAAAATTCAGAAAAAATGCATTGCATTTTGTGCCCAAAAGTGTTAAATTAGTTATCAGGAATATCATACTGCCATTTTGGTAAGCCGATGCATCGGAGATTTGTATAAATTGCGCTGTACGATGCGGCTGAGTATAGATTTTCAGCGAGTCTTGTTCGGACTGCAGTATTAAACCGTAACAGGGGGATTCAATTATGGCATTTGCCTTTGATAGCGATTACGAAAATGTTGTTCAGATAAAGGTTATCGGCGTAGGCGGCGGCGGCGGAAATGCTGTCAACCGCATGATTCAGATGGGCATCACCAGCGTGGAGTTTATCTCCATCAACACCGATGTTCAGGCGCTGAACCGTTCTCAGGCCACCCACAAGATCACCATCGGTGACAAGATTACCCGCGGCAAGGGCGCGGGCAGCGACCCCTCCCGCGGACAGCGTGCCGCTGAGGAGAGCCGCGAGGACATCGAAGCCGCTCTCAAGGGTACCGATATGGTATTCATCACCGCAGGCATGGGCGGCGGCACCGGCACAGGCGCTGCTCCCGTCATCGCGGAGATCGCCAAGGAGCTGGGTATCCTCACCGTTGGTATCGTAACCAAGCCCTTCGCCTTTGAGGGCAAGCGCCGCATGGAGCAGGCCGAGCAGGGCATCGCCGCTTTGCGTGAGCACGTTGACTCTCTGGTGGTTATCCCCAACGAGCGTCTCAAGCTGGTTTCCGAGCAGAAGATTACTCTGGTCAACGCCTTCTCCATCGCAGACGACGTTCTGCGTCAGGGCGTCCAGTCCATATCCGACCTCATCAACAGCCCCGGCCTTGTCAACCTTGACTTCGCCGACGTTACCGCTGTTATGAAGGACGCAGGCTACGCCCACATGGGTGTCGGCACCGCTGTCGGCAAGGAAAAGGCCTCTCTGGCTGCCCATGCCGCCATCAGCAGCCCGCTGCTGGAGACCTCCATCAACGGCGCACGCGGTGTTATCATCAACATCACCTCTTCTACCGACATCAATCTGGAAGAAGTTGACCTCGCTTCCAGCATGATTACCAAGGCCGCCCATCCCGATGCAACCATCATCTGGGGTGCTGCCTTTGATGAGAGCATGGACGACGAGATGCGCGTCACCGTCATCGCCACCGGCTTTGTGGCTGACAACGCAGCTACCTCCTCTCTCTCCGGCGATGCTGACGAAGTACCCTCTGTGGTTGCAGAGGTACAGCAGGCTGCCACCACCACTGCCGCTGCCGCACCGGCAGATGGCTCTTCCGATGATTCGGTGGACGAGTCCTACTTCGATATTATGACTATTTTCAGCCGTAAATAGGACACTTATTAATACTCGCGTAACATTCGGGTGATATGCTTTCTGTCGCAGGGGAAACCCTGCCGCCTGAACATCTCCTGAATACTTGCCAGAGTATTGATTCGGATGCGGTTTGCACTGCATGGTTCGGCGATGTGGTTTTTGCTCAACCCTTCGTCGGCGGAGCAATGTCCGAAAAGGCATTGTTCCTGTCAAGTCAGGCGGAATTGTCAATGAGCCGTGTTGATGTCCACTGTGGATAATCATCACGGCTCTTTTGTTTGTTTTTGCTTATTCAAGACTGTCCGCATAAAGCAAGGACAGTATATGTTATGGAGGGAAAGAAAATGAAATACGCGATAGTGCTGTGCGACGGCATGGCAGATTACCCTGTTGAAGAGCTGGGCGGCGCAACCCCCATGGAGTGCGCGAAGAAGCCCAATATGGACAGACTGGCAAGTCAGGGCGAGGTAGGTCTGGTGCGCACCGTTGAGCCGGGCATGAAGCCGGGCAGCGATGTTGCCAACCTTGCCGTCATGGGCTACGATGCCACCCAGTGCTACACCGGTCGCTCCCCGCTGGAAGCTGCCAGCATGGGCATAGAGCTGGGCGATGACGATGTGGCAATGCGCTGCAATCTGGTGACTCTCTCCGATGAGCCGGAGTATGAGAAAAAGACCATGGTGGACTACTGCGCAGGCGATATTTCCACCGCCGAGGCAGCGGAACTGATTGCCGCTGTGGACGAAGCACTGGGCACTGAGGTTTTCTCCTTCCACGCAGGCGTAAGCTACCGCCACTGCCTAGTGTGGAATAACGGCACCAAGGAAATAGGTGACCTCACCCCGCCCCACGACATTTCCGGTCGTGTCATCGGTGAATATCTCAACACCAATCCCGCGGCACAGCAGCTTATCGACATGATGAAGCGCAGTGAGCAGATATTGCGCAATCACCCTGTCAACGCAAAGCGTGTTGCTGAGGGCAAACGCCCCGCAACCTCCATATGGCTGTGGGGTCAGGGCACCCGTCCGCAGCTTCCCAATTTCAAGGAAAAGTTTGGACTTACCGGCTCGGTCGTGTCGGCGGTTGACCTTATCCGCGGCATAGCAAAGTGCGCAGGTATGCGCTCCATTGAGGTAGAGGGCGCAACAGGATATATTGATACCTGCTTCAGAGCCAAGACCGAGGCGGGTCTTGCCGCCCTGCGCGAGGGCAGCGACCTCATCTATCTCCATTTTGAAGCCCCCGATGAGTGCGGTCACCGCCACGAAACGCAGAACAAGATACATTCCATCGAGCTGATAGACGGCGAGGTGCTGCAGCCCCTGCTGGCAGGTCTGGAGGAGCTGGGCGAGCCCTACCGAGTAATGATCCTGCCCGACCACCCTACCCCGCTCAGCCTGATGACCCACGTCAGCGACCCGGTGCCTTACCTCATCTATGACAGCACCAATGCGGTGGAAAGCGGCATCGAGTGCCTCAGCGAAAAGACCGCTGCCGCCACAGGTGTGCTTGTTGAGCCGGGCTATCGCCTGATGAAGCGGTTTGTTGGCTGAAATGTTCATTAATTGTTTCTTGAAATGAAACAGCGAATGGTATATATTGTAAGTATATTTTTGCGGGCAGCCGCATAATGCTGCGCCCTGCCATCGCAGTGAGGGGATAGAGAAGTGAACGTAAAAGGAAAGGGCAAGACCCTTATAATAATCATCATGCTTCTGGTGTGCCTGCCGGTTGTAGCCGTTGCCATCACTGCCATCAGCAGAAGTATCGCGCTGACAGCGTCAGCGAGGGAGAACGCGCTTATCGAAACAAACATGGTCATATCCGACTGCGACGTGTCCAACACCGATATGACCATGGGAACGGTGCTTGCGCAGTTCAATATCGACAATCTGCCGGGTGACCTTTTGGGCACAGGCGCGGTGTTTACCGATACGCCGCTGTGTACCGCTCCCACTGCCGCTTCGGCTTCGGAAATCACCCTGCCGGCAGGAGAAACGGTGTACATTCTGGAATACTCCGAGGGCTTCTACCGCATAGTGACGCCCGACGGCGCAGAGGGCTGGGTAACTGTCGGCGATATTGACACCGGCGGCGTGCCCATCGGAATGGACGAGCTGCCGGAAATGACTGAGGAAACCGAGCCCACCGAAACCACTACCACCGCCTCCACCACCACCAGAACCACCAAGAAGGGCGAAACCACCAAGTCCACCACCACTGCGCCCACCACTGCGGTGCGTCCGGAGGATTTCCCCGTAAACGGCTCGCCCTACTTTGTCTATGTTGAAAAGGGCTCCCACACCATCACCTTCTACGCCAAGGACGAAAGAGGCAAGTACACAAGAGTTGTCCGCACCTACCTCACCGCCACAGGCAGAACATCGGGACTTACTCCGGTAGGTCTCTTCTCTCTGGGCAGTAAGGAGGAATGGCATCGCTGGGGCACTAATTCCTATTCGCCCTTTGCAACCAGCTACAAGAGCGGACTCTTCTTCCACGGTCCGCTGTACACCTCAACCAGCTTCGGCGCACTGAAGGAAAACAGCGTTGCCGCAATCGGCACCAACGCTTCCTCCGGCTGTATGCGCACCAGTGTTCAGGCGGCATATTTCCTCTATCGCTTCTGCCCTGCGGGAACATATGTCAAGATAGTCAACGGCTCACCCTTGGGCAGGGGCGCGGGCAGACCCAGTGTTGCCTCCCAGTACATCGACCCGAGGACGGGCGAGACCCCTGTAATCGGCGTTTCCATTGCGCCGCAGGCAGCCAGCCTTGAGATAGGCGGTTCCATTGCCCTTAATGTAGAGATTCACCCCCATGTCGCAACGGAGAAAGCCTGCGTGTGGTCGTCCTCCGACACCAATGTGGCCAGAGTAGACGACAACGGCATGGTCACCGCTGTGGGCAATGGCGTTGCGGTTATCCGCTGCACTACCGTTGACGGCAACTTCACCGCCCAGTGTACAGTCACAGTTGGGGAGACCACCACCGAATCCACCACCACAGAGACCACTACCGAATCTACGGAAACAACGGAATCCACCACCTCCACCGAAAGCACCACCGAGACCACCACCTCTACCGAAACCACTACATCGACCACCACAACCACCAGTACCGCTGCTCCCAGTGAGCCCTCGCAGCCCCCTGCATCAGAGCCTGCGCAGTAAGGTACAGCAAATAAGCCGTAATGCGGCAAACCGGGAGGAATAAAAAATGAAAAAGCGAATGATGCTGATGCTTGCAATGGTGTCAGTGTTTTCCCTGATTATTTTCGCAGGCTGTACCCCCGCAGGCAGCGGCGGCAGCAGCATGGGCAGCTTCTCCGCAGGCGACATCGCACTGACTGTATTCAACACCACAGTGCGCCCCAACGACACAGTGGACACTCTGCTGGTCACTCTGGGTGACGGCTATGAGTACAGCGAGGCAATCAGCTGCACCTATGCCGCCAACGGCGTAGACGGCAAGGAGGGTATGGACAAGACCTTCGCCTATGCCGATGCCTGCATCGTCACCTACCCCCTCAAGGCAGGCGGCGACTACGTCAACAGCATTGAGGTTTACGACATCGGCTGGCAGACCCCCAAGGGCATAGCTGTGGGCAGCACCCTGCAGGACATCACCGCCGCCTACGGCAGTGACTACGTCGATGACGGCGGCATGATAATCTACTATGCCGATAAAAACAACAATACCTCCGCACAGCTCTACTTCGTCATGGAGGGCGACGTTGTCAGCATCATGGGCTTTGTCGCAGGCAAATAAACCATAGCAGATAAACAAAGAAATGCAGCGCAGACCGTTAGGTGTTTGCGCTGCATTGTTATGCGGAATACGCAGGAGGAGAAACTAATGATAAAACCAATATGCAAGGACATCATTCTGCTGGGAAGACGCTCGCAGGAGGCGGTGCGCGAGGATATATCCGTCGCGCAGGATTTGCTGGATACCCTCCACGCCAACCGTGAACACTGCGTGGGCATGGCAGCCAACATGATAGGTGTCAGCAAATGCATCATCGCTTTCTTTGACGGTATGAGGGCAGAGGTAATGCTCAACCCGACCATCACCGCCCAGTCAGGGGAGTATGAGGCGGAGGAAGGCTGCCTCTCGCTGACAGGCAGAAGAAAGACTGTGCGCTACGAGCGCATAACGGTGCGCTATCAGGATATGCAGCTGAAAAGCCGCACCAAAACCTACACCGGCTGGACGGCACAGATAATCCAGCACGAGATTGACCACTGCCACGGCATAATCATCTGACGTGCAGTGCCGAAAAACAAGATTTGCGGAGGGATTTAGATGCACAAGGAAAGCACTGTAAGACGGTATTTTCAGGCGTGGATTGATAAAGACAGCAGTGTGCTGGCAGATGTATTTTCCGACGAGGCAGTATATACCGAGAGCTACGGCCCGCAGTATCACGGCTTGAAGCAGATTTCGCAATGGTTTGCCGATTGGAACAAGCGCGGTACTGTTCTGGAATGGACGATAAAGCAGTTCATCAGCCAAGGGGAAACAGTCGCTGCGGAGTGGTTCTTCAGGTGCGAATACGACAGTGTTACAAGCGGCTTTGATGGCGTTTCTGTCATCGAATTTGATGATGAGGGCAAAATCGTAAACCTCAGGGAGTTTCAGTCAAAGGCGGAGCATTGCTTTCCCTACGGTGACGTTTCCCGCTAAGTGGAATAACAATGCCCGACGAAAAGAAATAAAAAATCCAGCAGGCGGTGTCCAAGCTGTAAGGCTTGAACACCGCCTGCTGTTTTAGAATGTATCAGAGAGGAAGACGTAAACGATAAGTTACTGCATACACTGGCGTGCCATCAGGTAAACCAGCGGAGAGTTCCAGTAGATGGTAATCTCGTTGCAGGAGTAGCTCTGTACGTTGTCAACGTAGCACTTGGGCGGTGCTGCCTCGGAGAGGAATGCAACAGCGCAGGGATCTTCAAGATTGCTGTCAGGACCGCCTACCAGCATGCCGGGCATTGCCTGAGACTTGACCTGAGAGGGACGGTGATGGGGATTCTTGGGGGAGGAAGGAGCAGCACCGGTGATGTAGCAGGTGGACATGGGGTTGGTGCCGAAGAGGTAGTTAAGCTGCCACTCAGCAAGGTTGCTGCACAGTGCGGCGTCAGTGCTGATGCCGTGGTCGTTGGCCATAAGGTACTGCATACCGTTGTTGGCAACGGTCATGTTGCTGCCCCAGGGATAGCTGGTGCCAAGGGACATCTTGTAGCCGTCCTCGCCGGCCTTTGCGCACATAAGGTTGAGTGCCTTGGTCAGCTTGCCGGTCATGAAGTCAACCGATTCCTGGCTGCGCAGGGATTCGTCAAGGCTCAGGTAGGTGTTGATGGCGTAGCTGCCCACATCAGCCCAGCCGAGACCGGTTGCGGAGTACATGGGCTTGGAGATGCTGAAGTCAACAAGCTCCTGATACTTGGTGTCGCCGGTGGCGAGCAGCAGCTCAGCGCCAGCCCAGCACAGCTCGTCGAAGTAGTTGTGGTCGGGGTACTCACCGGTGGTGACGTCCTCGGGATTCTTGAAGGAAACAGGGCCGTAGTTCTTGCCGTCGAAGTAAGCGGCAGCCTTCTTTGCAGCCTTCAGGCAGTCCTCGGCAAAGTCAGCATCGATGTCTGCATAGAAGCGGGAAGCCATAGCCATGACTGCGGCAAAGTCGGCGGTAGCGGTCAGGGAGATGGGCAGAACGAGAAGCTGCTCGGTCTCTCTTTCGGGGAGAACCTCGCCCGGGAATTCAGCGCAGGTTACCTTGTGGTAAACGCCACCGCTGCGGGTGTCCTGCATCTTGAGCATCCACTCAAGCTCGTAACGGACCTCGTCAAGAATGTCGGGGATGCCGTTGCCGCTCTCGGGAATGTTGTAGTCATCGGTAAATATGGCGGGATTGGCTTCGTAGGCAAGAAGCAGGTCGGCAACAGCCTTTGCAGCCGCAACAACATATCTGCCGTAGTCGCCGGCATCGTGCCAGCCGCCGGAAACATCAACCTTCTTGGTGGTGCCATAAATAACAGCATCTTCTGTATGGCATTCGCCGTGGGTGAACTTGCCGCCAAATTCCTTGGGGATTTCGCAGCCGCATCTCTGCAGATAGAACATGCGAACTATGTCGCGGAAGATGTCATCATAGATGTCGTCGCCTATCTCAAAGCGGACAGACTCGCCGAAAGCCTCGGCGCGGATGGTGTAGTGACCGGGAGCAGTTACCTCGGAGAAATCGCCGTAGTAGTTGAATTCCTTGGCGTTGGGGTTGGCAAAGGGCTCGGTGATCTCGCCGGTGTAAACCACGTTGCCGTCATCGTCAACGACCTCGAAGGTTTCGCAGCCGTACTTGCCGCGGAAGACGGCAATCTTCTCGTCAGCGCACTTGTAGCCGACATTGTTGATGTTTATATCAACGGTGGGCACTTCTTCAACGTCCTCGATGTCGGAGCTGTTGGTGCAGATGAGGGAGATGTCGTCGATAACAATGGTGTAGGGAGGAATGTCAAGATCCTTCTCGCTGCCGTCATAGGCACGACCCATGTTGAAAGCCATGCGGGGTGCCTTGTCGGTGTCGTAATTCATGACAAAGGGAATGGTGTACAGGGTGGGCTCGGTGGTCAGGTTGATAAACTCAAGTGCATATGCCTTGTAGTCACCGCCGTTGAGCTGGAGGCGTGCCTCAAGTACCTTGTCGGGCAGGGTGGAGGAGGCGACAAAGGAGAATTCGTACTCGGCAAACTTGGTCAGGGAGAAGCTGTCGTAGTACATCTGAACAGCGTGGGAAACACTGCCTGCGTCGTTGATGTTCACGGTCAGGTTGCCGTCAGCGGTGGAGTATTCGCCCGAGCCGCCGGACTCGGTGTAGATGCTCCAGAAGCTGCCGCTCTCGGAGAAGCTGCCGTTCTTGACGAAGTTGACGCCCTCTTCAAGGACGTTCTTGCCGGAGCTTACCTTGTCGTAGTACTGCTCTGCCAGATAAGCAAGCTCGCGGGGCACCTGAGGACCGGTCTCTTCGGGTACTTCGGGCTCCTTCTCACAGCCGACAAAAACCATTGTGGTCAGCAGCAGTGCCATTGCCAGAATAATAGAAATTATCCTTTTCATATTCTTCCTCTTTTCTTTTTTTAATGTGGGCAGGCAGATATGCCTCGCCCTTGGACAAACACATTATACAGTATGGATTCATAAAATGCTATAGTATTTGTGTTATTTAGCTGTATTACATTAGATATTTAACCGCATTTCAAATGTAAGATTGGTAATGTACGAAAATTACAAGAAAAACTATTGCAATACCTTGTTCTTTGTGTTATCATCACACCTGTCACATTTGATAGTGACTATCAAATTCGCTGGGGCAAGGACAATGAAAAACACTACCGAAAAGAAAGAATACCGCACCCGACAGCATGAGCAGCTTCTGGACTTCTTCGATGAGCACCCCCATGACAGCTTCTCCGCGCGGGAAATAATAGAAGAGCCGTCGCTGGACATGGGTGAGGCAACGGTGTACCGCCTGCTTTCCCGCATGACGCGGGACGGCTCACTGCTGCGCTCTGCGGCAGAGGGCGGCGGGTCACGCTACACCCGCAACCCCCAAAGTGCCTGCAGCGGTCATCTGCACCTGAAGTGTACCCGCTGCAGCGAGGTTATCTGTGCGGATAACTCCGTGCTGACCGGCATGAGCGAGCGGCTGGGTGACGCGCTGGGCTTTTCCGTTGACAGCGAAAGGACTACCATCTACGGACTGTGCGGCAATTGTCGCGTAGCGGAGGACAAATAATAATGAAAACAACGACAAACAGATTAATTGCCAATATCCGCAGAGCGACAGCGGCGGTGCTTGCCGCACTGCTTTGTCTGTCGCTGTGCGCCTGCGCGGGGGGCGCGGGCAGCGGTGACGGCAATGAGCGGCTGACGGTGGTTACCACCATCTTCCCATCCTATGACTTTGCGCGGCAGATAGGCGGCGACAGGGCAGACGTTACTCTGCTGCTGCCCCCCGATACCGAAGCGCACGGCTTCGAGCTGACCCTGCAGGACATTGCCGCAGTGCAGCAGTGTGACCTGTTCATCTGCACAGGCGGCGAATCGGAGCAGTGGGCAGAGGAGCTTATGCCCATGCTGGCAGAGTACAATACCGAGCTGCTGGTGCTCACCGACCTGACCGACACCCTTGAGGAAGAGCTGGTGGAGGGCATGGAAGCTGCCGAAGAGGACCACGACCATGACCACGGGGAAGCAGAGGCTGACGAGCACGTCTGGACATCCCCCCGCCGTGCCGCTGTCATCACCGAGGCTATCTGTGAAAGGATGTGCACAGCCGACCCCGACAATGAGGCTTACTACCGCAGCAATGCCGATGCATATATCGCACAGCTTAACGCGCTGGACGAAAGGCTGCAGGATATTTCCGCAAACGCCGCACGAAATACCCTCATATTCGCCGAGCGTTTCCCCTTCCGCTATCTTGCGGAGGACTACGGCTTTGAGTATTACGCGGCATTCGCAGGCTGCTCCTCCGCCACTGAGCCCAGTCTCAGCACCATCGCATTTCTGACCGACAAGGTGGAGAGTGAGAACATTCCCGTAGTATTCTATATCGAGTTTTCCGACGGAAAGGTGGCAGACACCATCTGTCAGGCAACAGGCGCAAAGAAACTGCAGCTTCACTCCTGCCACAACCTGACCAAAGAGGAAGCGGAGAGCGGCGAGACCTATCTGTCGCTGATGGAGCGCAATGCAGAGTATCTGCGGGAGGCACTTAACTGATGGCAATACTTGAATGTAAAGACCTTGTCCTCGCCTATGACGGTGTCACCGTTGCCGAGGACATCTCCTTCGAGGTAGGGGAGGGCGACTATCTCTGCATCGTGGGAGAAAACGGCTCAGGCAAATCTACGCTGATGAAAGCTATACTGGGGCTGCTGCGCCCTGTCAGCGGAGAGATAATCCTCGGCGAGGGGCTGCAGCGCAGGGAGATAGGCTATCTTCCCCAGCAGACCGATATTCAGCGCGATTTTCCTGCCTCTGTGCAGGAGGTGGTGCTTTCGGGTACACTGGCACGGGGCGGTTTCCGCCTCTTCTACAGCGCGGAGGATAAGAAACAGGCAATGGAAAATATGCGACTTCTGGGCATAGACGGCATTGCAGGAAGCTGCTACAACGAGCTTTCGGGCGGTCAGCAGCAGCGTGTGCTTCTGGCAAGGGCGCTGTGCGCGACGCGCAAGCTGCTCCTGCTGGACGAGCCGGTGTCCGGTCTTGACCCGGTGGTCACCGCGGAGCTGTATGACCTGCTGCGCACCCTCAACAGGGAGCAGGGCATCGCCATTATAATGATTTCCCACGACCTTTCGGCGATTGCGGGGGCGGCAACCCATGTGCTGCATCTGCATCATCGGGTAGAATTTTTCGGCACAAAGGATGCCTACAGCAGCAGCGCGGCAGCGCAAGCCTTTCTGGGGAGGGACAAGCAGTGACATTACAGGAAATATTCCAGAACCCGTACATAACACAGGTGGTCGTAAAGGCACTTGTGGTGGGTATACTTGTCGCCCTGTGTGCCTCTCTGCTTGGTGTCAGTCTGGTGCTCAAGCGGCTGTCCATGATAGGCGATGGTCTTTCCCATGTGGGCTTTGGTGCGCTGGCTGTGGCAACGGTGCTGGAGCTGGGCGACTACTCGCTGGAAATATCAATCCCCATCGTCGTTGCGGCGGCATTTCTGCTCATAAAGATAGGCGAGAGCAAGCGGCTCAAGGGTGACGCTGCCATTGCGCTCTTTTCCACAGGCGCAGTCGCGGTGGGCAGCCTGATATACAACTACTCCGGCAGCCGCAACACCGACATCTGCAACAGCCTTTTCGGCTCAGCCTCCATCATCACCCTTGATGATAAGGACCTGATACTCAGCATAGTGCTTTCGGTGGCGGTGCTGCTGTTCTTTGTGCTGTGCTACAACCGCATCTTCGCCATCACCTTTGACGAAGCCTTCTCCCGTGCCGCCGGCATAAGGGCAGAGCTTTTCAAGCTGATGATAGCGGTACTCACCGCTATTACAATAGTATTGGGCATGAAGATGCTGGGCGCGATAATGATTTCCGCCATAATCATCTTCCCCGCGCTGTCGGCAATGCGTGTTTGCAGAAGCTTCCGCAGCGTGGTGATATGCTCGGCGGTGCTGTCGGTCACCTGCTTTGTCATAGGTTTCTTCGCCGCCTGCCGCCTCTCCTACCAGACAGGCGCAACGGTGGCGTGTGTTGACCTTGTGGCATTCATGCTCTTCGCGCTTGCGGGTGTGTTCATCAATTCCTCAAAGGGCAAAGCATTGCTGGCTTCTGCAAAGAAGCTCGCACAGCCCCGCAAAAACTGAACAACGAAAAAAGGGCAGTTTACGTCACCGCGTAAACCGCCCTTTTTCCATGTATTGAAGAGGAAAAAACAACGACTGGGAAAATGAAAAGGAAAAAATGAAGAAAAACAGAAAAGAAGATTACATCTGAGGCAGACCCGCAAAGCCTTGCTCAAGCTCTTCGTCGCTGGGTGCGTAGTCACGCATCTCCTTGCCGAAGTAGGACATATATGCCGCCATGTCAAAGTAGCCTGTGCCGGTCAGACCGAAGAGTATGGTCTTTGCCTCGCCTGTTTCCTTGCACACCAGAGCCTCGTCGATGGCGGCACGGATAGCGTGGGAGGATTCGGGGGCGGGCAGAATGGTTTCGTATCTGGCAAACAGCTCCGCAGCCTCGAATACAGCGGTCTGCTTCACAGCGCGGGCTTCGTCCAGATAACCGTCGTGGTACAGCTTGGAAACGACGGTGCTCATGCCGTGGTAGCGCAGTCCGCCTGCATGGTCGGCACTGGGCAGGAAGCCGCTGCCGAGGGTGTACATCTTTGCCAGCGGGGTGACGTGTCCGATGTCGCAGTAGTCGTAGGTGTAGCGTCCCCGGGACATGGAGGGGCAGGAGGTGGGCTCAACGGCGATAAAGCGGGTGTTTCTGCGTCCCTGCAGCTTCTCACGCATGAAGGGAGCGATAAGACCGCCCAGATTGGAGCCGCCGCCGGCACAGCCGATGACGATGTCGGGATAATCGCCGATCTTCTCAAAGGCGGCATAGCTTTCAAGGCCGATGACCGACTGGTGCAGCAGCACATGGTTAAGCA
>SVPT01000032.1 GCA_015065695.1 Oscillospiraceae bacterium | reverse complement strand
TATCTCTTTACAATAATCCAATTGTCGTCCCCAGCCACATACTGAAATTCGCTCAGACTGTCGCTTAGCATCACGTCAAGCAAATCCATGAAGTCATTGACCAGATTGACCCTGCCGAGATCCTCTCCTGCCACCCAGTGCATCTTTCCCTCCTCCGAGGAGCGCAGCTCGCCCTCGTATTGTGTGGCTTCAAAAAGGAATACAATGTACCGACCGCCCTCGATGGGGAATTGCTTTACGCCGCACAGTCTGGGGTCAAGCACTGTCAGCCCGGTTTCCTCTTTCATTTCCCGTATTGCCGCATCGACTATCGACTCGCCCGGCTCGATGTGTCCGCCGGGCAGAGTAAAGCCTTGCCAGTCTGCCTTAATCCTGTCCTGCAGCAGGTATCTTCCGTCCTGATGCAGCAGGCACAGCACTGTAAGCTCGACGGCTTCTGTGCGTGGCATTGCGCAATCCTCCAATCGTTGTTTATTGATGTGACAGCAGCTCCAGCAGTCCGTTTGCCTGTGAGCCGAAAGCGGCTGCCTTTCCTCTGCCGGTGTCGTATGCCGCGTTGGAAATCACCGAAACAGCGGGGGCAGAGGGGTCCTCTGCGGAAAGTATGCTCTGCGCCTGAAAGAGCAAAGCGCCCCAAGCCACATGGTAGTCGCTGGTGACGATGGCAAGCCTGTTTACCTGCGGGCAGTAAGTCCGCAGCAGCCCATAGGACAGCATGGCATTTTCGGCGGTGGTGCGGGAGGCATTTTCGATGATTATGCGCCCCTCGTCAACGCCGTTTTCTATGAGCCACTTTGCCATCTCGCCCGCTTCCGTTATCTCGGGGTGTCCGTAGGCGGTGCCGCCGCCTGTGCAGAGAATCATCGCCTCGGGGTGGGTCTGCGCACAGTGCAGCGCGGTGGTAAGCCGACCGATAAGCTCCTCCTGCATGGTGCCGTCTGCGTTGAGCTGAAAGCCAAGCACAACTATGCACAGCGATTGTCCGTCCGCAACGTCAGCGGGCAGAGCGTCATAATTGAGGGTAAGCTGATTTGTCGTGTATCGCCAGTAGTCCATGATATACTGCCAGCGTGTGCCTGTGTCCATGTCCATGGACTTAAGCTCGGTCAGCATTGCATCCACCTGCGGCGAGGCTTGGTCCTGATACCTGCCATAGCAGTGAATCATTTCGGAGATTATGTCCTTCTCGGTAGGCTGAGGGATAACTACATTGCCGCCGGAATCGGGTGAAACAACTCCGTTGGTGTCGGTGGGTGCGTCCACTGTGACCAGTCCGTCGCTGCCGCCGCAGCCCATGCATGATAAGAGAAGCCCGCATATCAGTATAGCGCAGATAAGCGATATGACAGCTTTTTTCATTGCAATTCCCCTTGTTCCAAAATACTTTTTGCTGTCAGCAGCCGCTGCCGTCAGGCTTTGGCTGCCTCCTTTTTGCCGTCAAAGCCATGTACCCAGTCGGAGCGCAGGTAATAGATAAGATAGATGACCGAGCTGATGAACCATGTGAGCGGATAAGCCAGATAAATCATTCCGATGTCGCAGTGGAGCGATGTAATCAGTGCGATGTAGGCAACGCGCAGCACGCACCACACCGACAGCATGACCGTCATAGGCACAAAGGCCTTACCTGCGCCGCGGCAGATGGCGGCTATGGCGTGGGAGAAGGCAAGCAGGCAGTAGAAGAGGGCAACAGTGCGTGCCTGTCGTGTGCCAAGCTCGATGACGCTGGGGTTGCTGTCGAATAGACCGATGAGCGTTGGTGCGAAGATAAAGCAGCATATACCGATAAGCTCGGCGGAAATCACTGCGGAAAGTATGGAAATGCGTGCGCCCTTCTTTGCCCGCTCGTGCTGACCCGCACCCAGATTCTGCCCGGTAAAGGTGGTGCTTGCCATATTGAAGCTGACGATGGGCAGGAAGGCAAAGCCCTCAATCTTGGCGTGGGTGCCGAATGCGGCAGTGGCAAACTTGCCGAAGGTGTTGATCTGCGACTGCACAATAACATTGGCAAAAGCGATGACCGAATTTTGTATGCCGGAGGGCAGACCGTACCTGAGTATCTCCAGCAGCATATCCTTGTGGAAGCGTATCTTTCGCGGCTCAAGGGTGAAGATGTTGCCCTTTTTCATAAGATGGCGCAGGCAAAGCACCACGCTGAGTGCCTGCGAAATGACCGTTGCCGCCGCTGCCGACCATACACCGAAGCCAAAGCCGCCAATAAATAGCAGGTCGAGGGCGATGTTCAGCAGGGAGGAAAGGATAAGATAGCGCAGAGGACGGCGGCTGTCGCCCAGTGCGTTCATGATGCTGCGGCAGATGTTGTACAGCACCAGCGCAATCGCGCCGAGGAAGTAGTAGCGGAAGTATTCAATGGCCTCCGGCAGCACCTCGGGGTCGGTTTTCATCCACACGAGGAATGTAGGCGTCAGCGCAACACCCACAATCGTGAGCAGTGCGCCGCACACCAGACCCAGCGCAAGGACGGTATGTATTGCGCGGGAGACCCTGTCCCAGTCCTTTGCGCCGAAGTAGCGGGAGATAACCACGCCCGCACCCATTGCAGCACCGGTGAAAAAGCTGACCAGCAGGAATATCAGTGTGCCCGAGGAGGTTACCGCAGCAAGGGAGTTGGTGCCCAGGTATCTTCCCACGATAAAGGCATCGGCGGTGTTGTAAAGCTGCTGGAAGGTCTGGCTGAGGAAAATGGGTATGGCAAACCCAAGCAGCAGCTTTGGGATACTGCCGGTGGTCATGTCCACGGTGTGAGCGCCGCGGTTTTTTACAGCTTCAGTATGTGACATGATATTTCAATGCTCCGTAAAAAAAGAATCTGTGTGGCAGAATTATTCTACCACACAGAGCGGGGGTTTACAATGATTTGGGCGATTATTTTGGAAGTGCGCAGCCATTACTGCTCTTCCCAGAAAAGCTCGTCAAGGGTCTTGCCTAGCACACGGCAGATGGCGATGCAGAGGTTGATGGTGGGGTTGTAGTCGCCCTTTTCGATGGCACTGACCGTCTGGCGGGAAACGCCCACTGCGTCAGCCAGTTCCTGCTGGGACATATCCATGGCGGCGCGGGCGGATTTCAGTCGAAGATTTTTCATTCATCGTCCTCACTTTCTTCTGCCTTCTTCAGCATCAGGTTGCGGATAAGCACCATTGCAATGACAGCAATGCCCATTACGCCCACAACAAGGCTGACAAGGGATACGTTCATCTCGCCTGTCTTGAAGGGCTCACCTGTGGAGATGATTCTGTACAAACCTGTTCCCAGGTTGAAAAGAGAGAGCAATCCGATAGTAATCAGGTTGCGTTTGCTGTGGTCGCCTCTGCCAAAGTAGGAGTCGTTGAATATGCGTACGGCAATCATGGGGAAGACAGAAAACAGCAGGCTGAGAATAACGCCGTAGAAGGGGTCAAGGATGCCGGTGTAGCCAAAGGAAGAGCCTGCCAGCAAATAGGCAATAAGCAGTACCGCAAGGGTGATGTACGATGCCTTGAAGGATTTTCCGCGCACAATCAGCTGACGCTCATCGAACTCTTTTCCCTCGCTGATACCCTTGCGTCTGGCATATACGGAATAGAAGACAATGGCAGCAACAATAGCCGCTGCAAAACCGATAATAAATGCATGATCCATGATAATTTCCCTTTCTGTGTTCAGGTTGATAAAATTGTATGTGTCGCCTGCAAGCATACATATAGTAACATGAAGTATATAATATGTCAAGTATAATTTACAAAATGCTAAAATGAAATTTTGCAGCACATCATGTGGGCTTGACAAAAGAAAAACTGTGCTGTATAATCCACTCAAACCGAATACAAAAAGCTATGATAAGAAGTAGTAAGCATTCCGGACATTTTCTGCAGTTCGTTCGAATTGCAGTACCAGAGAGAGGGCGGTCGCTGTGAGCCCTTATGGAAAGAATGCCCAACCCATCTTTGAGCTGTGAGCCGAAAGAGTGGTTGCTCAAAAGTAAGCTCTACCGGGTTTCTCCCGTTACAGAGATACGGCATAGTGCGCTGTGCCGGAAAAGTGCGGGTGTGCGCAGGCATACCCGAACTCAGGTGGTACCACGGACTTATTCAGATAGTTCGCCCTGAGCCGATGGACAAATATCGGCTCAGGGCTTTTTTGTATTCAATATCATACGGAGGTACAGTAATTATGAAGCTGGAAAAACTGGTTGGTGAGCGGTTCAAGGAGCGTCCCTCGGACTGCGTGGTGGACAGCCATGCATTTATGGTGCGGGGCGGCTACCTCAAGTCGGTCGCAAACGGCATCTTCTCTTCCTATATGCCGCTGCGCAGAGTCACACGCAAGATTGAGCAGATAATCCGCGAGGAAATGGACGCAGTAGACGGTCAGGAAGTGCAGTTCCCTGTCGTAATGCCCGCATCGCTCTGGAGAGAGTCGGGTCGCTATGACAGCATCGGCAAGGAGATGGCACGCTTCTCCGACCGCAGCGGCAGCCCCATGCTGCTGGGCATGACCCACGAAGAGGCAGCGGTGCATCTTGTGCGTGAATACGGACAGAGCTATCTGCGCTATCCCTTTATGATATACCAGATTCAGACCAAGTTCCGTGACGAGGCACGCCCCCGTGCAGGACTTATCCGTGTGCGTGAGTTTACCATGAAGGACGCATACTCCTTCCACACCAGTCAGCAAGACCTTGAGGAATACTACGCCCGCTGCCACAGAGCCTACGAGCGTGTTTACGAGCGTGTGGGTCTGCCCGAGGTCATCTCCGTTGCTTCCGACTCCGGCATGATGGGCGGCAGCATCTCCCATGAGTTTATGCTGCTTACTCCCATTGGAGAGGATTCCATCGCCATCTGCACCGAGTGCGACTACCGTGCCAACATGGAAGCCGCGGAGAGCATCATCGAGCCTCGCAGAGACGAGGTTTCCGAGGAGCTTGTGCTGGCACACACCCCCAACGCACATACCATAGAGGAAATCTGCAGCTTCCTTAATACCGATGAAAAGAGAGCCTGCAAGGCGGTTGTCTACCAGAAGAATGCCGATGACAGCTACATCGTGCTGTTCATCAGAGGTGACCTTGAGGTAAACGAGACCAAGCTGACCAACTTCCTTGGCTGCGATGTGCATCCCGCCGTTATCACCGAGGAAAGCGGACTGTGCGCCGGCTACATCGGTCCGATGGGTCTGCCTGAGGGTCTGTGCGTGCTGTACGACCGCTCCATTCAGGGCGCAAACAACCTCTGCTGCGGCGCAAATCAGGACCAGCACCACTACACCGGTCTGGATATGCAGCGCGATGTGCCTGACGCAGAGTACCACGACTTCGCCAAGATAATCGAGGGCGGCATCTGCCCCAAGTGCGGAAAGCCCGCCATCGAGGTTTCCAGAGGCATTGAGGTGGGCAATATCTTCCAGCTTGGCACCAAGTACACCAAGTCCATGAACATGACCTACACCGATGAAAACGGCGAGCTGCAGTATCCCATAATGGGATGCTACGGCATCGGTGTCGGTCGTCTTGCAGCATCTGTGTGCGAGGCATACCACGATCAGTACGGCCCCATCTGGCCCATCTCCGTGGCACCGTGGCAGGTGCATATCTGCGCAATGCGTGTTGATGAAGAGGATGTCAGAGCCTGCGCCGACAAGCTGTACGCCGACCTGCAGAGCCTTGGCATCGAGGTCATCTACGACGACCGCAAGGTCAGCGCGGGCGCAATGTTCTCCGATGCAGACCTGCTGGGTGTCCCTGTACGCATCATCGTCAGCCCGAGAAATCTCAAGGAAGGCATAGTGGAAATCGTTGCCAGAGACAAGAGCTTCTCCTATAAGGAAAAGACCGATGAAGCAGCACAGAAAGCCGCAGAGCTGGTGCGTTCCCTTCTGGAGAAGATAAATGCCGAAAGCTGATAACCCCCATCATCTTATCCGAAGGCAAAGAAGCTTGGATAAGAATATCGAATGGTAACCGGTTATGTAAAACAATGTATATCATACCCATGAAAAAAGCCTTCTCGCCCAATGTTGAAGTTGGGTGGGAAGGCTTTTGATTTTCCTTGTATCCACGCGAAAAAAGGTGTGGAAAACTATGTGGAAAGTGTTAAAAACCGTGGGGAAGTATACACCGTATGTGCATATTGCAATAAGTGAAAACTCACTGATTGTGCAATATGCACATAATATTACTGTCAATTTTTACTTGACAGCTTTTTTGGCTGGGTGGTGCGGTTTTCCACATCAGGGGCTTTTGGGATACGGTGCATCAGCCCTTGATGGTAGTGCCGGGATAGAAGTGCTGCAGTATCCAGTCGTAGTTGTAGCCCTGCTTGGCGTACTCGTTCGCGCCCTTCTGGCTCATGCCTACACCTGTGCCGTAGCCGAGGCTGGTGAAGATAAACATATCGCGGGAGGGGTCGTATTCAATCCAGAAGCAGGGGGAGCGCAGACAGGAATAACCGAGTATGCTCAGGTGCAGCGTGTTGCCCTTGTAGGTGGTGTCGCCTACCTTGACTTTCAGGACATACAGGTCGTTTGCATCGCGCTCCAGCACCTCAAACCAACTGCTCTTGTCAGAGAATTTCTTCAGGTCGATGCCCTTTTTGTTCTTCACCTTGGCAGCAACGTCGTTGGCGCTGACCTCCTTGACTACGCGGTAGCCGCTGACTCCCTTGTCCACAGAGCAGTCTACCGAGGAGAGGTAGGAGAGGTTGGCTCCGTTGATGTCCTTGTTGTTGGCGGTAGCACCTGCGGAAATGGCGTAGTATGGGGTGTAGGGCGCAATTCCCTTGTAGACCATCTTCTGTCCGGCAACCGCTGCAGCGGCCTCCTTGCACACTCCGCTTGCCTTCTTGGTGGGGAAGGAAGGGGCTTTCGCGCTGCCGCCAGAGTAGATATAGTATGTATATGCGGCAACTGCCTGTGCCTTGAGGGCTTCCTTGTGGTAGGAGCCGCCCATCTCCGCCTCGATTATCATGGCAAGCACGTCGGCGGGAGAGCCGGTGATAACCTTGCCGTTGGAGGTTATGCGCATATTGGGCGCGCCTGTGGAAGCGGGCAGGGTGGTGGTAGCCGCGGTTGCGGTAGTGGTGGTAGTGGTGGTCTCAGGCGGCAGCTCCGGCACGTCAGAGGAGGAGGGGTCATCGGGAATGATGAGCGGCGGGTCGGTGACATCGGTGGGGGTGTCGGTCGATGTTGCCGCAGTGGTGGTTGTGGCTGTAGTAGTGGCGGTTGTGGTCGCGGCTGTGGTGGTGGTAGTTGCCGCAGTGGTGGTTGTGCTGGTCTGTGCTGCGGTAGTGGTGGTTATATCCGACCAGGAAACGGTGGTGTAGAGGTCGTCGGGGGAATCGGTGGGCAGCTCCAGACGGGGCACTGCGGGCTTGAGCTTGTCGTTGATGGCGTACCACAGGTCGGGCATGAGGACAAGATCGTTTTCCACCACGTTGGTGCCGAGGTAGGAGAGGTCTTCGTCCTCACGCACCTTGCGTGCGCATACCAGCAGCTTTGCGCCCTCAAAGCTGTCGGAGTCGGTGACAAGGGTGATGATATGCTCATCGGGGAAAACCTCCGTAGCAGTGTAGAAAAGGCTGCGGATATAGAGGTTATACAGGTGTATCTGATGGTCATACCGCCCATAGAACTGGGTGTTTGCGTAGTTGAATTCGCTGATGGTGTCGCCGCTGACATAGCATACCGAGAACACCACCCACTGTGAGCTGCTGTAGAGGGTGTCAAGGTTGATAAGCTGATGCTCGGCGAGGAAACGCTTGTTGGTGTAGTTGTGCAGCTCGGAGAAAAGGGAGTTGTCGGTGGTGGTGTTGCCATAGACCACCAGATTGAAGTCATCACTGTCGGAGGTGATGCGGTTGCTTGCGTCAAAATACAGCGAGCCGCGCTTGTCCTCACGACCGTAATAGTCAAGGTGGGAGTATACGTTGGGATTCTCCGCGTGGGCCTGCATTATGGGGTGGGAAATATCAGTGCCGGGAATGCTGATAAAGCCGCCCACGTCTCCGTTTTCCGCAAAGAGGCGGGAAAAGCGGGGGAGTACCCCCTCGGGCAGGTTGGTTATCGTGTTTTCGTCAGGCTCGCTGTACATAGCCGCAAGCTCCGCCTGATAGATTTCCTTCGGACCGATAAGACCCGATTCGTAGTAGTTGTAGCCTATGACGCAGGAGGACACGATGATGCAAAGCACCAGCACCACCGAAAGGGAGCGAATGAGCGGCGGCAGTGCCATGCGCATCATGGAGCCGGGCGGGATTATGCGGTCGATGTATTGCTTCAGCTTGGACTGCTCCTTGGGTATTTCCGTAACAGGCTCCTCAAAGGGCACACAGTCCTCGGGGCGAATATCCTCAAGCTCATCCTCGATGACTACAGTGTCATCACGCAGTCTTTTCGGCACATAGCCATCATCAAAGCCTGCGTTGTCCGCTGCGGCGTGCCTTGCGGCAGGGCGGGAGGCAGGTTTTCTGCGGGGTGCGGAAGAAGCAACCTCTTCAAATGCCATGTCCTCGCCCTGATAAAATGCCTCGGGAGCGTTGTAGCGGGGATAGTCACGCCGGTCGTCGGCGGGGGCACGGTAGTCCTCTTCGGGCGCGTGGTGCTGCCTCATGCGAGGCTGATAGATGGGCTGATCCCAATCATCGGACTGTATGGGTTTTCTGCGCGGGGGCATCTCGGGAAATTGGTCATCATCATAGGATAGCGGCTGTTGCTGCTGCATCTTCTGCTGCTGACTGCGCTCGTAAAGATGCTGTGTGCGGCGCAGCCATCTTTCGCTGTATGCTGCGGCTTCTTCGGCGCGGCGGGCTTGCTCTGCCTCCTCGTTGATGGCGCGGTTGGTTTCCATGATGTCACCGTTGCCGCGGCTTTTCTCAAACATATAGCGGAGCTGCTCGGGCGCAAGCTCCTGGTCGCTTTTTACTGTGCGCTGGCGATGCTTCTGTGCCGCACGCAGAATGTATTCCGGTACAGCGGGGGCTTCAGGCTCCTTTACCTCTTCCTCTTTCTTGCCAAAGACCATCTCGGGAAGATAGGCTGCCATCATGTCCAGCATATCCATATGCTCCCTGTCCAGCCAAGGCAGCAGGATAAGAAGCTGTGTGCCGGAATAAATAACCATGCCCTCCGGACCGCCGTTAGCGGAAGGGAAAAGCATGGCACTCCTGAAGCTGGGAAGCTTGGTGCCGCGCAGGGTGTCATATATGTATTCCGAGCGGCTGCTGTCGCCGTTTTCCAGCGGAAGAGCCATGCAGCGGGAGAGGATAAAGACAGAGTTTTCCTCCTGCTTGATAAGCTCCATGCCGCCGATGACGATAACGCCGTCCTCGGAGCGCAGTGCGCGTGCCAGCATAAGAGGCAGCTTGGAGGGCTCGATGGTGGCGGTTTCTCCGGCAAGGTCTGCCTCGATAACGGAAAGCGTGTCGCGCAGGTGGGCGGACAGTTCATCCGATGGACGTGAACGATACCATATTACAGATGCACGCATACACGCTCACCCCTTTCTGTAAACAAGTTTGTGTTGAGATAATCAGAGTAAATCACTGCGAAGCAGTGAGTACATACAGCCGTCCTGCACGGAGTCGTTCCTGCAGATGCTCTGCCGCAGCAGTCCGTCAAAGGAAAAGCCTGCGTTGTTAAGCACGCAGCGGGCGGCTTTGTTGTGGGCAAGAGGCTGTGCCTGTATGCGCACTATGTCGAAAAGCCCGAAAGCCTCGGCGCATATCTGCCGCACAGCGCAGGTGGCAATGCGGTTGCCCCACAGACTGGGTGTAAGCCAGAAAGAAAGCTCTCCTGTGCGGCAGTGTATGCCGTCAAGCAGGGTGACGGACACGCCGCCCACTGCCTCGCCATCAATGAGTATAGCGCGGCACAGCACACGGCTGTCGTCGGCGTTGAGCCAGCTATCCACCAGCAGACGTGAAGCCTCCTCCGTCATGGGGGAGGGGAAAGGGTCTGTCATCATGTCAGCAATGGAGGGGTGGCTACCGTATTTTAAAAGGTGGGGAATATTGCGCTCCTTCCAGCGCCGCAGTTCAAATTCCATAAAAGATTTCTCCATGAAATGTTCACACATTCCGAATATCCAAACAGGGAGACGGCTGCGTTTGGCAGTCGTCTCCCCTCGGTATCATTAAAATGCGGGAGGATTATCTCTTCCAGACTCCGGGCATCACAGCGTTGTAGTTGATGGTGGCGGAGGAAACGTCAACGGTAACCTCGTCATCACGCAGCTTGCGGGCGATAATCAGAGTGCGGAAGTTGTCGTACTCGTAGGAGCAGGTCTGCAGTGTCAGCAGGACGTCCTGAGTATCAACGGGGATGCAGTCGTCGGTGTTGATGATGGAACGCGCTCTTGTGTCCGCGATGAAGTTGGCGAAGTCAGCGTCATTCTCAAAGGCGGGACGGATCCATGTGTATCTGTCCTCCTGAATGTGGTTGGCATCGCCCTTGACGACGGCGAAGATTACCCACTGACCCTCGGTGTACTTGGTGTCGAAGCGGATAACGGGATTCTGCTTGTAGAAGTCCAGATTGGAGGACTTGGCATAAACGTCGTACTTCAGAAGATTCTGGAACATAACACCGCTCTTCATGTGATGACCGAAGAGTATGGTGTTCTGGGGCAGCGTCTCGCTGTTGAACATATTCTGATAGTAGGCGAAGATGGTGCCGTTCTTATCGTTCTCGCCGTAGATATTGCGGGAGAGGTAGTAGTAGTTGCCCTTGGCGGCATATTGTGCGTCATCGGGGTGCTGAACAACAGGGTAGTCGATGACAGTGTTGGGGACGGTTATCCAGCCGATAATGTGCTTGTTCAGCTCCAGCAGGGAATTGAAGGACTTCAGCGTGCCGTCCTCGTTGCGGTCGGGGTCCTGCTCCTCGGTCTCAACGCCGTTTTCCCATACGCCGTTGGTGGCTGCATTGACCGAAGCGGTGCTGTGTACCTCTCGGAAGGTGTCGAAGCTGGACTCAACAAGGTGGGGCTGAATGACAAGGTCATACAGCAGCCAGCCGCCCGAGCCAAGCATGACTATCAGCGCAATATAGAATACAATAAGCTGTGTCAGATTGCGCTCGGCTTTCTTTGTCTGCTTCTTGGGCACAGCGGGTGACATTGAAGAAGTGGGAGCAAGCGCACCGCTCATGTTTCTAGCCTCTTTTTTTTTACGTTTTCCGCCTGCTGCTGCTTCATCGGTGTAAAGCGACTGCTGCTGTGCAGCAGGTGCGGCTGCTGCGGCGGCTGCGGAGGAGCGTGCCGCCAGAGTGGACTGGGAGTAGGAGTAGCTGGACGAAGTCAGGGAGGGCTGTATGGTGGTGTTGCCCGCGCCGAGGGAGGCGACAGGTACGGAGGCTGCAAGAGCCTTCATGGCCTGCGGCGACATGACCGTTGTCTCGCTGAAGTAGGACTCGCGCACACCCTCGCCCAGAGGCTCGTAGCCGGGCATCAGGTAGGGCAGATGGGTGACGTAAAGGCGCACAAGGTTAAGTGCGTGGGAGGCGGCAACCTGACGTACATAGTCGCGGTCCATGCCGGGTTTCTGGATAAGGGTCTTGCGTATCCAGACGTTTTCCTTGTCGGCAAGGGCGATGTACACCAGACCGACCGGCTTCAGTGCGGTACCACCGCCGGGGCCTGCGATACCGGTGGTGGAAACAGCCAGCGTACTGCCTGCCAGACGGCGGGCGCCGACTGCCATTGCAGCGGCGGCCTCGGGAGAAACCGCGCCGTAACGCTGGATAATGCGGTCAGATACGCCAAGCATATCCGACTTCTTGTTGGAAGAATAGGTAGCTGCTCCAAGCTCAAAGACGCGGGACGCACCGGGAATGTCGGTAACGCGCTTGGAGATGATGCCGGCGGTGCAGCTTTCCGCGGTAGAAAGGGTCATCTTTCTGTCCTTAAGCTCGCGCACGACAACCTCCTCGATACCGACGGTGTTCATGCCGTAGGCATCGGTGCCGAAAAGGTCGATAATCTGTTTGATAACGGGGGCAGCCATCTCTCTGGAAATCTGCTCCGAGCCGGTCTTTGCGGTAACGCGGATACGCACCTCACCGGTCATCTCAACGCAGCGCACAGTGGGGTTGGCGTTGTTGAGTAGGTGACCCAGACGCTCTTCAACCTCGTGCAGGGTAACGCCCAGATAGAATACGTTGATAACCTGGGAGAAAACCGCGCCGTCGGTAAGCTGCTTGAGGTACTGGGAAACGTAGTTTTTCACCATGGGCATCAGCTCAACGGTGGAGGAGGGGAGCATGACTATGCACTGCTTTGCGCTGCGGATTGCGCAGCCGGGGCACATACCGCTGTCGTTGCGGAAAACAACAGAGCCGGCGGGCATATTGGCCATCGCCATCATGGTCTCGGTCTTGACAACACCGTTGGCCTCGCAGTATTCCTCAATGCGGCGGTGGCTGACCTCGTGGGGCACAAGGGTAAGACCCAGAGCGTCACATACCGTCTGCTTGGTGATGTCCTCGGTGTTGGGGCCCATGCCGCCGACAATGAGAACAACATCGCTGCGGGAAAGTGCTATGGAAAGCAGCTCGCGCAGTCTCTGCGGGTCAAAGCCTGCGGTGTTGGTGCAGTAGACGTTAACGTCGATGTTGGCAAGCTCGGTTACAAGGAATGACTGGGTGTTGGTTATTACATCACCGGTTAGTGTTTCAGAACCTACATTGATGATTTCGGCATCCATTAAATTCCCTCCTATACAAGTGACATGGTTGCATGGTTGCTGATTTTAGTTCCCTGACGTCTGTATGAAATCTCTTATGATGGATTGGTGCGGATTTATATTGTTCCCCTCACGTTTACTGTCTGCCGCGTGGACCTATCCACAGCTTTGCGGCGCCGCTTACAGCCTCCTCGATGAGGTCGTCAATGTGAAGAGCGGCTTCTGCCTCCTCAAGCATCTCAACGGTGGGTCGGGTGCGGGGGTGGCGCGGGGTAAACACAGTGCAGCAGTCCTCGTAGGGCAGTATGGAAATGTCAAAGGTGTCGATGTGGCGCGAAATGCGGACAATCTCCTCCTTGTCCATGCCCACCAGCGGACGAAGCACCGGCATATCGCTGACGGCATCGGTGCAGACCATGGCGGTCAGTGTCTGGCTGGCAACCTGACCAAGGCTCTCGCCGCTGATAAGTGCCAGACAGCCCTCACGTCGTGCAATGCGCTGCGCGAGGCGTATCATGTATCTGCGCATGATAACGGTAAACAGCTCCTCGGGGCAGTCATCACGAATGCGCTCCTGAATGGCTGTAAAGGGTACGATAAATAGGCGAATGGTGCCCGACCACTCGGAAACCTTGCTCAAAAGGTCGATGACCTTCTGCTCGGCGCGCTCGCTGGTGTAGGGCGGGCTGGCAAAGTGTATGGCTGTCAGCTCAACGCCTCTCTTTGCCATCATCCATGCGGCAACGGGAGAATCTATACCGCCGGAAATCATAATGGCGGCGCGACCGCCTGTGCCGACAGGCAGACCGCCTGCGCCGGGGTCGGGGTTGCCGTGTACATAGGCGGCGAAGTCGCGTACCTCAACGTGGACGATGATGTCCGGTTGATGTACGTCAACCACAAGGTTGGGGAAGTGTTCCAGTATATATTCGCCCACCTGCGCGGAAATCTGCGGGCTTTTCAGCGGGAAGGATTTGTCCGACCGCTTGCTTTCCACCTTGAAGCTGCGTACCGAGAGCAGCTTGGCTTTCAGGTATTCGCAGGCACATTCGCAGATGGCGGTCATGTCCTTTTTGCACTCGCAGGCGCGGGAGAAGGCGGCAACGCCGAACACCTTGGCGATGGCATCTGCGTATTCGTCCAACGGGCCGCCGTCCTTTGCACGGACACGCATTGTGGACTGGGAACGCTGTATATCTACCGGGCCGATGCTCTTGGCGGCACGGCGTACATTCTTGACAAGCACAGCCTCAAAGGTGGAACGGTTAAGTCCCTTGAGTGCCAGCTCGCCGTATTTTATCAGTATGACTTCGTTCAATTTGTTTTTTCCTTTGTGCGTGATTTATTGAATTGGGGTTATCCCAATGAATCGACCGTTTTTGAGAAACGCTGTTACTTGAAGCGGACAAGTGTTTTCAGACCGTTGCGGAGGGCTTCGCAGAAAAGCTCCACGTCCTCTTCGGTGTTTTCCGCGCTGAAGCTGATGCGCAGGGTGCTGTCGGCAATGCTGTCCGCAAGACCCAGTGCCTCCAGCACACGACTCTTCTTGCCCTTGGAGCAGGCTGAGCCGCTGGATACATAAATGCCCTGCGCGGAGAGATAGTTGAGCATGGTCTCCGACTTGATGCACCCTGTGGCGAAGCTGAAGATAGTGGGTGCGCAGGCTTCATCGCTGTTGAAGGTCATGTGTGCGTTGACCTCTTCGTTGAGGGAGGGAGAGGCAAGCCTCTCACGCAGGAGAGCGTTGAGTGTGCGGATAGATACAAGGCGCTGTGCGGGGGCAGGCAAACCGCGTACAGCCTCGCCAAAGGCGGCGATGAGCGGTACAGGCTCTGTGCCCGGGCGGTAGGAATCGGGTGCGCTGGTGCGCAGTTCACGCTGCTGACTGCCTCCAAACATCAGCGGCTGCAGTGTGGTGCGGCGGGAGCAGTAAAGCGCGCCCACACCCATGGGTGCGTGTATCTTGTGCCCTGATACGGTAATCAGCTCACAGCCCAGTGAGGAAACCTTCACCGGCAGCTTGCCGAAGCCCTGCACGGCATCGCAGTGCATGACTGCGTTGGGACGCCGCTGATGAAGCAGGGCGGAAATATCGGAAATCGGGTTGATTGCGCCCGTTTCGTTGTTGACCAGCATAAAGGAGCAGAGAATGGTCTGGTCGTCGATGGCATTCGCCACGTCGCACAGGTCAACCACACCGGTGGGGCTTGTTTTGACGCGGACAACGTCAAATCCCTCACGCTCAAGCTGGGTAAAGGCATCGTTGACCGATGCGTGCTCCACAGCAGAGGTGATGACCCGCAGACCGTTCTTGCGGCGGGCGCGTGCAGCGCCAAGGATTGCCATGTTGTTGGCCTCCGTACCGCCGGATGTGAAATATACATCGCCGTCTTTCGCGCCCAATTCGGCGGAGATGGCGGCTCTTGCCTGTTTGATAATCGACTCGGCAGCAACGCCCATGCTGTGCCGTGAGGACGGATTGCCCCAGCAGACGGTCATTGCATCAGCGGCTGCGCGGGCGGGTTTATCGCCTACGCGGGTCGTGGATGCGTTGTCCAGATAGACCTCGCGCATAATATCCCACCTTGTCATTCTATTCATACTTATTATATACCATGCGAAAGCAAATTACAATACATCAGAGGGTTAATAAATATCTGTTAGCCGTAAATTTTCGCGCAAACAACATATTTTAAGCCCCCGAAAGCCCCCTAACAAGCAAAAAAACTGACCTGCACCCCGATTGCAGGGAACAGGTCAGCAGTATTTTAATACGCAAAGTATATTGAGAACAAGAGAAAATGCCTATTCTTTCGGGCCGCTGCATCTGGAGCAGGCGGTGCGCCCCATGCGAAGAGCCTCCTCCTCGGTGGAGCTGCGGGTGTAGGTGTGCCCCGCACAGCAGGGCTTGTAGTGGTAGCATTTTCCCGTTGCTGAGAAGAATACAGTGGTGTCGGAAGAGGCGGTTTCCTCAGCCTGTAACGGAGTGGGCGCAGCGTCCTCGCTTGCAGGGCTCCCCGAAGCGTGAAAGGCTGTGGTGTTGATAGAGCCCTCTGCGGCGGTGGGGCAGCAGGTCACAGGCTGCTCTGCGGGAGCAGTTTCCTGCGGCAGCGCGGGTGTTACCTCGGGCGCGGTGACGGCAGGCTTCTTTTCGGTTTTCTTGACCTTCTTGCTCCTTGCCTTCTTGGCTTTTCCGAGAGGAATGGTGTAGCTGATACCTGTGCCGGGCAGGGAAAGGGTAGCCTGTTTGCGTCCTGTGGCAGAATGGGTGTACCGTATTCCCTTGCGCCCCACCGACCAGCCAATGCCGCTCTTGGAAAGATTAATCCGCAGGAATTTGCCGATGCGGAAGGACTTTCTGAAATTGAAACCCATGGTATCACCTCTGCTTTCGTGATTATCGGAAAATGAGCATAGGGGATTATATGCTCATCGGACGTCCTTCGAGAATGTCGGCGATGCGTCTGCAGGCGAAGCCGTCGCCGTAGGGATTGCTTGCCTCGCTCATGCTGCGGTAGGCATCTTCGCTCTCAAGCAGCTCCTTGAAGCTGCTGTATATGACCTCTTCATCGGTGCCCACAAGGCGGAGTGTGCCTGCGGCGATGCCCTCGGGACGCTCGGTGGTGTCACGCATGACAAGCACAGGCTTGCCGAGGGAGGGAGCCTCCTCCTGAATACCGCCGCTGTCGGTGAGTATCAGGTAGCTTCTTGCCATAAAGTTGTGGAAATCAAGCACATCCAGCGGCTCGATGATGCGTATACGCTCACAGCCGCCCAGCTCAGCCGCGGCAGCCTCGCGCACAGCGGGGTTGAGATGGATAGGATAAATCGCCTTGACATCGGGGTGCTCGTCCACAATTCTGCGAATGGCGCGGAACATACTGTGCATAGGCTCGCCGAGGTTTTCGCGCCTGTGTGCGGTAATCAGAATGAGGCGGGAATCGGCAGCCCACTCAAGCTGCTCGTGGGTGTAATCCTCGCGGACAGTGGTTTTCAGAGCGTCAATGACGGTGTTGCCTGTGACGTAGATGCTGTCAGCGGCCTTGCCCTCACGCAGAAGGTTGTCACGGGCGGTGGTGGTGGGGGAGAAGTTGAACGCGGCAATCAGACCAACCGCCTGACGGTTGAATTCCTCGGGATAGGGGGAATATATGTTGCCGGTGCGCAGACCTGCCTCAACGTGACCGACAGGTATCTGCATATAGTAGCAGGCGAGGGAGGTGACGAAGGTGGTGCTTGTGTCGCCGTGAACCAGCACCACATCGGGCTTCTCCTTTTCCAGCACCTCGCGTATGCCGCTGAGTATGCCTGCGGTTATGTCAAAGAGGGTCTGACGCTCCTTCATTATTGCAAGGTCGTAGTCGGGCACGACGCCAAAGGCGTTCAGCACCTGGTCGAGCATCTGACGATGCTGACCTGATACGCATACCTTTACGTCAAGGGTCTCGCGGGTTTTAAGCTCATTGACCAGCGGACACATCTTGATGGCTTCAGGGCGTGTTCCGAATATCACAAGGACTTTTTTCATAAAATCGGGTTGCCTTTCCGAATATTAAAGATAGTAAACTCCGTCCAGCTTGCAGATGTGACGGGTATCAAGGACTACCTTGCCCTTGAGAATGTCCATATTCTCACGAAGCTGGCTGTGGCCGACCATGATAACCACCATGTCCACGTCAGCGAGGAAGCTGTCGAGGTCGTGGTACTGGTTGGGAACAAGGTCTTTCTTTACCCACGGGTCAAAGACCTTTATGCCGCCTGCCAGATGGCGCTCCATGCACTCCAGCATCTGCAGGGTGGGGGATTCACGGACGTCGTCCACGTCCTCCTTGTAGGTCAGTCCGTACAGACCGATGCGGCTGACAGAGGTGATGCCGCGCTCCTTCATAATCTCGCTGATGCGTTCAAGGACAAACTCCGGCATGGAGTCGTTGATCTTTCTCGCGGCGAGGATAATGTTGGCAAGACCGGGATATTCGCCCACAAGGAACCAGGGGTCAACGGAGATGCAGTGACCACCCACACCGGGGCCGGGGGAGAGAATATTAACGCGGGGGTGCTTGTTGGCGATGCGGATAATCTCGTGGACGTCCATGCCGTCACAGCGGCAGATTTTTGCCAGCTCGTTGGCATAGGCGATGTTGATGTCACGGAAGGTGTTTTCCACCACCTTGGTCATTTCGGCGGTGCGAATGTCTGTGGTGACTATCTCGCCCTGACAGAAGGAGGAGTAAAGCTCCTTTATCTGCTCGGCAATCTTCGGGCAGTCTGCGCCTATGGTGCGGGAGTTGTGCAGCAGCTCGTATACCATGTTGCCGGGAATGATGCGTTCCGGAGCATGGACAAGGTGCAGGTCCTCGCCGATGACAAAGCCGTGGCTTTCAACGATGGGGCGTACATAGCGGTCGATGGTGCCGGGGGAAACGGTGGATTCCAGAACAACAACCGCACCCTTGGGGCAGACCTCCATTACCTGCTTGACGGCAGACACAACATAGCAGGAATCTATCTTTTTGCTCTGCTTGTCATAGGGGGTGGGGACAGCTACGATGTATGTATCGGTAGAAACATATTCGGTGGAAAAGCGTATGCCGCTCTTTACCGCATCGGCAAAAAGCTGGTCAAGACCCTTTTCCTCAAAGGTGGTCTTGCCTGCGTTGAGCTGTGCCACCAGCTCGGCATTGGTGTCGGTGCCGACCACCTCAACGCCGTGGGAAGCAAACATAAGGGCAGTGGGAAGCCCGATGTATCCAAGTCCTATAACATTGATCATCAGATAGTCCTCCGGGTGTATTGAGAATTTGTGTTTTGCGCGGTTATTTATCAGGCAAAGATTATTTCAGTCTTGTTGCGTTCGGAATTGCTGGGGGTCAGCCGCCTGATGCGTACACAGCTTATGTCCTCAGTACACATATAGTAAAGGCTGCGCTTGCAGGGAGTAACGGATATATCGCCCTGACTGCGTATGTAGCACACAACGCGGCCGTTCATGGAAAGCACAGCGCAGTTGTCCTCTATGCGCACATCGCAGGGGGTGTGGAAGAGGAAGTCGCAGTGTCCTGTGTCACCGACAAGGTGGTCGTTGATGACGTAGCCGTTCTCGCTGAGGATAACTTCGCGGGTGTGGCTGTAGTGCTTTGCGGTGCGCACAGTGCCCTTGAAGCGGGTGGGCTTGGCGGTAAAGCTGCCGCGGTGGCTCCAGTCGTAGATGAGGAAAGGACCGTGGCGGCTCATCTGGTCGCGGCTGTCGATATAGGCTACGTTGTGACCCTCGGTGTCAGCCAGCTTTGTGCATTGCTCGTCGGCATAGGAGCCTGTGCCGCTGTCGCAGAGAATACACTTTCCGTCGCGCCATATGTCGATATGAAGCTGATCCATATGACCCGGGCGGGAGCGGTAGTCGTTAAGGCATATCATGGCGAAATCGCCGCCGCTGCGCAGGGTGAACAGACCTGCCTGCTTGAAGGCGCAGGAGCGCATACCCATTCGTTCGGTGGGGTACTCGCCTGTGCCAAACCAGAGCAGCTCCTCGGAATACATTCCCTCGGGGTAGAGGGCATGAGTGCCCGCCAGAGCGTAGGCGGTGTTGATGACAGGTCGGTAGTCACGGTAGTCGCAGGAGGTGACGGGGAAGATAAGCGCACCGTCATTGGAGCCGTAGTTGGGCAGTACGCCGCCGTCCTGCTGGCATTGATAGAGCAGCGCGGCACTTGCCTTGATGCGGCGGCGGGCTTCAGCGGACAGCGATTGTCCTGTCACAGGTGCAATCTTGAAGAGGCACTCGGTAAGCTGCAGGGCAAACCGCTGATAGTTAAAGGAATACTGTGTGTAGCCTCCGTCGGAGGTGAACTGCTTTTTCAGCACTCCGTCCAGCTTGACGTATGCTTTATTGAGGGTGTCCTCGTCACAGCAGCACCATGCGCCGATTATCATGCCGCACAGCTCAGAAATGGTGTGGTTGTTCTTGATGCAGCGGTAGGCGTAGAAGAAGTTGGAGAGGACCTTCATGTAGCAGCGGGAGACCAGCTCCAGCATATTGTCACGGTCCTCTTCGGTGGTTTCGCCGTAATAGGAAAACACCGAGTAGGCAGCCAGCGCATTTATCATGCGCAGGGAGCATTCCTGTCCGCACTTGTAGTTTGCGCCGAAGGAATAGGGATTCTTTTTAAGCCATGAGGCAAGCTGCTCGGAGAAAGCGGTGTAGTATTTTCTGTCGCCGGTCAGCATATAGGCACGGCACAGCGTGAAGAAATGAGAGAAGCGGGATATTTCCCATATGACCTTGATGTCGCCCCGCTCATTGTCGAAGTCGGGTATACGGTACCATTTGTTCTTCAGCTCGCAGCTTTTGCCGGTCAGGGGGTTAAGCTGCCAGTTGATGGGCTGACCGTAGTCCAGCTTTACTGCGGAAAAGCCGGTGATGATGCCGCGGCAGGCATCATCGGCTGTGGCAATAAGGCGGTTTTTCTCGCTCTGGGGCAGGCGGGAGAGAAATGCGGAAATGGCCTTGCAGTCAAAGTCGAAAATCTCCAGCCGCTCTGCGTAGCGGGGTTTTTCAAAATACTTTTCGGTTTTGGGAAAGGCTCGCAGCAGACGGAGCTTTGCGCTGTACAGGGCGCGGTTTACCATCCATGCGGGTCCGTAGTTGAAGAGAAGGGTCTTAATAAGCATTGTTTTCTACCATCCGTGTTATCTGGAAACAGTATGGGCGGTTGTGTCGTCTGTGACAGAATCAATGACGGAAACCAGTCGGTCGGTCAGTCGCTCAAAGTCGAACTGCATGGCGGCTGTGCGGGCGTTTATGCCAAGCTGCCGGTATTGCTCCTCCGGCATACTGTATATGCGGAGAATGGCATCGGCAAGGGAGCGGGCGGTGCATTGTTCGGTTTCAAAGCCGCATTTCCAGCGGTTTATGATGGAATAGCCCATGCGGACGGTGGAAATAACCGGCTTGCCGCTGGCGAGGTATTCAAACAGCTTGTTGGAGCTGTTGCCTCTTGTCCAGTTGAACTGATTCTGTGAATAGTTGAGAATATTTACAGACGAGCGGCTGAGTATGTAGGGGATAAATCTGCGCTCGACGTGGCCTTTCAGGCTGACGTTGGTCAGATGCTCGTCCTTTACGCGCTGACGAAGCTGCGGGAGCTGGTCGCCGTCACCGTAGATAAGGAAACGGATACGCGGGTAGCCCTTGAGCAGTGCGGCGGTGTCCAGCAGGTTGCCCACGTTGTTGACGGGGCGAATGATGCCTGCGTACACCACGTTGAATGCATCAGGGTCGTCCAGCTCGCTGTCGCGCATGGTCTGGGTGGAGATGGACAGGTCGTAGGCGGGAATGTCCACGCCGTTGTTGATGTAGTGGCACTTTGCCAGGTCAACATCGCCGCCGTGGTCGGTGTCCCACCGCTTTTCCTTGATATAGTCGGTGTCGCCCTCTTTGGTGAATATGAGGGCATCGGCCTTGCGGTATATCCAGTGTTCTCCCGCCGTCAGAATACGTCCGAGAAGGCTGTTGGGCTTGGTCTTGCCAAAGGTGAAGATGGCCTCAGGCCACAGGTCTCGTATCTCGCAGATGCAGGGCACCTTCATGCGGCGGGCAATGAGCAGTGCCGCAACCATGGTGAGAGGGTGTACGCTTGAGCCGATGATTACATCGGGCTTGCCGCAGGTGGCAGCATAGCTTTTTGCGGTGGGGAACAGCCTGAAGAAGAACTGCAGCATATTACGTATGCGTGCAAAACCGTTGCCAGTGGAGGGGGTTACACGAACGAACACAAAGGGGGTGTCATCAGTGTATATTATCTTAAAACGCTTTCCCTCGGTGTCAATGCCTTCGGGCTTATTGTGGAATGAAGAAGCTGTAAATACCGTAGGCGAATAACCTCGCTGCTCCAATTTTTTAGCAAACCAATAATGACGACCGGCATGGTTAATGAACATCTCTGTTGCATAATGATTCATTATCCATATTTTGTGTGGGCGACCGGAAGAGTCGGAACAGATACGGTCAGTGATGTCACCCAAATCCTTTGCGTCACCGGATAATTTGGGTTCGGTCACAACACTTTTTGCAGCAAACCGCCGGAAAAGGCGGCTGATGAAATTTCTTTTCATGACAAAAAGCCCGGTTCCTGCGGAGCTATCCGTCTGAGC